>JBAXMQ010000101.1:0-11605 GCA_037134215.1 Betaproteobacteria bacterium
TGGCCGGCAACGGCATGTCCCGTAAAGCCGAAGCCCTGAGCACCCAGGTGATCGGCGAATTTCTGGAGGCAGTGCGACGTGGCGACTGCCGCACCCCCAGGGCGTAACCAAGCCTGCAGGTTGAGTCGAATTGAAGAAGAAATACCTTGAGCATTTAAACTCAACGCCATGCCGGTCATCTTCCGCTACAAGTCGTTTCGATTCTTCTTCTATTCCAACGAAGGTAACCCGCGTGAAGCCATCCACGTTCACGTTCGCAACTCGGACGGTGAGGCAAAATTCTGGCTCACACCTACGGTTTACTTAGCGGACAGCGACGGTTTTGACGCCCGGACGTTACGAGACCTGCGCGATGCTGTCGTTGCCAACCAATTGCTGATTGAAAGGGCATGGAATGATCATTTCGCCTAATGCGGTTCGCTTTGATGACGATACCTTGTGGGTTGGCTTGTCGGACGGGCGCACCATTGCCGTGCCCTTGGCTTGGTTTCCACGCCTGCTGGATGCCTCCCCCGAACAGCGCGCATGCGTCGAGTTGAGCAAGGGCGGTTTGCATTGGGATGCCTTGGATGAAGACATCTCCGTAGCCGGGTTGCTGGCTGGCCAGCCCGACCTATCAAGGCGTGGGAAACAACAACACGTGGCCTGAGTTAGGGCCTTAACGCCAAGCCACCATGCAGATGCCGCACTGTGGTGTGGCCCTGGCTGTGCAGCCACTGCGCCACCTGTTGGCTGCGCTTGCCGCTGCGGCAGACCAGCACCACGGGGGCGGCGCCGGCGCCGGCGCCAAACCACAGCGCATCATGGCGTGGCAGCTCGCTCACCGGGGCGCTGACGGCGGTAAGGTGGCCGTGGCGCAGGCCGCCGCTTGCCTGCTGCTCGGCCAGTTCACGCAGGTCCACCAGTTGGGCTGCCGGGTGGGCGTGCAAAAAGGCGTCCAGTTCATGCCAATGCAGGGTGCCAGCGGCCAACGCCATGTCGTCTGGCGGGCCGGGCAGGGCGGGTAGGGTCCAAGCCGGCGCGCTTGATGACGGTGGGGCTGCCAGCGCCTGGCCACAGCGCGCAATGGCGTCGCAGGCGGCAGCCACCTGCGCTTCGGTGCTCAGCAGGCCGATCGACAGTCGCACCGCCGACTCACAGCGCCAGGCCGGCAGGCCCATGGCCAGCAACACATGGCTGGGTTGGGCCTTGCCGGCGCTGCAGGCGCTGCCGGCGCTGACGCGCAGGCCGGCGGCGTCAAACACGTCCAGCACCTGCTTGCTGGGCAGGCCCGGCACTGAAAAATTGAGCGTGGTGGGCAGGCTGTGCGCCAGCGGGGTGTTGAACACGATGGCCGGGAAGGCGCTGCGCAGCGCCCGTTCCAGCCGGTCGCGCAGGGCCTGCAGACCGGCCTGGCTGGCAAACGCGGTGCCCTGATGCAGCGCCTGCAGCACCGCGCCCAGGGCGGCGACGCCGGGCATGTTCTCGGTGCCGCTGCGCCAGTTGCCCTCTTGCCCGCCGCCCACCACCAGCGGTGTGAATGGCGCGCCGCACCGCACGTACAGCAGGCCGATGCCCTTGGGCGCGTGCAGCTTGTGCCCCGAAAACACCGCGTAGTCGATGCCGTGATGGGTGAGCTGCAGGTCTAGCTTGCCCAGCGCCTGCACGCCGTCCACCAGCCACAGCGGGCGGCGCGTGGCAGCGTCCAGTGTTGCGGCCATACCAGGCAGGTCGCTCACCACCCCGGTTTCGTTGTTGGCCGCCATGGTGCAGAGCAGGGCGGTGTCAGGCAGGAGCGCGCTCAGGGCGGCCAGGTCGTGCCGGCCCTGGGTGTCCACCGGCAGGGCTTGCAGCACCAGCCCCAGCCCGAGCAGCCGGTTCCAATGGGCCAGCGCCTCTGGCACGGCTTTGTGTTCGGTGGCGCCGTACAGCAGCAGCGTGCCGGTGTGCTGGCCGTCCACCCGCTGCTGACGGATGGCGCACAGGGCTGAGAGCACGGCGGTTTGTATGCCCTCTGTGGCACCGCTGGTGAACAGCAGGGTGCCGTCTTCGGCGCCAATCACCGCACGGGCCAGGGCGCGGGTATGGTCCAGCAGCTGTTTTGCGACCAGCCCGTGCGAATGGCTGCTGCTGGGGTTGCCATAGCACTGCGCCATGGCGGCGCTGGCAGCCGCCAGTGCGGCGGGCAGCACCTCGGTCGTGGCGTTGTTGTCCAGGTAGAGGGCGTGGGTCATACCTGCCAGTGTAAGAACCGGGCAGGACAAAGGTATTCCATAATTCGCTTTAATCCGCCTTTTTTTAGCATGCCATGCTTCCAAATTGGCTTTTAGGATAAAACCATGCTAGACCGCCTCGATACGCAAATTTTGGATGCCCTGCAGCTTGACAGCACGCTGTCCATGGCCGAGCTGGGCGCCCGCGTGGGCTTGTCCAGCACGCCCTGCTGGAAGCGCATCAAGCGTATGGAAGACGCCGGCCTCATTGAGCGCCGGGTGGCCATCGTCAACCGCCAGGCGGTGGGCCTGCCGGTGACGGTGTTCGTCAGCATCCGCGCCGGCCAGCATGACGAGCAGTGGCTCACCCGCTTTGCCGCCGTGGTGAGCGGCCTGCCCGAGGTGCAGGAGTTTCACCGCATGAGCGGTGACGTGGACTATTTGCTCAAGGTGGTCACCACCAGCATCGAGGGTTATGACCGCTTTTATAAAAAGCTGATCGGTCTGGCCGAGATGGCGGGCGTGTCCTCGGCGTTTTCGATGGAGCAGATCAAGTGCACCACCGCGCTGCCGCTACTTCTTTTGTAGCTATCTAGCCATACAGCACTTGGCTTGGCGCCTATTTTCTTTAGAATAGCGTGCGCTCCCGCGTGGCTGCCGGTGCAGCCCATCAACCTCCAAGGTTAATCGATGAAAAAACTAAAAGTCACGATCCAGCTTGAACTGTCCGTGCCCGACGATTGGGAGGTGGTCAGCACCTCTGAGGGCACGCCCGTGCTGAAGCTGCCCAACAGCCAGTACCTTGACCTCGCCATCGAGCCCCTGTTTGCCCGCGACCCGGAAGACGTGTGGACCAGCGCCGACAACGAGGATGCACTCAATGATGTGCTCGACCTGGTGGTCAGCGAAGAGGTCAGCTACGAGTTCGTGACCCACTGAGCTGCTTGGCACCCGTGGCACCGGGGGTAAACCCCTGATTGACCGGCTTCACATGTGGCATTTATAGTGCCATTTTATTTGATCTCGCCATGACCCTATTTCGACTCGCCGCGCCGCAGCCCCTGCCGACCCAGCCCCGTGGGGTGTGGCGATGATGGTCGGCGCCTGGTGGGCATGGCCGGTGGCACTCGCGCTGTACCTGCTGTTTCGCGCCTGGTACGACAACTGGCGCGGGCCCCTGAGCCAGGCCGAGATCGAGGCCTTTCTGGCCGAGTCTGCCAAAACCAAGGTGGTCGAACACACCGACAGAGCGGTCATTCGTGCCTTTCTGGAGGCCGATGACGGCAAAGAATTCATCATGAGCAACCTGGTGCGGGTGCACCCGCACGAGGTACCCCACCCGCTCAATGCCAAGCCCACGCTGGGCCTGGACCTCTTGCAGAGCTATGGCCGGCGCTTCGTCAAGGTGTTGCTGGCCCACGGCGGCCACCCCATGCTGGTCATGCGCAAGGTGGGCGGCTACGTGGATGCCTGGAACACCCCGCCCGACCCGGGCTGGCATGTGGTGGGTGCCATGCGCTACCGCAGCCGTCGCGACATGATGAAGCTTGCCATCAACCCGTCGTTGCGCGAGGTACACCCGCTCAAGACGGCCGGTACAGCGATGACCTTTTCTTTTCCGGCGCAGGTGATGATGAGCTTTGCCCTGCGCCCGCGCAGCTGGGTGGCGCTGGTGCTGGCCCTGCTGGCGGCGCTGGTGCACCTGGGCAGCCTGCTCGCCCTGCTGGCCCGCTGAGTCGACGCCCTTTGATGACCAAGCCCCCCTTGCTGCTCAACGGCGTGCCGGGTTCGCCCTACACGCGAAAGATGGTGGCGCTGTTGCGCTACCGTCGCATCGCCTACCGGCTGGTGCCCTCAGGCACCGGTGTGCCGGGCATGCCGATGGCCAAACCACACCTGCTGCCCACCTTTTACCTGCCGGGCCCCGATGGCGCGCTACAGGCCGTCACCGACTCCACACCGCTGATCCGCCGCTTTGAGGCCGAGCACGCGGGGCGCCAGGTGCTGCCCGCTGACCCCGCCCTGGCGTTTGTCGATGCCTTGCTGGAAGACTTTGCCGACGAGTGGCTGACCAAGGCGATGTTCCATTACCGCTGGACCTACGCCGCCGACATCCAAAAAGCCAAAGGTATCCTGGCCAGTTGGCTGAGCCAGCCGCTCGATGACGCTGCGTTGCAACACTACGCCGACATGGTGGCTGACCGCCAGATTCCGCGCCTGCGTTACGTGGGCTCCAACCCCACGACCCAACCCGTCATCGAGGCGGGCTATCTGCGCGTGCTGACCCTGCTGGAAGACCACTTGCGCACCCACCGTTTTGTGATGGGCCACCGGCCGGGCGCCTCGGATTTTGGCTTTTACGGGCAACTCACGCAGCTGGTTCAGTTTGACCCGACGCCGATGGCGGTTGCGGTGGCGCACGCACCCCGGGTCTGCGGCTGGGTGGCTGTGACGGAAGACCTGTCGGGCTTGGAGCCGACCGATGGCGATTGGCTGGCTCTAGACGCCCTGTCCGAAACGCTGCCCAATGGCCTGCCCGACACCCTGCGCGCTCTGCTGACCGAGGTGGGCCAGCTGTACGTGCCCCTGCTGCTGGCCAATGCCCGGGCCCTGGCGGCGGGTCAAACCGAATTGCAAACGCACATCAAGGGCGCAGTCTGGGTGCAGCAAACCTTTGCTTACCAGGCCAAGTGCCTGAGCTGGCTGCGGCGCGATTACGCCGCCTTGCCGGCGCCAGCCCGAGCCACGGTGGACCGGGTTCTGGCCGGCACCGGCTGCGAAGCTTTGTTTGGAGACCTGCCATGATGACCCTGTACGACTGTGCCACCGCCCCCAGCCCGCGCCGTGCCCGCATCCTGCTGGCCGAAAAAGGCGTGACGCACGCCACGGTCCAGGTCGATCTGGCCAAAGGCGAACAACTTGGCGAGGCCTACCGCGCCATTAACCCCAAATGCACCGTGCCGGCGCTGCAGCTGGAGGACGGTGCCTTGCTGACCGACAACGCCGGCATAGCCGCCTACCTGGAGGCCCGCTTTCCCAACCCGCCGCTGCTGGGCACCACCCCACTGGCCCAGGCGCAGATTGCCAGCTGGCACTGGCGCGCCGAATTTGAGGGCCTGATGGCCATTGCCGAGGCCCTGCGCAACAGCTCGCCGGCCATGGTCAACCGGGCCCTGCCCGGCCCGGTGGGCTACCCGCAGATTCCTGCCCTGGCCGAGCGCGGTCTGGCCCGGTTGCGCCAATTTTTTGACGAACTCGATGCCCACCTGGCTGGGCGCGACACCCTGGCGGACAGCGGTTTCAGCTTGGCTGACATCACGGCTGTGGTGGCGGTGGACTTTGCCCGCGTGGTGCGGGTCCGGCCCGGTGAGCAGCATGCCAACTTGCGCCGTTGGCGCGAGGCCATGGCCCTGCGCCCATCGATGCAATGAGCCGGTGTTTATGCCGAGCCAAGTAACAGCAACAGCAACCCTGAAAGCGATGCGAACATGATCAAGCGACTGGTGTGGGGTGTGGTGGCGGTGGCCGTGCTGGGGGCCGCAGGCTTCTACGCCATCGGCGGGCGCACGGGCGCGCTGCTGCTGTATGTGAAATATGTGTTGCGCCAAGAGTATGCCCCCAGCCGCGAAGTCACCTGGCAGCAGGGGCCGGCCACAGCCGGGCTGGCCGCCAGGCCGCCCAACGTGGTGCTGATCGTGGCCGACGATCTGGGCTTTAACGACATCACGCACTATGGCGGCGGCATTGCCGGGGGCCGGGTGCCCACCCCCAACATCGACAGCATTGCCCGGGACGGCGTCAACTTTCGCAATGGCTACGCAGGCAACGCCACCTGCGCGCCCTCGCGGGCCGCCATGATGACCGGCCGCTATGCCACCCGCTTTGGTTTTGAATTCACCCCAACGCCCAAGCAGTTCATGAAGGCCATCACTGGCACCGCCCGCCCGGACCAGCTGCGGCCACCCATCTACCACGCCGAGCGTGAGGCCGACCTCATCCCCTATGAGGACATGGGCCTGCCCACGACCGAGATCACCATCGCCAAACTGCTGCAGGGCGCGGGTTATCACACCGTGCAGGTGGGTAAATGGCATTTGGGCGATAACCCGCAGTTCCGGCCCTATTCGCATGGCTTTAACGAATCGCTGTCGCATCTGCACGCCGCCTCCATGTTTCTGCCGCCCAAGCACCCCAATGTGGTGAACGCCATCCAAGACTTTGACCCGATCGACAAGTTCCTCTGGGCGGCTGAGCCTTGGGTGGTGCGCTTCAAGGACCAGGAGCCCTTCCAGCCGCCCAAGTACATGACCGACTACCTGACCGACGAAGCCGTCAAGGTGGTGGCGGCCAACAAGAACCGGCCGTTCTTCATGTACCTGGCCTACAACGCGCCGCACACCCCGCTGCAGGCCACGCGCGAGGACTACGACGCGCTCAGCTTCATCCCCGACCACACCATGCGGGTGTATGCGGCCATGGTCCGCTCGCTGGACCGCAACATTGGTCGCGTGCTGCAGTCGCTCAAAGACCAGGGGCTGGACGACAACACCCTGGTCATCTTCACCAGCGACAACGGCGGGGCGCATTACATTGGCCTGGACGGACTGAATTCGCCCTACCGGGGCTGGAAGGCCACTTTTTTTGAAGGTGGCATCCACGTGCCCTTCTTCATGCGCTGGCCGGGCACGATCCCCAAAGGCAGCACCGTCAATGCGCCCGTCAGCCACTTTGATATTTTTGCCACGGCCGCCGCCGCCGCCGGACGCCCGGTACCGACCGACCGGCCGATCGACGGCGTCAATCTGTTGCCTTTCATCACCCAGGCGTCGTCTGGCCGCCCGCACGACACCCTGTTTTGGCGCACCGACACCTACCGCGTGGTGCGCGACGGCGACTGGAAGCTGCAGGTGAGCGAGCGCCCCAAAAAGGACTGGCTGTTTGACCTGGCCGCCGACCCCACCGAAAAAGTGAACCTCGCGGCCAAGGAGCCCGAACGCCTGGCCGCCCTGAAGGCCAAGCTGGCGACATGGGACAAGGCCCAGCGCAAACCGATGTGGCCCTCGCTGGGGGAGGGCGCTATCCCGATCGACAAGTCCCTGAAGCAGAAGCTGGCACCTGACGACGAATACGTTTATTACGCCAACTGATGAGTCTGAGCTTGAAAGCTTCTTCCAGATCAGTCACGGCCAGCGCGCCCGCCCCTGCGGCGGCTGTGGTGGGCCCCAAGCTTGATGGGCGCCTGAACCGCAGCGTCGTGACGCGAAAAAAAATCGTCACGGCCTTGACCGCACTGGTGGAGGAGGGGCATGTGTCCCCGACGGCCGAGCAGGTCGCTGTCCGCGCCGAGGTGGGCCTGCGCACGGTATTTCGCCATTTTGACGACATGGACTCGCTGTACCGCGAAATCAGCCAGATTGCCGAAGCCCATGTGACCCCGGTGCTGCTGGTGAGGCTTCTGGCGCCGACCTGGAAGGAGCGCGTGCTGGAAAGCATCGAGCTGCGCAGCGAAGTTTACGACCGGGTTGCCGCCCACTACCTCGCGGCACAGGTGCACCGGCACCAATCGCCGTATCTGGCGCAAAACATCATGGCTGCCGCCAAACTGCAGCGCGACCTGCTCAAGCGGCTGATGCCGCCCGAAGCGACCCAGGAGAAGCACCTGCTGGAAGCGCTCGACCTGACCATGAGCCTGGACGCCTGGGTCCGGCTGCGTCGCGAACAAGGACTCACCGCGCCCGAAGCCCGGCAGGCAATCCGGCTGGCGGTGACCGCGCTGTTGGCGCTGGTCGCCTGAGGCCAGCACCGGGGGCTTGACGGGCGCTTGACGGGCGATTAGCGGGCGCTTGACAGACGGTTCGCGCCGGCTGTTGTGCTGCTGGCACCCGGTTTGGGGCATTTCGTCGCATCGGGCTGGCGCCCGAACCGCATGGCTTGGACACTGCGGCTCCCAACCCTAACGGAGCCTTCCATGTCCTTATCTTCAAATTTTTCCATCCAACGCCCGGCCCTGGTCGCCGGCCTGCTGCTCGCCACCTGCGCGGGCTTGCTGGGGGCTGCGCCAGCGCAGGCGGCCGACCTGACTGTGGTGGTCAGCAACGTCACGTCCAACGCCGGCAACGTTATTCTGGGCCTGTTCGACAGCGCGGCGGCCTTCCCCAAAACCCTGACCCGCGGTGTTACGACTGCTGCAGCCGGACGCGATGCAGAAGGCCGGGTGACGCTGGTGCTGCGCGATGTGGCGCCAGGCTCTTACGCCCTGTCGGCTTACCATGATCTGGATGGCAACGGCCAGCTCAACACCAACCTGATGGGCATGCCCACGGAGCCCTACGGTTTTGCCAACAACGCGCGCGGCAGCTTTGGCCCACCCAGCTTTCAGGCGGCCAGTGTCGCCCTGCCTGAGCAGGGCTTGTCGATTGAGCTCAAGGTTCAATGAGCCGGGCCGCGCCATGACCACCCTTACTGCATCCCCCCTCACACGCCGCCACCTGCTGCAAGCCATGGCCTTCGGTAGTTTGGCCAGCCTGGCCCCAGCCGGCTTTGCCGCCGGCGACGGGTTGATCGGCACACTGGAAACAGCAGACATCCCGCTGCGCGGGCGCCTGCCCGAGGGTTTGCGCGGCACTTTGTACCGCAATGGCCCGGCCCGTTTCAAGCTGGGTACCACGCGCTACCAGCACTGGTTTGACGGTGACGGCATGGTGCAGGCCTTCCGGATCGGGACCGGCAAGGCCAGCCACCACGGCGTGCTGCTGCGCACACCCAAGCTGATGCAAGAAGAAGCGGCCGGGCGTTTTTTGTACCCGGCCTTCGGCACGCCGCTGGCCGGCGGCCTGCCCGTGAGCGATGCCGACGCGGTGAATGTGGCCAACATCAACTTGCTGCCCATGGCCGGCGGGCGCGAGCTGTTCGCCCTGTGGGAGGGCGGCTCGGCCCTGCAACTCGATCCGCAAACCCTGGCAGCGCAGGGCTTCAAGGTCTGGTCGCCGGAGACACGCGGTGCCTCTTTTTCGGCGCACCCGCGCGTTGCGCCTGACGGCACGGTATGGAACTTTGGCTACGTTGGTCACAGTCGCAAGCTGCTGATTTATGAGATTGACGCTGGCGGTGCGCTCAAGCGTCAGGCGCTGATTGAGGCGCCGCAGGCCGACATGGTGCATGACTTTGCCATCACCGCGCGACATCTGGTGTTTTTGCTGATGCCGCTGCACCTGAAACCGGGTGCACCGCAGGTTGGCAGCCTGGACCGCTACGAATGGCGGCCGCAGGCGCCGCTGATCGCGCTGGTGGTGAGCCGTGCCGATTTCAGTGTGCAGCGCTTTGAGCTGCCCAATGGCGGCGTGTTCCACCTGGGCAACGCCTGGGAGGAGCAAGGCGTGATACGGCTTGGTTATGCCCGCTACACCGATTTTTTGGGGCACCTGCAGGGCCTGACCATGCCCGCGCCAAGCGTAACGCTGGCACAGACCGCCCGCTGGACGCAGGTGGACTTGAACCTGGCGCAGGGCACGGCGCGTCAGACCGATGTGGGCCTGCAGGGCGTGGAGTTTCCCAGCTTTGACCGCCGCTTTACCGGCGAGCCCACGGCGCTGACGGTGCTGATGCAGACCACCCCATCCAGCTTGAGCCAGCGTTATGGCCCCGACCGCGTGCTGGCCGTGACGGGTGAGCAAGTGCAAGCCTACAGCTACGGCCCCGACTGGATTGCCGAGGAGCACCTGTATGTGCCGCGCCCCAACGCCCCCCAGGCGCAGCCGGGCTGGGTGCTGGGCACCGCCCTGCACCGCGCCAGCGGCCGCACCACCTTGTCGGTGTTTGAGGCCAGCGCCCTGGCCGACGGGCCTGTGGCCCAGCTGGCGCTGCCCTACGGCCTGCCGCTGGGCCTGCATGGGCAGTTTGTGGCGGGCTAGGTTCAACACCGCGGCGGACATGCTGGGGCGGTTTGACGACAGCATCAACATCTTGAATGCTTAGACTAAAAATATGGTTATTGACGCCATTATTAAATATGGTTAGAGTGACCATATGAAGGCAAAGCGGATTTTCTATGACAAGGCGGTTTTGCCTGATGGCGCAATCGTTGAAATGACGATCTGGCAACTTCCAAAACCATCATCTGAAAGACCGCATGGACTGAAATACAGCCTGTTTTATGGTCGAGACGGCGTGCGTATTGTGGGATACGACAATGAACGTGGAAAAGGTGATCACAAGCACTTGGGCGAGATGGAAACTCGTTACAGTTTTGTGAGCGTGGAGAAACTGGTGGCCGATTTTTTGGCCGACGTAGAAAGGGCGACAAATGAGCGCAACGCATAAAGTGCAGGTCAATGTGGGCAGCCTGGCCGAGATGAGTAAGAGATTTTCCAAAGCCTGGAATCAGGCTGCTGCTGGTGAGCAAGTTGACGAAACGAATGTGACCTTTCTGGACGTCCAAACCATGCTGGACACACTATCCCCCCGTCGCCTTGATCTGCTACGCCATGTTCGCCAACATGGCGCCAGCAATGTCAGGGAACTGGCACTTGCACTGGCACGTGATTACAAAAACGTGCATCAGGATGTTGCGGTTCTGGAGGCAACCGGTTTGCTGATCCGCGATGGTCGAAAGCTGTCTGCTCCCTGGGACGAGTTGCAGGCGAATGTTTCATTGCTGCCGCCCCTTAGCCTCCAGCCAACTTCTTAAGCTGGTACAGCGCCTCCAGCGCCTCGCGCGGGCTTAAAGCATCGGGGTCGATGCCGGCCAGCGCGTGGTCCACGGCGCTGGTTGGGGGTGGGGCCTCGTCGGGCGCGGTGGCAAACAGGTCCACCTGGGCCTGCGCGGCAGTGGCCTGCTGCTCCAGCGCGTCCAGCGTGTGGCGGGCTTGGTTGAGCACGGCGGCGGGCATGCCGGCCAGCCGCGCCACCTGGATGCCGTAGCTCCGGCTGGCCGGGCCGGCCTGCAGCTCGTGCAAAAACACGATGTCGCGGCCCGACTCGGCCGCGCTCACGTGCACGTTCACCGCTGCATGGTGCGTGGCCGGGAACTCGGTCAGCTCAAAGTAGTGGGTGGCAAACAGGGTGTAGGCCTGGGTGCGGTCGTGCAGCTGGGTGGCAATGCTGGCGGCCAGCGCCAGGCCATCAAAGGTGGAGGTGCCGCGCCCGATCTCGTCCATCAGCACCAGCGACTGCGGCGTGGCGCTGTGCAAAATCTGCGCGGCCTCCAGCATCTCCAGCATGAAGGTGGACTGCGCGTTGGCCAGGTCATCCGCCGCGCCGATGCGGGTGTGGATGGCGTCAATCGGCCCCAGCCGGCAGGCGCTGGCCGGCACATGGCTGCCGATGCTGGCCAGCAGCACAATCACCGCCACTTGACGCATGTAGGTGGACTTGCCGCCCATGTTGGGGCCGGTGATGATCTGCATGCGCTGCTT
>JBAXMQ010000102.1:0-11502 GCA_037134215.1 Betaproteobacteria bacterium
CACGCACCTAGCGAGACAACCAGGTGGTGAGCGCTGCATTCACGGCCAAGGGTTGTTCTAAGGTGCTCATGTGACCACACTCTTCGACGATGCACAACAGCGAGCCAGGAATAGCCTGCGCCATTTGCCTGTGTTGTTCGGGCGGACTCCAGCTATCGTATCGGCCGGTCAGAACCAGCGTAGGGCAGCTCACGGACGAAAGCAGGCCAGCAGCGTCAGGCCTGTTGAGCAGCGCCTCAATTTGTGCAGCAAAATGGACCGGGCTGCTGCGCTCCACCATCGCCAGCATCCCCTCGTACAAAGGCGTGTCAATGAGGGCGGCAGGCACCATGCCACGCAACCACTGGCTGCCCATAGCGCGCATGCCGTGCGCTTGCGCTTGGGCCAGCAGGGCAAGCCGACCGGCGCGCTCTTTGTCGCCAGCTTCGCCAGCCGACAGGGGGTGAGTGCCAGTGTCAAGCAGTGCAAGGTGTGAGATGCGCTCTGGCGCGAGCCGCAGCACTTCCAGTGCCACCCGGCCACCCATAGAGTGACCAGCCAGGGCGAAACGCTGGGCGGGAGCTTCGTCCAGCACTTGCTGCGCCATGGCAGAGAGCGAGTTGCGAATGCCGTAGTCAACGACATGGCAACGGGCAAGCAAAGACAGTGCATCAATTTGCGGCGCCCAGACGCTGGCGTCGCACATCAGACCTGGCAGCAAGAGCAAAGTTGGCATCGACAGTATCTCTCAAAAAATAAACAAATAGGCCCAATAGCCTTGCGCTGCTTTAACAGTATGCTCCATTTTATATAGCAGTAGCCGGCAAGGTCACCACTACTTCGAAACCGGGTGCCGCGTTGCGAAACTGCAGCTGACCGCCATGGGCTTCGGCCACCAGCCGGCACAGGTAAAGGCCAAGCCCTACGCCACCGTCTCTGCGGCTGCGAGCAGCATCGGGCCGAAAAAAAGGCTGGGCCAATTGCGCCAGTTGCGCTTCAGGCACACCGGGGCCATAGTCTTGCACGATGAGACACAAGCCGGGCCGGTCAGAGCCCTGGCTGCCCATGACCTCAGACCGCAGCGTCACGACCGGCCATTGTTTCAGGCCTTGGCTGTAGCGCAGCGCGTTAGTCAGCAGGTTGCGCACCAGCAGCCGTATTCGGCTGCGGTCTAGCGCAAGAATAGGCAGACCCGGCTCGACGTTCAGTTGGACTGGCGGTGCGCTTTCTAGACTGGCAACCACCTCTGCTGCCAGGGCAGCCAAGTCCGTCGGCTCGCGATGCAAAGCTGCATGGGGGCTGGCCAGCCGCTCGCTCTCCAGCAAGTCGGTGATTAAATCGCGCATCAGAGCAAGGTCAGACAGCAGTGCGGCTCGGCCTACCTGCAACTCGGGCGTCTCAGGCAGCAACTCTGTGTTGAGTCTGGCCCGGGTCAGTGGGCTGCGCAGCTCATGGCTGATGGCCAGCAGCAGGGCACGCTTGGCGTCCAGCATCTGACCGATGTCTGCGCCCATGGTGTTGATGATGGCTGCCAGTTCGCCCAGTTCATCGGGCTGATCTGGTTGACGTACCGCAATGGGCAGGGCAAAGTCGCCTGTACCAAATCGCTGTGCGCCAGCCCGGATATCGTCCAGCGGGCGCAGCATGCGACTTATCCGGACATAGGCCAGCGCGGTGAGCAGCAATAGGGCGGCCAGGGTCGCCCAACCGATCAGGCGAGGCCGGTCATGCCAGGCCTGGACATTGAGCCCGAAGCGGATGCGGTGGCCGTCCTTTGAACTGCGCTCGAAAAAGCGCGGCGCCTGGCTGCTCCATTCATCGTCTGGCGCCTCATGCCGTTCGCGCAAATCGGCGTGGCTGCGCCAGTTGACCACGGGTCCATTGATACGGATGCTCAAGGGCAATCGTTGCACCAGCGACTGCGCCCTTTCCACACTGGGTGGGCTTCCCAGATCAGTGGCCAGCCGATCCACGTAATCGGTCACCAGCGGGCGAGCCGCATCGCGCCAGCCGATGCCCAAAGCGTACTGCATGCCAAGCAGGAAGGTGCCAGTCATCCCAAGCGCCAACAACAGAAACAAGGCCACCAGCCTCACTCGCAGCGAGTACGCCAGTGCATGGCGGGCCCGCCGGTGCCAGCCGTCAGGCCGTCCTGGCCTATCCTTTGTGGTGCTCACGCCGGCGGGCGCACCAGCGCCAATGCGTAGCCAGCGTTGCGCAGAGTTTTGATGGCGTTCAGCGGCGCAAGTTTTTTCCTCAAGCGGCTGATCAAAATGTCTACTGCCCGGCTGTAAAGCTCGGCATCATGGCCGCGCAACTGGTTCAGGATGTCGTCGCGGCTGAACACCTTGCCAGGGTCACGCGCCATCACGTGCAGCAAATCAAATTCGGTGCCTGTTAAGGCCAGGGCTTCGCCCAAGCGCCAGACACTGCGGGTAGCCGGTTCGATCACCAGGCCTTCAAACACCAGTCGGTCCCTGGCGCCGGACGCCCCACCAGCCTGCGGGGCGGCCAAGCGACGACGCAGCACCGTTTGCAGCCGGGCCACGAGCTCCCGGGGCTCAAAGGGCTTGGGCAGGTAGTCATCAGCGCCCAGCTCCAGTCCGACCACGCGGTCCATGACCTCGCCGCGCGCAGTGAGCATCAGGATGGGAATGTCGCTGTCCCGTCGGATGGCCCGGCATAGCGCAAAACCGTCCATCTCGGGCAGCATCACATCCAGAATTACCGCATCCACGCCGCCCGCTGCCAAACGAGCCAACCCAGCGCTGGGGCTGAGGGCACACGCCAGCACCAAATCAAAGCGTGCAAAGTAGGCCGTCAGGGGAGGCCCGAGCTGGGTGTCGTCATCAATCAGCAGGATTCGGTGCATGAGATCAGAGTGTATTGTCCCAATGGCCCTGCTGGCGCATGATCAGCCGCGCCAGAACCAGCGACCCCTGCCGTCCATGAAATCCCGCACCTTTTGCTGCTGGGCCGGGTTCAGGCTGTTGTAAAACTCGGCCAGCGCCGCGATCACCTCTGGGCTCCTGCTTTGCAGCGCGGTGGTTTTTTCGGTGATCAGGGCCTGGGCGCGCGCAGCGTCAAACTTGTCGCTGGCCACCAGCGCATTCATCTCGGCGCGCGGGTCTTTGGTCTGGCCGATCAGGGCGGTGCGCTGCGCGTACAGCGTGTCGCCCAAGGTTTGCAGATGCTTTTTCTGCTCGGCCGTCAGGTCAAGCCGCCCGGCCACCTTGTCGACCATCTTGTCGCGTTTTTGCGTGTACTTTTCAGGGCTCATGCTGGCGCCGAACTCGTGGTCGCGGTGGCTGCAGGCGGCCAGGCCACCCACCAGCACGGAGGTGCCCAGCAGGACGTACAGGCTGCGTTTGATCCAGGTTTTCATGACAGGGTTTCCTTTTCAGAAGGGGTTGAACAAGGCTGTCATGGTGCCGCGCTGCGGCAGCGCTTGGGTGTCGTGGCGGTCTCGCTTTGTTTCGCTTTGTTTCAGTGCGCCAGCAAGGCGGCGAGCGCCACGCCGGTGTGGGTGCCCAGGTGGACCACGCCTTCGGGTGTGTCGGCAGCCACCACCCGGCCGCCGGCCTTGCCGCCATCAGGCCCGAGGTCCAGCACCCAATCGGCCTCGGCGATCACGTCCAAGTCGTGCTCAATCACCACCACGCTGTGGCCGCCGTCCACCAGCCGATGCAGCACCTTGATCAGTTTGTCCACATCGGCCATGTGCAGGCCCACCGTGGGCTCGTCCAGCACATACAGGGTATGCGGCGCCTTGTTACCGCGCCGGCCAATGTCGTCGCGCACCTTAGACAACTCGGTCACCAGCTTGATGCGCTGCGCCTCGCCGCCGCTCAGGGTGGGTGAAGGCTGGCCCAGGGTGAGGTAGCCCAAGCCAACATCCTGCAGCAACTGCACCGGGTGACTGATGTTGGGCATGGCCGCGAAGAACCCCACCGCCTCATCCACCTCCATCTGCAGCACCTCACCGATGTTCTTGCCACGCCAGGTCACAGCCAGAGTTTCGGGGTTGAAGCGGGCACCCTTGCAGGTCTCACAGAGCACCTTCACGTCTGGCAAAAAGCTCATGGCCACGGTGCGGATGCCCTGCCCTTCGCAGCTGGGGCAGCGGCCCTCGCCGGTGTTGAAGCTGAAGCGGTTGGCCGCATAACCCCGGGCCTTGGCTTCCAGCGTGTCGGCAAACAGCTTGCGGATGATGTCCCAAAAGCCGATGTAGGTGGCCGGGCAGCTGCGCGGCGTCTTGCCGATCGGGGTCTGGTCCACCTCCAGCACGCGGTCGATGACCTCAAACCCGGTGACGCCAGCACAGCCGCTCCAGGCTAGCACCTCGCCCGCCGCCAGTGCATCTCGCCCGGCCTTGGTACTGCGTTTTTGCACCGCCATTTGCACGTTGGCAAGCAGTACATCCCGCGCCAGCGTGGATTTACCCGAACCCGACACGCCGGTCACCGCTACCAGCCGCAGCAAGGGGACTTGCACGCTTAAGTCCTGCAGGTTATGCAGGTTGGCACCATTGACGCAAAGCCATTTGGGGGCCGCCTTTGTGTCATCCTCGGGCTTGACCCGGGGATCCATGGATTCCCGATCATGTCGGGAATGACCAACCGTCACCCGCCGCCTGGGGTGCAGCGGGTGCTGCATGGCTTGCAGCAGGTAGCGCCCGGTCTGCGACTCGGCCGCCGCCCGCACGTCGGACACCGAACCCTGGGCCACCAGCCGGCCGCCGCGCTTGCCGGCGCTCGGACCAATGTCGATGATGTGCTCGGCATGGCGGATGGTGTCCACATCGTGCTCCACCACCACCAGCGTGTTGCCCTTGTCGCTCAGGCTTTGCAGGGCGTCAAGCAGGATGCGGTTGTCACGCGCATGCAGGCCGATGGTCGGCTCATCGAGCACGTAGCACACGCCCTGCAGGTTGCTGCCCAGCTGCGCCGCCAGCCGAATGCGCTGGGCCTCGCCACCGCTGAGCGTGGGGGCGCCGCGGTCCAGCGTCAGGTAACCCAGGCCCACCTGCTCCAGAAACTCCAGCCGGCTGCGAATCTCCGGGATCAGGTCACGCGCAATGTCGGTCTCGCGCTGGCTCAAGGTGTTGCCTTGCAGCGTCTGCACCCACTGCCGCACGTCGGTCACGCTGAGTGCCGCAATGTCGGCAATGCCCACGCCGGCAAAGCGCACCGCGCGCGCCGTGGCATTGAGCCGGGTGCCGGCACAGGCGGGGCAGGCGGCATCCAACAAGTCTTCCACATCAGGCTCGGCAAAGGTCTGCTCCCGGCCGCCATGGTCGTCGTCACGCACCGAGTCGTCAAACACCTGGCGCTGCTCCTTGTTCAGCTTGACACCGGTGCCGACACACTCCGGGCACCAGCCGTGCTTGCTGTTGTACGAGAACAGACGCGGGTCCAGTTCGGCGTAGCTGGTGCTACAGACCGGGCAGGCGCGTCGGCTGGAGAACGCGTGCAACCGGCCAATGCCGGCGGTAGGCTGGCCGGCCTGCATCGCGGCCTGCAAACCGCCCAGATCGCTCAGCACGTGCAGCACGCCTTTGCCGTGGGTGAGCGTGGTGGCCAGCGCCTGGCGCAATTGCGCCTCTTGTTCAGGTTGCACCGTCAGGCTGAACACCGGCAGCTCGATGGTGTGTTCCTTGAAACGGTCGATGCGCGGAAAGCCGGTGGTCGGTAAAAAGTTGCCGTCCACCCGCAGATGGGTGAAGCCGCGCGGACGGGCCCAGTCGGCCAGCTCGGTGTAGACGCCCTTGCGGTTCATCACCAGTGGCGCCAGCAGCCCGATGTGCTGGCCACGAAAGGTTTTGAGCAACTGGGCAGCGATGCTGTCGGGGGTCTGGGGCGCGACCGGCGTGCCGTCGTGCACACAGTGCTGGGTGCCGAGCTTGACGTACAGCAGGCGTAAAAAATGCCAGACCTCGGTGGTGGTGCCGACCGTGGACTTGCGCCCACCGCGCGACAGACGCTGCTCGATGGCCACCGTGGGCGGTATGCCATACACCGCATCCACCTCGGGCCGGCCGGCCGGCTGCACGATGCTGCGCGCATAGGCGTTGAGCGACTCCAGGTAGCGGCGTTGGCCCTCGTTGAACAGAATGTCAAAAGCCAGCGTCGACTTGCCCGAGCCCGACACCCCGGTGATGACGCTGAACTTGCCGCGCGGAATGTCCACGCTCAGCGACTTGAGGTTGTGCTCACGCGCATTGACGATTTGGATGTTGTCTGACCCGCCCGCGCCCTGGGCCACCGGCAGCGTCTGGCGCACAAAGGCATAGGGCAGCGCGCCCTCGCGCACCGCATGCACAGCCCCCATGGACTCTGCGTACTCGCGCAGTGCCTGCCCGGTGTGCGAGCCGGCGTGGGCCATCAGGTCCGCCGGCGTGCCGCAGGCCACCAGCTCGCCGCCGGCATCGCCGCCTTCGGGTCCGAGGTCGATCAGCCAGTCACTGGCGCGGATCACATCCAGGTTGTGCTCAATCACCAGCAGCGAATGGCCGGCGTCGAGCAGCTTGCGCAGCGCGCGCATCAGCTTGGCGATGTCGTCAAAGTGCAGGCCGGTGGTGGGCTCATCAAACATGAACAAGCAGCCGCGCCGCGCCGTGGCTTGCCGGCTGGCGCTGCCCGCTTTGGCGGCCTCGGCCAGAAAGCCCGCCAGCTTCAGGCGCTGCGCCTCGCCGCCCGACAGGGTGGGCACCGGCTGGCCCAGCTTCACGTACTCCAGCCCCACATCCACAATCGGCTGCAGCGCGCGGATCACATCGGTATCTTTGGCAAAGAAGGCGGCGGCTTCGCTCACCGTGAGGTTCAGCACATCGGCCACGTTGAGCAGTCGGTAATTAGAATCTGATCCCAATCGACGTTCGATCACCACTTCGAGGATTTCGGGGCGGTAGCGTTTGCCGTCGCAGTCGGGGCAACGCAGGTAGACATCGCTCAGAAACTGCATCTCGACGTGCTCAAAACCGGAGCCGCCGCAAGTGGGGCAGCGGCCGTCGCCGCTGTTGGCGCTGAACTTGCCGGCGGTGTAACCGCGCTGGCGCGACAGCGGGGCGTTGGCAAAGATCTCGCGCAACGCGTCCCAAGCGCCAACGTAGCTGACCGGGTTGGAGCGCGCCGTCTTGCCAATCGGCGACTGGTCGACAAACACCACATCGCTCAGCAGCTCGGCACCCAGCAGGCGGTCGTGCGCGCCCGGGGTGTCGGTGGCCTTGCCAAAGTGGCGCAGCAACGCAGGCGCCAGAATGTCCTGCACCAATGTTGACTTGCCCGAGCCGCTGACGCCGGTGACGCAGACCAGGCGCTGCAAGGGCAGCTCGACCGAGATATTTTTCAGGTTGTGCTCACGCGCGCCTTCGAGCACCAGGCGCGGCGTGTTGTCGGCTACCAGCCGCTGGGAGCCCAGCCCGACCTGACGTCGCCCGCCCAGGTAGGCGCCGGTCAGGGTGTCGGCCTCACGCAGGTCAGCGGTGCTGCCGTCAAACACGATCTGGCCGCCGCGCTCGCCCGGGCCCGGGCCCATGTCGATCATGCGGTCAGCTGCTAGCATCACCGCAGGGTCATGCTCCACCACCACCAGCGTGTTACCGGCATCGCGCAGGCGCTGCATGGCCACAATGATGCGGTGCATGTCGCGCGGGTGCAGGCCGATGCTGGGTTCATCCAGCACAAACAGGGTGTTGACCAGCGAGGTGCCCAGGGCTGTGGTGAGGTTGATGCGCTGCACCTCGCCGCCCGACAGGGTGCGGCTTTGCCGGTCCAGTGTGAGATAGCCAATGCCGACCTCGCACAGGTACTTCAGGCGGGTGCCGACCTCGTCAAACAGCAGCTTGAGGGTTTGTAGTTCGGCCTCGGAGGCGACCAAGGTCAGGTCCGTGGCACCAACCGCCAGCCGTGCCTGCATGGCCTCAAAGAAACGGCGCAGCCGGTCCAGCGGCATCAGCATTAGGTCGTGCAGGCACAGGCCCGGCAGCGCTTCCAGCTGAGCGCGCGACCAGGCCACGCCAGCCGGCAAAAAGCGCTGGGCGGGCGGCAGCACGGCGTGGGCATCTGCGCCACTGCCAATGCGCCAGAGCAGGCTCTCGGTCTTCAGGCGAGCACCGCTGCACACCGGGCAGGGGGTGTAGCTGCGGTACTTGGACAGCAGAACCCGGATGTGCATCTTGTAAGACTTGGTCTCCAGGTATTCAAAAAAACGCTTCACGCCAAACCAGTGCTGGTTCCACTTGCCGTTCCACTGCGGCGAGCCGTTGATCACCCAGTGCTGCTGCTCGGGCGTGAGCTTGTTCCAGGGCGTGTCGCGCGGGATGCCGGCAGCTTCGGCGTGGCGCATCAGGTCGTCCTGGGCCTCCTGCCAGGCTGGGGTCTGGATCGGTTTGATGGCGCCGGCGCGCAGCGTGAGCTTGTCGTTCGGGATCACCAGGCCGTAATCGACGCCGATCACCCGGCCAAAGCCACGGCAGGTGTCGCAGGCACCGACGGCCGAGTTGAAAGAAAACATCGAGGCGATCGGGTCGGCGTAACGCAGGTCGCTGTCGGGGCAGTGCAGGCCGGTGGAGAACTTCCACAGTTCGGCCACGCTCTCGCCGTCCGCGCCCATCACATACACCGCCAATCTGCCGCTGCCACGCTTGAGCGCGGTCTCAATGGCCTCCACCACCCGTGCCCGCTCGGCCGTGGCCAGCCGAAAGCGGTCTGCCACCACATCCAGCACCTTGCGCGGCCCGCTAGGGCTGGCCACCTCGCGCTCGGCCTGCACCCGGGTGAAGCCGCTGACCGACAGCCACTGCGCCACCTCGTCCGGCGTGGCACTGGCCGGCAGCTCCACCGGAAAAGTCAATACCACCCGGGCCTCGGCCAGGGCCGGCCCGAGCGCGGCTTGCCGCGCCTGCAATTCGGCATAGATGGTGTCGGGGCTGTCATGCCGCACTGGCTGCGCGGTGACCCGGTCAAACAGCTGGCCGGCTCTGGCAAACAGCAGCTTGAGGTGGTCGTTGAGCTCGGTCATGGTGCCGACCGTGGAGCGCGAAGAGCGCACCGGGTTGGTCTGGTCAATCGCAATCGCCGGCGGCACGCCGTCCACCCGGTCCACCGCCGGCTTGTCCATGCGGTCCAGAAACTGGCGCGCGTAGGCCGAAAAGGTTTCTACATAGCGCCGCTGACCTTCTGCGTACAGCGTGTCAAACACCAGGCTCGATTTGCCCGAGCCGCTGGGGCCTGTGACCACCGTTAACTCGCCGGTGCGGATGTCCAGGTCCAGGTTCTTCAGGTTGTGCTGGCGCGCGCCGCGTATGCGGATGAAACCGTGGGGCATGGGGAAGTGTCTGTGCAGTGGGGGACAGACATTCTAGGCAGTCTGACACGGCCCTGTTCACCGCTGGCTTTAGGCGCAGTTCGCTTGCCTGACGTCAAGTCTGAGTTAGCGTTGGCGTGTGGGTTGGCGGGGACGGCGTGCCTGATTCCGCTCATGTCCCCCGGATGCAGCAGCCTCCCCGGCTGCCGCATCCTCCGCCTTGACTTCGCTGCATCAGGCACGCCATCCCCTCCCTGACGGGCTAGGTGGAACACCAGAATGCGGGGTCCCAGTGTTTGCACGCGAGGGTCGTCAAGGTGGTGACGGGCCAAGCGGCGGAGCGAGGTCAAGGAGGAGGACACGGTGGCCCGCAGGGCACCTGTGTCCGGGGGACACGAGCGTAGTCGCTTGGCCCGGCGCCACCTTGACCGGTGCGCCAAGATTAAACGCAGCCGCTCAGCCCGGCGCTACCAGGCCTTGACAGGCCCGACTGCGGCTTGTTAGATCAGGCTTACTTACTCGCAGCGCTCGCCGGTGCAGCAGCGGCGGGTGCCGCAGGTGCCGAGGCAGCGGCCTCCGGCGCATGGGTGGCGTCAGCGCCGTGCTTCTCGCCGCCCATGTCGATGTTGCCGCCCTTGCTCAGCATGTACAGGGCCAAGGCGGCGAACAGGATGAATCCAACAGCTATTTTCCACATGGTGGTGCGTCTTTCAGTCAAGGCCCCGGCGACGGGACAAAAACAAGCCCTCGCGAGGAGGGCTTGTCATGATCACGACCACGCCAGTGCGGCATGGTCACAATGTCGGTAACAGATCAGTCCTTGGCGTAGATGTCCACATCCTTGGTTTCCTTGACGAACAAGGTGCCAATGACGAAGGTCATGCCAGCGATGATGATCGGGTACCACAGACCGTTGTACATATTGCCGGTCTGGGCCACGATGGCAAACGCCGTGGTAGGCAGCAGGCCGCCGAACCAGCCGTTACCAATGTGATAAGGCAAGCTCATGGATGTATAACGGATGCGGGTCGGGAACATTTCCACCAGCATGGCGGCAATTGGGCCGTACACCATGGTGACCAAAATCACCAAGTAGCTCAGGATCGCGACCACCATGACGGTGTTGACACGGGCTGGGTCAGCCTTGCTGGGGTAGCCGGCGGCCTTGAGAGCGTCAGCCACCGCCTTCTTGAACTCGCCATCTTTCTTCTTGGCTTCATCAGCCGGCAGGCCCTTGGCGGTGTAGCTCGGGATCACGGTTTCGCCAATCTTGATGCTGGCCGGTGTGCCAGCGGCGCCAGCGGCATTATCATAGCTCACCGAAGCGGCCGCCAGCACCTGTTTGGCGATGTCGCAGGAACTGGTGAACTTGACCGTGCCGGTCGGGTTGAACTGGAACGAGCACTCGGCGGCATCGGCGGTCACGACCACCTTGTTCTTGGCTTGGGCTTCGGCCAACGCGGGGTTGGCTGCGTTGGTCAGTGCGGTGAAGGTGGGGAAGTAGGTCAGAACCGCCAGCAGACAGCCCGCCATGATGATGGGCTTACGACCAATTTTGTCCGACAGCGTGCCGAACAAGATGAAGAAAGGCGTGCCGATGATCAGCGAGATGGCGACGTAGATGTTGGCGGATGCGCCGTCCACTTTCAGCGCCTGCGTCATGAAGAACAGGGCATAGAACTGGCCCGAGTACCAGACCACAGCTTGGCCAGCGGTGAGGCCGACCAGCGCCAAGATCACGATCTTGAGGTTTTTCCACTGGCCAAAGGACTCGCTCAGCGGCGACTTGGAGGTCTTGCCTTCGGCTTTCATTTTGGCAAAAGCGGGGGACTCGTTCATGCTCAAACGGATGTAGACCGAGATGGCCAACAGCAGAATGGAGACCAGGAAAGGCACGCGCCAGCCCCAGTCAGAAAAGGCGGCCTCACCGACGAGGGTACGCGTGCCAAGGATCACCATCAGGCTCAGCATCAGGCCCAGCGTGGCCGTGGTCTGAATCCAGGAGGTGTAGGCGCCACGCTTGCCCATGGGCGCATGCTCAGCCACATAGGTGGCGGCACCACCGTACTCGCCGCCGAGCGCCAGGCCCTGCAGCAGGCGCAACGCGATCAGGATCACCGGTGCGGCCACACCAATGCTGGCGTAGTTGGGCAGCACGCCGACGATGAAGGTCGACAGACCCATGATCAGGATGGTGACCAGGAAGGTGTACTTGCG
>JBAXMQ010000103.1:0-11491 GCA_037134215.1 Betaproteobacteria bacterium
CAGCGCCGCCTCGGCCTGAGCCCGGTCAGTGATCAGCCAGGCCGTTTGCTCATAGTCGTCTGGCCCGTTGCCTTGGGGTGTGTAGGATGTACTGGCCCGGCTGGCAAATGCCTCTGGCTGCCGCTTTGTAATCAGCGCCCTAAAGCGGATGGGGCGTTGCTTGTCGTCGCACAGGTCGGCAAACAGTGCTGCACTCTCGACCCAAGCATTGCCCGTGACAGTGGCTCCCTTGGCCATAGGCCCTCCCTATTGATGTGTCAGCTGATCATGGACACCTTGTTGGCGCTGGTCAGCAGCGTCTGCGCCTCGGCCATGCGCCCCTGGCTTTGCCAGAGTGCGGCCAGACTCTGCGCGGCACGTGCTTCGAAAGCGCTCAGACCCAATTCCCGGGACACCTCGATAGACCGCAAAAACCAGTCCTGAGCCTTATCCTGATTGGTTTCTTTGCTATTATTTTTGGAGTGAATCAGCAGCTCGCCCTGCAGACGGCACAGCTCGGCTTCAAAGTAGCGCTCGCCGCAGCGGGTGGCGATGGCCAGCGCCTGATCGAGCAGCGTCAGGCCCTGCACCGGCTCGCCGGCCAAAGCCAGTCCCTCGGCCTGAACGCCCAGGTAAAAGGCGCAGGTCACCACCGCGCCGGTGCTGGTCCACTGGGTGTAGCCGGCGGCCATTTCTGCCAGGCCGGCCTGCGGGTTGCCGAGATGGGCGACAGCCCAACCATGCATGATGCGGGCGTGGGCGAGCCAAACGGCAAAGCCGCTGGATTCGCAGACATGGATGGCGCGCTGTGCGCACTCCAGGGTGTCGAGGTAGTCGCGTCGGTAGCAGTGCAGCATGGCTTTGAGGCCGTGGGCCTCACCCAGGCTCAAGGGGTGCTTGAGCCGCGTTGCCAGCGCCAGCGCCTGTTCGGCGCGGGCCAAGGCGTCGTCAGCGAAGCCCAGGGTCCACTGCGCCAGCGCCGAATAACCGAGGCTCATGACGGCCGGGTCCTGCATTTGCCCTGCGCGTTGTTCCAATTTGCCGTAATCGGCCAGGCAGGCATCCATCCGGACCACGGCCTCCGGCAAGAGGCCCTGGTGAAAGACCAGGTTGGCCACCGCCCATTGGGCCTGCACGCGGCGCATCGGGTCAGCCACGGTTTGCAGGAGTTCGGACGCGCCGGCGGCCACTTCATGGGCCCGCTGAAATTCACCGCGCATGAACAGGTAGCCCTCCAGCCCGAACTGGACCCGCAACAGCGCCCGGTTATCGCCACACTGGCGGCTCAAGGCTTCGGCCCGGCGGTAGCTGACACCCACCTGGTCAGCGCCATAGCCGTACAAGGCAATGCCCTGTCCGGCCTGCAGCAACAGCAGCCGGAGCTCGGTGCGGTCGCGCGCCGTGCCGCTTGGCAGGGCCTCGATCAACGCCAGGGCCGCATCCAGGTGTTGGCTGGCCTCCACCTGGGCCGCGCGCGAGATTGCCAGGCGCGCGGCGTTCTCCCAGTACTGGATGGCCGGTTCGGGCAGGCCGGCAGCGCTGCAGTGCCTGGCCAGCACCTCGGGCTGGCTGGCGGCCAGGCCGGGAAAGCTTTCGCTGATCACGCGCGCGACTGTGCCATGGCAGCGCCGACGGTCACGCTCCCACAAAGACTCGTAAGCCGCATCCTGCATCAGCGCGTGCCGGAACTGGTAGCGCACTTCCTTGCCGACGGTGGATTGGCCCAGAATACCTGCTCGCACCAGGGATTCAAGGTGGAACAGGACGCCTTCTACCCGCACCGGGGCCATGTCATGGGCGCAGACCGCCTGGATCATCGCCTGTGAAAAATGGCGTCCGATGCTGCTGCCGAACTGGGCCACCACCTTGGCGGCATTGAGCCTGTCCAGTCTGGCCATCAGCAGGTCTTGCACCTTGCCCGGCATCAGCTGTGGTGTCGCAGCGGCACCGCTGCCCGGGCGTCGGGACAACTGCCTTACGCGGGCCACCAGGGCGCGGGCGGTTTCTTCGATGTACAGCGGCACGCCATCGGTTTTGGCTGCAACGCTTTCGATCAGTGTGGCGGGGATCGCCTCAGGGTCGCAGATGCGATGCAGCAGAAGCTCGGTATCTTGCGTCCCCAGGCTGCCGAGTTCCATCAGGGCCAGGCCATCAGGCCTCTGGACCGGTTGGCCCGGCTCGCTCCGCTGTGTCAAGAGCAGTAACAATGGGCGCTGTGCTGAGTTGGCCTTGAGCTGCTGCAGCAACTCACGGCTGGACGGGTCGAGCCAGTTGTGGTCCTCGATGATGAGACATACCGGGCCGCGCAGTGTCAGGTGGTCGGCCCACAGCAGCAGGGCTTCAATGATCTGTTGTCGGATCTTCTCCGGCACCTTCAGGTCCTGGGCATCGTTGGCGGTGGCGGTCGGGTCCAGCACCAGCATCAGACCGGCGATGATGTGCTGCCGGTTCTGGAAGCCCTGCAAGCGGGCGTCGAGTTTTTGCTGCAACTCGTGGGCGTGTTCGCCCTCGCTCAGCCCGAACCAGAAACTCAGCGTTTCAATCAGCGGCCTGAAGGCGCTGCCCGCGTGTTCCGGATCGCAACGCAGTTCGATCACGTGATGCGCTTTCTGGGTCAGGCTGCGCCGGAACTCCCGCACCAGGCGGGTTTTGCCGATACCGGCCTCACCCGAGACCAGCAGCCCCTTGAACCGACCCTTGCAGGCGTCTGCCCAGATCGCTTGCAAGTGCTCGAACTCGGTCTGACGCCCGACCAGGGGCGCTTCCCAGGCCGCCGCCGCACCGGCGCTCGCGTCTCGTTGCTCGCCCGCGAGCGCAAAGGCCAGGACATCCGAGTCAAAGCCCTTCAGGGCCAGAGGCTCGGTCAGGGCCACAAAACGGAAGCGTTCCTTGACAATGGCGCGGGTGGAATCACTGACCACCGCGCCACCTGGCGTCGCGAGTGTGGCCAGCCGCGCGGCGAGGTGGATCGGTTCACCCATGGGCACACCAGCCCGCACCACCACGGGCCCGGTAACGACGCCGACGCGAACCTGCAGTTGCAGCTGCGCCACGGATTCTGACAAGGCGAGAGCCGCTTTCAGCGCCATGGCCGGGGCGTCTTCGTGGGCAATGGGCAGGCCAAAAAAACACATCACACCGTCGTTGCCCTGTGGGGCATTGGCCCGTCCGCCCCATCGCCCCACCACCTCCGCGCAGTTGCCATGAAATCGGTCCAGGGTTTCGCTGTAGCGCTCAGCGCCGAGCTTGCGCAGTATGTTGGTCGAGTCGACCAAGTCGTAACACAGCACCGTGGTCTGGCGTACATGGTCATCCGGATGGCGAATCACGGTCTCCGGGGCCAGCAGGGCTTGCGGGTCAACATAAGCGATGACGTCACCACAGCACGCACTGTGGCGCATGGTGCTGACCGCCTCGCCCAGCAACCTGCCGCGCGCCAGCTCGGCATAGCCCTTGGCCAGGGCCTCACCCGGCGGCGGTCCGTGCGGACGCCTGTCATGAAACAGCACGTTGATGCCGGCTTGGCCCGCTGTCAGCGCCACGGCCTGTTGATGTCGCAGGCGCTGGCCTGGCAGCGCCTGCGGTGCCGTGCCAGCCCGGTCTTCCAGAACCAGCAAGCGCGGCGGCTCGTCGAGCAGGGCGATGTCGGCCAGGGCCAGCGTCGGCCCGGGCATGCCGTCGCCGCTCTCGGCCCCATCGCGCAGCAGTTGCAACAGATCGCCCACGACATGAAGAACATCACAATCGCCGATGTAGCGCAGCAGCGGCGGACCGGCACGCTCGCCATCCAAGGCCAGCACCCGGGTGGACAGGTTGTCCATGGCATCGAGACGCCCTGCCAAGTCCCCGACATCAGCCAGCGTGGCTTTGTCGGCAAAGGCCTGGTGAACGATCAGCACGCGCAGATGCTGCCGATGTCGCCCGTCACCGAGCAGGGGCGCGGGGGCGTCTGTTGGGTCCGACAAAATGTGCCGGTTCAAGGACCGCCGCTGGTCCAAGGCAGCGCCGCTGTCCAGGGCCCACTCCCAGGGCAGGGCGATGAGGGGGGGACTGAGCTGCAGGTCCAACGCACTGCCAGGCCTCGCCGCCAGCGTTGCCACAATCGGCTCGGGGATCAGCCGCTGCAGCAAGGCCCGTCCGACGCGCTGCCGGTCGGCGGCATCGCCAAGCCAGGCGAGTTCGGCCTCGGCTGCCAACTGCATCAATTGGTCTTCGGCCGCGGTCAGCTCAGCCACGCAGCCCAGCGCATGCCCATCACTCAGGACCGCTGTCAGGCGCTCGGCCTGCCACGTCAGCAGCAGATTCAAGCTGCGTGTGCTGGCGTCTGCCATGGCGACAACTTCGGTCCTTGGCCGAAAATTCCTTGCATTGTCAAACCTCCCTGCGGAAATCCAATGGGTTTATCACCTGAATTTACCGGAAATTCCATGCCGCTGTGGCGGTCCCTGTTCAGTTTTACCAAGGGTTTTCCCGAATAAAGCGGCTCAGCCGTGCTTGAACGTTGGCTTGCGCTTGGCCACGAAGGCGTCCATGCCTTCTTTTTGGTCGGCGGTGGCGAAAAGGGCGTGAAAGAGCCGTCGCTCAAACATCACGCCGTCGCTCAGGCCGCTCTCAAAAGCCCGGTTGACTGACTCCTTGGCGGCCATGGTGGCCATCTGGGAGTAATCGCAAATCTGCAGCGCCGCGCCCAGCGCCTCGTCCATCAGCTTGTCGACCGCAACCACACGGCTGACCAGACCGGCGCGCTCGGCCTCCGCTGCATCCATCATGCGCCCGGTCAGCGCCATGTCCATGGCCTTGGCCTTGCCTACCGCCCGTGGCAGGCGCTGGGTGCCACCAGCACCCGGAATGATGCCGAGCTTGATCTCAGGCTGGCCAAAGCGAGCATTGTCGGCAGCGATGATGAAGTCACACATCATTGCCAACTCGCAGCCACCGCCCAGCGCAAAGCCGCACACCGCCGCAATCACCGGCTTGCGGATGCTGCGGATCTGCTCCCAGTTGCGCGTGATGTAGTCACCCCGGTAGACCTCGGCAAAGCTGTAGCCAGCCATGGCGCCAATATCAGCGCCAGCCGCAAAGGCTTTCTCGCTGCCGGTGATGACCATGCAGCCGATGGCCGGGTCAGCGTCGAAGGCCTTGAGCGCCTGGCCCAGTTCGTCCATCAGCGCGTCATTCAGGGCGTTGAGTTGTTTGGGCCTGTTGAGCGTGACGACGCCCACCTTGTCGGCCTCGGTGCGGATGGTGATCAGTTCGTAGCTCATGGTGGTTCCCCCCTGGTGGCAAGACTGAGACTATAACGACGGTTGGCGCGTAGGCCCGGGTGGCAGCGCTTCACTGGTGCGGTCGGTGCGCCGCACCGACTTCCCTGCGTTTCTCGGCGCCCCAGAGGCGGGCCGGATGAGAGCAGCGCGCGAACCGCCTGGGGTAGGCGCCTTGCACACCCGAGCCAGAGCCGGCGAAGTGTCAAAAGAGAGCCGTCAAAAAGGCTTTCACATCTGTGTACAATTCGGCTCATTCCGAGGAGCGTTGCAGTTCACATCAGGTGAATGAGGCTCGGAGTGCGCCACCGGGCCCCGGCCTGGTCGCCGTACCAACTGCGCTCACCCACTGGTCTGTGCGGTGAGCCTCCCCAAAAGTCGCTTCACAGCCGGTGGTTTATTCAAAGTAACTTTTGGAGTGAGCCATGAACGCTGTATTGAAACCCATCAAGAACCAAGACCATGCCATCGCCGACCTGTCGTTGGCCGAGTGGGGTCGCAAGGAAATCCGCATTGCCGAGACCGAAATGCCCGGTCTGATGGCCATCCGCGAGGAATTTGCCAAGGCGCAACCCCTCAAAGGTGCGCGCATCACCGGCAGCCTGCACATGACGATCCAGACCGCGGTGCTGGTTGAAACCCTGCAGGCCCTCGGCGCCCAAGTGCGCTGGGCGTCGTGCAACATCTTCTCCACCCAGGACCACGCCGCCGCTGCGCTGGTGGCTGCCGGCACACCGGTGTTTGCTTACAAGGGCGAAAACCTGGACGACTACTGGGACTACACCCACAGCATTTTTGAATTCGGCAACAAGGGCAGCAAGACCGAAGGTCCGAACATGATCCTGGACGATGGCGGCGACGCGACGCTCTTGATGCACCTGGGTGCCAAAGCCGAGACCGACATCAAGGTGCTGGCCAAGCCCGGTAGCGAAGAAGAAATTTGCCTCTTCAACAGCATCAAGGCCAAGCTCAAGGTCGACCCGACCTGGTACAGCCGCCGCCTCAAGCAAATCATTGGCGTGACTGAAGAAACCACCACGGGCGTGCTGCGTCTGAATGAGATGTCGGCCAAGGGCACGCTGGCCTTCCGCGCCATCAATGTGAACGACTCGGTCACCAAGAGCAAGTTTGACAACCTGTACGGTTGCCGCGAGTCGCTGGTGGATGCCATCAAGCGCGCCACCGACGTGATGATTGCCGGCAAGGTGGCCGTGGTGGCCGGTTACGGCGACGTGGGTAAGGGCTCGGCCCAGGCCCTGCGTGCCCTGTCGGCCCAGGTCTGGGTGACCGAGATTGACCCGATCAACGCGCTGCAGGCGGCCATGGAAGGCTACAAGGTCGTGACCATGGACTACGCCGCCGACAAGGCCGACATTTTTGTCTCCGCCACCGGCAACAAGAGTGTGATCACCTACAAGCACATGGCGGCCATGAAGGACCAGGCCATCGTCTGCAACATCGGCCACTTCGACAACGAAATCGATGTCACTTCGCTTGACAAGTGCAAGTGGGAAGAGATCAAGCCGCAAGTGGACCACGTGATTTTCCCGGCCAAGGGCAAGACCCCGTCCAAGCGCATCATTCTGCTGGCCAAGGGCCGGCTGGTGAACCTGGGCTGCGGCACCGGCCACCCCAGCTTTGTCATGAGCTCCAGCTTTGCCAACCAAACCATTGCCCAAATCGAGCTGTTCACCAAGCCCAAGGACTACAAGGCTGGCCAGGTTTACGTGCTGCCCAAGCACCTGGACGAAAAAGTGGCGCGCCTGCACCTGAAGAAGGTTGGCGCCATGCTGACTGAGCTCAGCGACGAGCAGGCTTCGTACATCGGTGTCAGCAAGGCCGGCCCCTACAAGGCCGATACCTACCGCTACTGATGCGCGCTGACCAGCTGCTGGTGCTGCGTCAGCACGCCAGCAGCCGCTCGCAAGCCCAACGCCTGATTGAGGGGGGTCTGCGCTGGCGCGTCGGCGAGGTTTGGAAGACTGTCACCAAAAATGGTGACGAGATTCCGACTGACGCCGAACTGCAGTTGCTGGACCTGTCCGAAGCGCGCTATGTGTCGCGCGGCGGCCTCAAGCTCGAAGCGGCCTTGCTGCAGCTCAAGCTCTCGGTATCTGGCTGGACCTGCCTCGATGTCGGGCAATCCACCGGCGGTTTTACCGATTGCCTGCTGCAGCAGGGCGCAACCCGGGTGGTGGGGGTGGATGTGGGCAGTGCCCAGCTTCACCCGCGCTTGCGGGCCGACCCGCGTGTGCTGTGCGTGGAAAAGCTCAATGCCCGCGCCCTTGTTGCTTCTGATTTGATAGCTGCAGATCAATATGCGACAGGGCCTGACGGCCATTTTGAGGCTGATCCAGACGCCGTGGCGCAAGCGCCTTTTGAACCAGCGTTTGACCTGATCGTGGGCGATTTGTCCTTCATCTCGCAAACATTGGTGCTGCCGGCCTTGGTGCCGTTGCTCAAACCTGGGGCTGGCCTGCTGATGCTGGTCAAGCCACAGTTTGAGCTGCAACCGGGCCAGGTGGGCAAGGGCGGTATTGTGCGGGATGCGGGTCTGTACCTGCTGGTGGAGCAGCGGCTGCGCGATTGTTGTGCCGCGCTTGGTCTGCAGGTGTCTGCGTGGTTCGACTCGCCCATTGATGGCGGCGACGGCAACCACGAGTTCTTCATGTATGCCCACCGCGTGGGCGACCCGACACCCGGGAGTTAGTTCACCATGAACGTCATGTCCAAAACACCCCTGAGCCTGGAGTTTTTTCCAGCCAAGACGCAGGAAGGTGAAGCGAAGCTGCGCCTGACGCGCCAGCAACTCTACGCCCTGAAGCCCAAATTCTGCTCGGTCACCTACGGCGCGGGCGGCTCCACCCAGGCCGGCACCTTCCAGAGCGTGCGCGAGATTTTGGCCGAGGGGGTGAGTGCGGCCGCGCATTTTTCTTGCATCGGCGCCACCCGCGACTCCGTCCGCCAGCAACTGCTGGTTTTGCGTGCCATGGGCGTTCAGCGTCTTGTGGCCCTGCGCGGTGATTTACCAGCTGACCACGGTGGCAGTGACGAGTTCCAGTACGCCAGCGATCTGGTGGCCTTTATCCGGGCCGAGACCGGCGCGCACTTTCACATCGAAGTGGCCGCTTACCCGGAGATTCACCCGCAGGCGGCAACGCCCAGCGCCGACCTGCTGGCCCTGGCCGCCAAGGCCGCTGCGGGGGCCAATTCGGCCATTACCCAGTATTTTTACAACCCGGACGCTTACTTCCGGCTGGTGGACGAGGCGCAGGCCATGGGTCTTGCGCTGCCGATCGTGCCGGGCATCCTGCCCATCATCAATTCGGCGCAGCTGATTCGGTTCAGTGAGGCCTGCGGTGCTGAGATCCCGCGCTGGTTGCGGCTTCGTTTGAATGCCTTTGGAGACGATGCTGCGTCGATCCAGGCGTTTGGCCTTGATGTGGTGACCGATCTCTGCCAACGCCTGCTCGCCGGCGGTGCGCCTGGTCTGCATTTCTACACCATGAACCAAAGCGGGCCGACTCTGGAAATCTGCCGCCGGCTTGGGCTGCTGGCGTCGGCCGCTGCGCTGGTCAGCGCCTGCGATACGGAGGCTGCCGTTCCAGCTTAAGCCCGCGCGTCGCCCCAGCGCAATGGGCTGGTGTCGTCGCCCCGGTACAGGGTGTCGCCGTGACGATCCACACAGTAGTCTGGCGACACGATCATGTCGGTAAAGCGCATGTCGGCGGCGATGCGGGTGTACTCAAACAGGATGCTGCGCACCACCCGTGCGCCGGTTCGGATGTGGCTGCCGTGGCCGATCCAGCAGGGGCCGGTGATGGTGGCGCCGGGTTCGATTCGAACGCTGGAGCCGATGTACACCGGGCCCTCGATCTTGATCTGGTCCCAGGCCACTGAGGTGTTCAGCCCCACCCAGATGCCGGGGCGCACCTGGCGCCCGGGCATGTTCATCTGCGCCACCTCGCCGCGCAGCACCCGCTGCAGCACGGACCAGTAATCGCTGACCCGGCCAATGTCGATCCAGTTGAAGGGGCGGTTCTGCACATAAAACGGCAGCTGCTGCGCCACCAGTTGCGGGAACAGCTGCGAGCCGATGTCATACACCTGGCCCGGCGGAATCAAGGCCAGGGCCGCCGGCTCAAAAATGTAGATGCCGGTGCTGGCCAATGTCGACTTGGCCTGCGCCGGCTGCGGTTTTTCCTGAAACGAGACGATGCGGCCGTCGGTTTCGGCCAAAACAATGCCGTAGTTTGGCACCTCCGCCAGCGGCACGTCCATGGCGACCAAGCTCGCAATTGCCCCTTTCACCTGGTGCTCCGCCAGCGCCGCGGTGATGTCCAGGTCAATCAGCGCGTCGCCGCAGATCACCAGCGTGGTCTCGTCAAAAAAACCGCTGAAATCCTGGATCCGGCGCATGCCGCCAGCCGAACCCATGGGCCGCGGCAGCACGTCGCCGTGGTCGCGCACGCCCTCGTAGCTGTAGCCAATCTGCACGCCCCAGCGGTGGCCGTCGCCAAAATACTCCTCAATCTTGTGGTGGTGCCAGGCCACATTGACCATGATCTCCGTGACGCCATGCCGCGCCAAATGCTCGATCAGGTACTCCATCACTGGTTTGCCCAGGATAGGCACCATGGGTTTTGGCAGGTCGCGCGTCAGCGGGCGCACCCGAGTGCCCTGTCCGGCTGCCAGAATCATCCCTTTGGCCATCGTCACCCTCCGTTGTCGACCGCCCAAGCGGCGTGCTCATCTTGCGCCAGTTTAGCCGCCAACTGTGGCAGCGCCGCCTGAAGCGCCACCTTCAGCGTGTGCGGCGGGTTGATGATGAACATACCGCTGGCAGGCAGTCCCGGGCGCTGCACCTCACCCGCCTCATCGGTGGTTAACTTGCTGGATTTCACCGTCAGGCTGGCGTTGAGCCAGCTCTTGCCCGCGCGCGTGGCCAGGGTTTTGAGCTTGCGCGGCACATCGTGCGCTTCCGGGCGCGGAATCAGCGGGTACCAGACCAGGTAGCTGCCGGTGGCAAAACGGGCCAGCGCATCGGCCACCATCACCGGCACGCGCGCATAGTCGCTCTTGACCTCGTAACTGGGGTCGCACAGCACCAGCGCACGGCGTGCTGGCGGTGGCAGGAATTTCTTCAGGCCTTCAAACCCGTCCTCCCGCAAAACGGCCACCTGGCGCCCAGCGTCGAGCTGGGCAATGTTGGCGCTCAGCGTTTTGGCGTCGGTCGGGTGCAGTTCAAACAGCTTGAGCTTGTCGCGCTCGCGCAGCAGGCGCTGGATAATGAAAGGCGAGCCCGGGTAAACACGCTGGCTGGGCTTGCTGTTGAAGCTGGCCACCATGTCCAGATACTCCTGCAGGATCGGGGCAGACTCACTTGCTATATTAGTTGCAGCAAACTTTCCTTTGCTGGCATGGCCTGGCGCTTGTTTTTCCTCAGAAATCAAGCGCAAAAAACCGTCTGCAGCCTCGCCGCTGGTCTGCGCATAATCGCCATCGAGTCGGTACAAGCCGGCGCCGGCATGGGTGTCAAACACAGTCAGTGCCGTCTCTTTTTGCGTCATGTGGCGCATTACAGCCAGCAGGGTCATGTGCTTGAGGACGTCGGCATGGTTGCCGGCATGAAAGGCGTGGCGGTAACTGAACATGGCATCGATGGTAACCGCCGGGTGCCCTACGGCTTGTCCAGCCGATTTGGTTCATTCCAACAAATCTTCTATAATGTTGGGCTTCGCAGCGACTTTCAGTGGTTCCGCGGCGAAGCCATCCGGCGGCATGTCAGACGACGACGCTAGCCGGTTGAACCCCACCTAAGAGATTCCCGCCAGAGGAACGCCGACCGTGGAAAAGAACCCGGCAAACCCTCTTTCAAAGAGACAACTCATGACCAAAACTTTCAGCGCTAAACCCGCTGACGTGGTGCACGAGTGGTTTGTGATTGACGCGACCGACAAGGTCCTCGGACGAGTAGCCAGCGAAGTTGCTCTCCGTTTGCGCGGCAAACACAAGGCCATTTACACGCCTCACGTCGATACGGGTGACTTCATCGTCATCGTCAATGCAGCCCAGCTGCGCGTCACTGGCGCCAAGCCGCTTGACAAGGTGTACTACCGCCATTCCGGCTACCCCGGCGGCATCACGGCCACCAACTTCCGCGACATGCAAGCCAAGCACCCTGGCCGCGCTTTGGAAAAAGCCGTGAAGGGCATGCTGCCCAAGGGTCCCCTGGGCTACGCCATGATCAA
>JBAXMQ010000104.1:0-11356 GCA_037134215.1 Betaproteobacteria bacterium
CGGCAATGCCGAAGGTGACCTGCGGCAGGATCACGCTCTGCACGCCGTCCACCACCGCCGAGTCAATCTCAACGCCGCGGTTGATCGGCCCCGGGTGCATCACGATCGCGTCGGGCCGGGCCAGTTGCAACTTTTCGGGCGTCAGGCCAAAGCTTTTGAAAAACTCCTGGCTCGAGGGCAGCATCGCGCCGCTCATGCGCTCATTTTGCAGGCGCAGCATGATGACCACGTCGCAGCCACGGATGCCCTCCTCCAACGTGTGACAGACCCGTACGCCCATGGGCGCCAAATCAGCGGGCACCAGAGTCTTGGGGCCGACCACCCGCACCTCGGCACAACCCAGCGTGGTCAGTGCGTGGATGTCAGAGCGCGCCACGCGCGAGTGCAACACGTCGCCGACGATGGCCACGGTCAGGTTGGCAAAGTCTTTTTTGTAGTGCCGGATGGTGTACATGTCCAGCAGGCCCTGGGTAGGGTGGGCGTGGCGGCCGTCGCCGGCGTTGATCACATGCACATGGGGCGCCACATGCTGGGCGATCAGGTAGGGCGCGCCCGACTCGCTGTGCCGCACCACGAACAGGTCAGCGGCCATGGCGCTCAGGTTGGCGATGGTGTCGAGCAGCGACTCGCCTTTGGAGGCCGAGGAGCGGGCAATGTCCAGGTTGATGACGTCGGCGCTCAGCCGCGTAGCGGCAATCTCAAAGGTGGTACGGGTCCGGGTCGAGTTCTCAAAGAACAGGTTGAACACGCTTTTGCCACGCAGCAGCGGCACTTTTTTAACCTCGCGGTCATTCACACTGACAAAGTTGGCCGCCGTGTCGAGCACCTGGGTCAGGATGCTTTTGGGCAGCCCCTCGATCGAGAGCAGGTGAATCAGCTCGCCATGGGCGTTGAGCTGCGGGTTGCGGCGGGACAGCATGGCTAGCGCGCCTCCACGTCAAAGCTGAACACGCCAGCGGCATCGCGCGCCAGCGCCAGCGACTGATTGGGGGCCAGCACCACCCGCGCGGCACAGACCTCGGCCTGCACCGGCAGTTCTCGCCCACCCCGGTCCACCAGCACCGCCAGTTGCACACTGGCCGGGCGGCCAAAGTCAAACAGCTCGTTGATCACGGCGCGCAGCGTTCGGCCGGTGTAAAGCACGTCATCGACCAACATGATGTGCGCGTCTTTCACGTCAAAGGGGATGCGGGTTTGCGCCGCGGCGGTCATGCCTCGACGAGAAAAATCATCGCGATGCAAGGTCGACGAAATGATGCCGGGCGGGCCGTCAAGTTGCAGGTCGCGCTGCAGCCGCTCAGCCAGCCAGGCGCCGCCCGATGTCACGCCCACCAGCCGGGTGCCTGGGCGAAGGATGCCGCGTACCCCGGCCAGCAGCGCCAGGTACAGCGCCTCGGCGTCCAGCGTCAGACTGCTCATGGCAAGCTCCTCAAAAACTGGTCCAGAATAATGCAGGCCGCTGCCGCGTCGGCATCTTTGGCGCCGGCGGCAAGTGCCTCGGTGGTGCTGTAGCGCTCGTCGACCTCAAAAACCGGCAGCTTGAAGCGGCCATGCAACTGGCGGCCAAAACGGCGGGCGCGGCGGGTGTTCTCATGGGGCTGGCCGTCAGGGTGAAAAGGCACGCCCACCACCAGGGCGTCGGGCTGCCATTCGCGCAGCACTTTGGCAATCGCTTCAAAGCGGGCGTCGCCCTCGGCCTGCACCGTGCCATGCGGCTGCGCACTGCGCAACAGCCGGTTGCCCAGCGCCAAGCCGGTGCGCTTTTCGCCGAAATCGATGCCTAAAAAAGTTTGCAGCGCCGCAGGCACCGCCAAGGGCTGGTCCAGGGCCGCGCCCCCGCTCACGCGTGACCCACGTCGGGTGAGAGCATCCAGGCTTCGAGGCCGAGCAGCAGCAGGGCCTGGTCGTAGCGCCGGTCAACCGGCGTGTCAAAAATCACGCTGGGACTGGCCGCCACCGTGAGCCAGGCGTTGTCGGACAACTCGGATTCGAGCTGGCCCTCAGCCCAGGCCGAATAGCCCAGGGTGACCAGCACCTTGCGGGGTCCGGCCCCGGTGGAAATGGCTTCAAGCACATCCTTGGAGGTGGTCATCTCCAGCCCGCCAGGAATGACCATGGTGGAGGCGTAGACGGGGTGCCCGGTGGCATCGGCCTCGCCGAAAATCGGCTCGTGCAACACAAAACCACGCTCAGTCTGCACCGGGCCGCCCTGGAGCACCGGTGCCTGAGACAGGTCGTCGCGGTGCAGCGGCAGGTCAACCTTCTCAAACAGGCGCCGCAGGTCGATGTCACAGGGTTTGTTGATGACCAGGCCCAGTGCGCCACGCTCGTTGTGCTCACACACATAGACCACGCTGCGCGAAAAAACCGCATCCTGCAAACCCGGCATGGCGATCAGGAAATGGTTGGTCAGGTTAGTCAAGGCAAAATCACCGCTCATGCAACGATTTTAGCGGCAGCCATGCAACCCCAATTCGACTCCGGCCTGATGTGGTTCCGTCGCGACCTGCGCCTGGATGACAACGCCGCACTGAGCCTGGCGCTGCAGTCCTGCCGCCGGCTGCACGCGGTCTTTGTGTTTGACCGCGAGATTCTGGATGCGCTGCCGCGTGCCGACCGGCGGGTCGACTTCATCCAGGCCTCATTGTGCGAGCTCGACGCCGCGCTGCGACAGGCCAGCGGCAACGCGGCAACTGGCCTGATCGTGTGTCATGGACGGGCCAGCGAGGACATCCCCGCGCTGGCCCGCAGCCTGGGCGTGCAGGCGGTCTTTGCCGGGCGCGACCACGAACCCCAGGCGCTGGCGCGCGATGCCCGGGTGCTTGGTGCCCTGGCCGATGCCGGCATCCTGCTGCACACCTGCAAAGACCACGTGGTGTTCGAGGCCAGGGAGGTTTTGACGCAGTCGGGCACAACCTACGGCGTCTTCACCCCCTACAAGAACAACTGGCTGGCGCGCGTCACGCCTCAGGACCTTCAAAGCCGGGACACACCAGGGCTGGCACGGGCCTTGGCGCCGCGGCCACCACAATGGCAGCAGCCGGTGCCCAGCCTGGCAGAACTGGGGTTTGAGCCAACCAACTTGTCTGCGCTGAAAATCCCGACTGGCGCCAGCGGCGCGCAGGCGCTGCTGGCCGATTTTCTTGACCGCATGGACGATTACCACGACACGCGCGATTTCCCGGCGGTCAAAGGGCCCAGCTACCTCAGTGTGCACCTGCGCTTTGGCACGGTCTCGATCCGGCGTCTGGCAGCGCTGGCGCTGCAGCGGCAGCGGCAGGGCAGCCGAGGCGCGGCGGTCTGGCTGGGCGAGCTGATCTGGCGCGATTTTTATGTGCAGATCCTGGCCAACTTCCCCCATGTGGCCCAGGGGGCCTTCAAACCCGTCTACGACGCCATCGCCTGGGAGAAAGGAACGCGGGCACAGGCGCTGTTCGCCGCCTGGTGCGAGGGCCGCACCGGCTACCCCCTGGTGGACGCGGCCATGGCGCAAATCAACCAGACCGGCTACATGCACAACCGGCTGCGCATGGTGGTGGGCAGCTTCCTGGTGAAAGACCTGGGCATCGACTGGCGCTGGGGCGAGCGCTATTTCGCGGAGAAACTCAATGATTTCGATTTGTCGGCCAACAACGGCGGCTGGCAATGGGTCAGTTCCAGCGGCTGCGACGCCCAGCCTTACTTTCGCATCTTCAACCCGGTGAGCCAGAGCGAACGCTTCGACCCCGAGGGCAAGTTCATCCGCCGCTACCTGCCGCAACTGGCGCAGCTGCCCAACAAAACACTGCATGCACCCTGGACCGCCAAGCCGCTGGAGTTGCAAATGGCCGGCGTGCAACTCGGACGCAACTACCCGGAGCCCCTGGTTAACCACGACGAGGCCAGGGCCCAGACGCTGGCGCGCTATGCGGTGGTGAAAAAAACGCTGCCGGCCGCCTGAAGCGATTGCAGCTCATGCTGCGGCAATTTCAGACACAGCGCCTGCAAGCCAGTGGCCGCCTGCGGGTCACCGGAGCGCAGCAACGCCACACGTTCAAAGCCGCACCAGCTCGAAATCTTCCTTACGCGCGGCGCATTCCGGACAGGTCCAGTTCAAGGGCACATCGGCCCAACGGGTGCCTGGGGGGATGCCCTGATCGGGCGCGCCCAGCGCCTCGTCATAAATCCAGCCGCAGATCAGACACATCCAAGTTTGGGTCTCTTCCACAAAAAGCCTTCGCATAGAATTCAGATCATTGAATAAACAGGGCTTCGGCGAGATCTGAACCGCACGGCAGCACGTGCCCGATTCTGCCCCAAGAAACGCAGGCCCCGGCCCATGCCACAACCATCCCAAGCCGATCCCGCCGTCGCGCTCACAACCTTGCCAGAATCGGGCCCAGCCTGTGTGCTGGTCTTCAACGCCAATGACCCCAGCGGTGCGGGTGGGCTGGGCGCCGACATCCAGGCCATGGCCTCGGTCGGCGTGCATGCCCTGCCGGTCATGACCGGCGCCTACGTCCGCGACAGCGCCACCATCTTCAACCACCACACCCTCGACGACGAGGCCGTGGCCGAGCAGGCGCAAGCGGTGCTGGAGGACATCCAGGTACAAGCCATCAAAGTCGGCTTCGCTGGCTCGCCCGACAACCTGGGGGTGATCGCGGGCATTGCCTCGGATTACGAAGGCGTGCCGCTGGTGGCTTACATGCCCAGCCTGTCCTGGTGGGATGAGCACAAAATAGAAGCCTACCTGGACGCTTTTCAGGCCCTGATCCTGTCGCAGACCACGGTACTGGTGGGCAGCCACAGCACCCTGTGGCGCTGGCTGCTGCCCGACTGGAGCACCGAAAAAAGCCCCGGCCCGCGGGACATCGCCCGGGCGGCGCAGGCTTTTGGCGTGCCCTACACGCTGGTGACTGGCATGCTGCAGCCCGACCAGTTCATCGCCAATGCCCTGGCCACGCCGAACGCGGTGCTGGTGAGCGACCGCTTCGAGCGTTTCGAAGCCGTTTTTTCCGGCGCGGGTGACACCCTGTCGGCGGCGCTGGCCGCCCTGCTTGCGGGCGGCGCCGAGGTGTCCGAGGCGGCGGCCGAGGCGCTCCACTATCTCGACGGCTGCCTGGACAGTGGCTTTCACCCGGGCATGGGCCATGCGATGCCCGACCGCCTGTTCTGGGCCCAGTCCGACGAGCCTGAAGATGACGGAATCGACGAAAATGGCACCCCCAACCTTTCTCCAACGACTGCACCATGACCCCACCCACTGACCACAACGACACCCTGTTTGAACGCGCCCGCCAAGTCATCCCCGGCGGCGTGAACTCCCCGGTCAGGGCCTTCAAGGCGGTCGGCGGCACACCACGTTTCGTCAAACGCGCCCAAGGCGCCTATTTTTGGGACGCCAACGACCAGCGCTACACCGACTACATCGGCTCCTGGGGGCCGATGATCCTCGGCCACGGCCACCCCGAGGTGGTGCAAGCCGTCGTGAAGGCCGCGCAGGACGGCTTTTCCTTTGGTGCGCCGACCGAACGCGAGGTCGAACTGGTCGAGGCCATCCTCAAGCTCATGCCCTCGATGGACATGGTACGGCTGGTCAGTTCAGGTACCGAGGCCGCCATGAGCGCCATACGGCTGGCACGGGGCGCCACCGGTCGCAGCAAACTGATCAAATTTGAGGGCTGCTACCACGGCCACGCCGACGCGCTGCTGGTCAAGGCCGGCTCGGGTCTGGCCACCTTCGGCAACCCAACCAGCGCTGGCGTGCCGCCCGAGGTGGTGCAGCACACGCTGGTGCTGGAATACAACCACATTGGCCAGCTGGAAGAGGCTTTTGCACTGCATGGCAAGGATGTGGCCTGCCTGATGATCGAACCAATTGCCGGCAACATGAACTTTGTCCGTGCCTCGGTACCCTTCATGAAACGCTGCCGCGAACTCTGCACCGAGTACGGCGCGCTGCTGGTGTTTGACGAGGTGATGACCGGCTTCCGGGTGGCGCTGGGCGGCGCGCAAAGCGTTTATGCCAAGGATCTGCCCGGCTTCGCGCCAGACCTGACGGTGATGGGCAAGGTGATTGGCGGCGGCATGCCGCTGGCCGCTTTTGGCGCCAAGCGTGCCGTCATGGAACAGCTCGCGCCGCTGGGTTCGGTGTACCAGGCGGGCACCCTGTCTGGCAACCCGGTGGCCACCGCCTGCGGCCTGGCCACGCTGGGGCTGATCAGCCAGCCCGGATTTTTTGACACGCTCGCGCGCCAGACGCGCCGGCTGGTCAGCGGCCTGCAGGCTGCGGCCGACGCGCACGGGCTGCCGTTTTGCGGCGACAGCGAAGGGGGCATGTTCGGCTTCTTTCTGTTGCCGGAGCTGCCGCAGAACTACCCCCAGGTGATGACCACCAAAGGGGCGCAGTTCAACCAGCTGTTCCATGGCCTGCTGGCGCGCGGGGTCTACATTGCACCGGCGCTCTATGAAGCCGGCTTTGTCAGCGCGGCGCACAGCGACGCCGACATCGACCACACCATCGCGGCCGCCAGCGAGGTGTTTGCCGAACTGATGGCAGCCTGAGCCTTGATGCAGTTGTTACAGGCCTTTACATCTGCGATACACACGGATTGGTAGCCCCGGCCTAGACTTGCGCCATATCAATTTCAACAAAAGGACCTTGCCATGACCCGTCTTGTCATTCCGATTTTGCTTGCCCTGGGTAGCGGCCTGACTGCAGCCCAGGAAGTCGGCCGCGTGATCAGTTCCACCCCGGTGATCCAACAGATCGCCGTGCCGCGCCAGGTCTGCACCACCCAGCAGGTCAGCAGCCCCGGTGCCAAATCCGGCGCAGGTGCCGTGATGGGCGCCATTGCGGGCGGCGCCATCGGCAACAACATCGGCGACGGAACAGGCCGGGCCGTGGCCACCATGATCGGACTGGTGGGCGGCGCCATGCTCGGTGACAGGGTCGAAGGCGCGCCAGCGCCCCAGGTGCAAAACGTGCAAAGCTGCACCACCCAGACCTTTTACGAGAACCGCACCATGAGCTACAACGTGGTGTACGAGTTCAACGGCAAACAGTACCAGGTGTCCATGCCAAGCGACCCAGGTCCGACGGTGAAGCTGCAAATCAGCCCCATCAGCGCCACCAGCCCCAGCCAGCCGCCCGTGACCAGCGCCGTGCAAGGCGAGACCCAGGTGCGCGAGGTGGTGGTCGTTGAACGGCCGACTTATGTGACCACACACCGCAGCCACTACATCCGCCCCTACCCTTACTACGCGCCCATCGGCCTCAATCTGGAATTCGGCTATCCCTTTAGCGGCCACCGCCACTGGCGCTGAGTCCGCAGGCCTCTTCCATTTGCTACTTCCTCGTCAGTTTGCTACTTAATTAGTAGCTGAAAACGCAAGCCTGGCAAGGGCTGGCGTCGGATTTGGCCTAATGCCGGAAGTGGCGCACGCCGCTGAACACCATCGCCACGCCGCGTTCGTCGGCTGCGGCGATCACCTCGTCGTCACGCATGCTGCCGCCGGGCTGGACCACGCAGCTGGCGCCTGCATCCACCACCACGTCCAAGCCGTCCCGGAAAGGGAAAAACGCGTCACTGGCCACCACCGAGCCCTGCAGGCTCAAGCCGGCATGGCCAGCCTTGATGCTGGCGATGCGGGCTGAATCCAGCCGGCTCATCTGGCCTGCGCCCACGGCCAGCGTCATGCCGTCGAGACAAAAGACGATGGCGTTGCTTTTGACGTACTTCGCCACCGTCCAGGCGAACAGCAGATCCTGCAGCTCGGTGGGGGTGGGCTGGCGCCGGGTCACCACCTTGAGGTCTTGCAGCTGCAGCACATGGTTGTCGGCGCTTTGCATCAGCAGGCCAGAGCCAACCCGCTTGATGTCCACGGCGTTGCGCCCCTGCGCCCAGTCGGTGGCGCCCCCGGGTGGCAGGTCAATCTGCAACAGCCGCACATTGGCCTTGGCCGCAAACACGGCCAAGGCCTCGGCCGTGAAGCCGGGCGCCATCAGCACTTCCACAAACTGCTTCGAAATTTGTCGTGCAGCAGGCCCGTCCAGCGGGCGGTTCAGGGCAATGATGCCGCCAAAAGCGGAGGTCGGGTCGGTCTGGAAGGCGCGGCTGTAAGCCTCCAGCGGGCCCGCTCCCAGCGCCACGCCACAGGGGTTGGCGTGCTTGACGATCACACAGGCCGGATGGTCAAAGCTTTTCACGCACTCCCAGGCGGCGTCGGCATCGGCAATGTTGTTGAACGAGAGTTCCTTGCCCTGCAACTGCCGCGCCGTGACCAGCGAGCCCGGCGCCGGATGCAGATCGCGGTAAAAGGCAGCCTTCTGGTGCGGGTTTTCACCATAACGCAGGTCTTGCAGCTTCACAAAGCGGCCATTGGCCTGGCCCGGGAAAGGCTGCGGCACCGGCGGCTGCACATCGGCGTCGATGGCCGACAGGTAGTCGCTGATGGCGCCGTCGTACTGGCTGATTCGGTTGAAGGCCGCCACTGCCAGGCCGAAGCGGGTCTTGCGCGACAGCCGGCCGGCCTGTTGCAGCTCGGCCAGCACTGGCCCGTACTGGCTGGCGTCGGTCAGAACCCCCACGTCGGTCCAGTTTTTGGCAGCGCTGCGCACCATGGCTGGGCCACCGATGTCGATGTTTTCGATGGCGTCTTCCAGCGTACAGCCGGCGCGCGCCACAGTAGCCTCGAACGGGTAAAGGTTGACCACCAGCAGGTCAATGGTGGCGATGCCCTGTGCCGCCAGGGCCGCCATGTGGCCGGGCAGGTCGCGCCGGGCCAGCAGGCCGCCGTGCACACGGGGGTGAAGGGTCTTGACGCGGCCATCCAGCATCTCCGGAAAGCCGGTGAGCTCGGCCACCTCGGTCACCGGCAGGCCCTGCGCCGCCAGCAGGCTGGCGGTACCGCCTGTGGAAATCAGCTGGATGCCCAGCGCATGCAGGCCACGGGCCAGCTCAAGCAGGCCGGTCTTGTCGGAGACAGAAAGAAGTGCGTTCATGAATCGGCTTAGTCGACGAGCTTGTGCTCCAGCAGCTTCTTGCGCAGCGTGTTGCGGTTCAATCCCAGCCACTGGGCCGCGCGGGACTGGTTATGGTCGGCATGCTGCATCACCGTCTCCAGCAAGGGGCGCTCGATCACGCTGACCAGCATCGCGTACATGCGTTCGGGCTCGGTCCCCTTGAGGTCACGCAGGTAGGCCTCCAGGCTGCTGCGCACGCAATCCTCGATCAGTTTCTTGCTCATGCCAAAGTCTCCAGATACCGGGGCGTCTCGCGAGCCAGGTCGCCCGGCTGCGCCACAGGCAGACGGTCCATCGATTGGTTGATGCGGTCAAAGTAGCCGGCCACCGCCTTCAGCTGGGTTGGGCAGTCTTCGATCAGGTTCATCTGCTGGCGGAAGTCCTCCCCGCCGGGTAACGCGCTGACATACCAGCCAATGTGCTTGCGCGCCGTGCGCACGCCCAAAAACTCGCCATAGAGCTGGTAATGGTCCTGCAGGTGAGACAGCAGCAGTTGTCGCACCTCGGCCACCAGCGGCGGTGCCAGATGCTCGCCGGTCGCCAGGTAATGGCTGATCTCTCGAAAAATCCAGGGGCGGCCCTGAGCAGCGCGGCCAATCATGACGGCATCTGCCCCGGTGTCGGCCAAGACGGCGCGCGCCTTTTCGGGGCTGTTGATGTCACCGTTGGCAACCACAGGCACGCGCAGGGCGGCTTTGACCGCCGCCACCGTGTCGTACTCGGCAAAGCCGTTGTAACCCTGCTCACGGGTCCGGCCGTGCACCGTGACCATCTGCACGCCGGCTTGCTCTGCTGCCAGCGCCAGCGCCACCGCATTGCGATGCGCCTGACACCAACCGGTCCGCATCTTCAGTGTCACCGGCACGCCGTGCGGGGCGCAAGCCGCCACCACGGCCGCCACGATGGACAGCGCCAGCGGCTCGTCCTGCATCAGGGCCGAGCCCGCCCATTTGTTGCACACCTTTTTGGCCGGGCAGCCCATGTTGATGTCGATGATCTGGGCACCGCGGTCGATGTTGTAACGCGCAGCATCGGCCATCATGGCCGGCTCGGTGCCGGCAATCTGTACCGCAATGGGCCCGGGCTCGCCGTCGTGATTGGCCCGGCGCGCGGTCTTGGGCGTGTGCCACAGATCCGGCCGCGAGGTGACCATCTCGCTCACGGCGTGGCCCGCGCCCAACTGACGGCACAGCTGCCGGAAAGGACGGTCGGTGACGCCTGCCATGGGCGCCACAAACAGGCCGTTGGGCAATTCAAAGGGGCCGATTTTCATGGAAGCAGCGGACAGAGCGGGCGGTGCGGGTGGGCGCAGACAAACGTGGGAGGGTCATTCTAGCTGCCTGATTTTTCAGCAATTGAAAACAGGCCGACCACCACAGCCAGCCCCTGCCTATACTGGCGCACTGATGGAAGCTTGGATCGACTCACTGCTTGCCCTGCTGGCACTGCCCCAATATGGCCTGAGCACCGTGTTCTTGGTGTCCTTCATCTCGGCCACACTGCTGCCACTGGGCTCCGAGCCGGTGGTGTTTGGGATGGTCAAGCTCAACCCCGCCATGTTTTGGCCCGTGATGCTGGTTGCCACCGTCGGTAACACGCTGGGCGGCGGCGTGAGCTGGGGCATGGGCTGGGCCTCTCACAGCGTGGTGAACAAATACCGCCAGTCTGGCAACCAGCTGCGTGCGATGAACTGGCTGCAACGCGTCGGCCCCAAAGCCTGCCTGCTGTCCTGGCTGCCTGGCCTCGGCGACCCGCTGTGCGCCGTGGCAGGCTGGCTGCGCCTGCCGTTCTGGCCCTGCATGCTCTACATTGCCATCGGCAAGTTTCTGCGCTACGTCATCATGACGGCGGCATTGCTGTGGGTGTTTCCGTCGGTGGCGATGGGCTGAGACGGCGTCCTTGACGGCCATTTTGGCCTCATGAACAAAGTCTTGCACGTCTCCCAGCCGTTTTTCTGCTTTGCCCGCGACCTGGTGCAGGATGCCCTTGGTCGGTTGAACCTTGCCAGCGAGGTCCTGGACACTGCTCCGGCAACTAGCGCTCAAAATAAGGCAACAGGGCCTTGGCCGCCTCAATCCGCAGTTGCATATCCATCCCGCGGTCGTTCATCACCGCCAATAAAAAAAGCTTGGGCGTCAAGGGCTGGGCCGCGGCCGCTGCCTGGCTGGGCAGTGCGGACGGCACCGGCGGCCGCAATCGGGCGAGAGTTGCCGCAAAGGCAGCGGGCTGGATCGACTGCAGCCGCACCAACACGCTGGCCTGGGCGTCGGGGCTGGGCGACTGGTCCAGCCAGGGCTCGTCGGCAAAGATGGGGGCCAGGTCGGGCGCGACAAAAGCAGACCAATACCC
>JBAXMQ010000105.1:0-11317 GCA_037134215.1 Betaproteobacteria bacterium
CGGATGTTGGGCGTGTCGTACCACTGGTAGGGCAGGCGCCGTGTCACCGGCATGCGGCCCCTCAACACGCTCAGCCGGTTGGGCCAGTGCGCAAAATTGGGAAAAGCCACAATGCCGATGCGGCCCACGCGCGCTGTCTCCCGCAACATGGTTTCGGCATTGCGCAGGTGCTGCAGCGTGTCGATTTGCAGCACCACATCAAAGCTCTGGTCGCCAAACAGCGCCAGCCCCTCGTCCAGATTCAGCTGGATCACGTTCACGCCGCGCTGCACACAGGCCAGCACGTTGGCGTCGTCGATCTCAATGCCATAGCCGGTGCAGCCACGGGTGCGCTGCAGGTGGTCCAGCAGCGCGCCGTCGCCGCAGCCCAGGTCCAGCACCCGGGAGCCGACCGGCACCAGCCGAGCCAGCGCCTCCATGGTCAGCTGGTCGCTCATGGGGCTGCCCCCAATTCGCGCGCAATGCTATCGAAATAAGAGCGAACAACGCCCAGGTAGCGCGGGTCATCGAGCAAAAAGGCATCATGGCCGTGCGGGGCGTCGATCTCGGCATAGCTCAGGTCGCGCCGGTTGTCGAGCAGTGCGCGCACGATTTCGCGGCTGCGCGCGGGGGCAAAACGCCAGTCGGTGCTGAAACTCACCAGCAAAAACTTGGCGGTGGCGCGCGCCAGCGCCCGGGTCAGATCGCCGCCAAAGGCGCGGGCCGGGTCAAAATAATCCAGCGCCCGGGTGATCAGCAGGTAGGTGTTGGCATCAAAGTACTCGGCAAATTTGTCGCCCTGGTAGCGCAGGTAGCTCTCGATCTGGAATTCCACGTCCTGCGTGCTGTACTTGTAGTCACCCGTGCCCGTGCCTGTGCCCGTGCCCGAGCCCAGCACCGCATCGCGCAGCTGCCGGCCAAACTTTTCGTTCATCACGTCGTCACTGAGGTAGGTGATGTGGCCGATCATGCGGGCAATGCGCAGGCCCCGCTTGGGCACCACGCCCTGCGCGTAAAAATGGCCGCCATGAAAATCCGGGTCGGTCACGATGGCGCGGCGCGCCACCTCGTTGAAGGCGATGTTCTCGGCCGTCAGGTTGGGCGCGCTGGCCACCACCACCGCGTGCCGCACCCGCTGCGGGTACTGCAGCGCCCAGCCCATCGCCTGCATGCCCCCTAGCGAACCGCCCATCACCGCCGCCAGAGTTTCAATTCCGAGAGCGTCCAGCAGCCGGGCTTGGGCGTCCACCCAGTCCTCTACCGTGACCACCGGAAAGTCGGCGCCATAAACGCGGCCGGTGTCCGGGTTGACATGCATCGGCCCGGTGCTGCCAAAGCAGGAGCCCAGGTTGTTAACGCCAATCACAAAAAAGCGGTCGGTATCAACCGGCTTGCCCGGGCCGATCATGGTGTTCCACCAGCCCTCGCTCTTGGCCTGCCCGGCGTATATCCCCGCCACATGGTGCGAGGCATTGAGCGCATGGCACACCAGCACGGCATTGGAACTCGCAGCGTTGAGTTGCCCGTAGGTCTCAAAACTCAGGTCATAGTCACGGATGCTGGCGCCGCTCTGCAGGGGCAGCGTGGCGGCAAAGTGCATCGACTGAGGTGTGGCAAACAACATCAAAAAACCCGGCAGCGCTAAGGGCGGTGCCGGGCGACCTGATGAGGTGGCGGAAGCCGTCTTTAGCTGAATTTCGAAGCTCCGAGGCTTCGGCGCCCGCAATCCTGGATCAAATCGGCGCTGACACAAGTATAAAACGAGTCAGGGCCAGCCCAGCAAGGCCGCCAGCCCCAAGCCCAGGAAGATCAGCGCCGACACCAGGTGCACCACGCGCAGCGGCACCAGCCGCGTCATGCGCTCGCCCAGCCAGACCACCGGCGCATTGGCCAGCATCATGCCCAGTGTGGTGCCCGCCACCACCCAGAAGTACGCTTGGTATTGCGCGGCCAGCATCACGGTGGCAATCTGGGTCTTGTCGCCCATCTCGGCCAGAAAAAACGCCAGCACCGTGGTGCCGAACACGCCAAAACGGGGGGTGCTGCCCGAATCGGACTCGTCGATCTTGTCCGGGATCAGCATCCATACCGCCATGGCGATAAAAGACCCGCCCAGCACCCAGCGCAAGATCTGCGGCCCCAGCCAGGTGGTGACCCAGGCACCCACGGCGCCAGCCAGCGCGTGGTTGGCCACGGTGGCGACCAGAATGCCCAGCACGATCGGCCAGGGCTGGCGAAAGCGGGCCGCCAGTAACAGCGCCAGCAGCTGTGTTTTGTCGCCCATTTCGGCCAGGGCGACGATACCGGTTGAGACCAAAAATGCTTCCATGCGGCCATGCTAACCGCAGGCGCGGCACAGACAGCCTGTCGCAACGGCCAAAAGGCGCCCCTGTTTGGCGCAATTGGCCCAAATATTGCTTATTTTTGGTGCGTCCGAGTTGGGCGTATAAAAAGTGCACCAAAAATCAGCACTCAATACTTGTAAATTACCTATGGACGCACTAAAACAAGGCGCAGACAGCCTGTTCATCCTGCTCGGCGCTGTCATGGTGCTGGCCATGCATGCTGGTTTTGCCTTTCTGGAGCTGGGCACGGTCAGGCGTAAAAACCAGGTCAATGCCCTGGTCAAGATCCTGGTTGACTTTTCGATGTCCACGGTGGCTTACTTTTTGGTCGGCTACAGCGTGGCGTATGGCAGCAGCCTGCTGATCGGGGCCGAGCAACTGGCCGCTAAAAACGGCTACGAACTGGTCAAGTTTTTCTTTTTGCTGACCTTCGCCGCCGCCATACCGGCCATCATCTCGGGGGGCATTGCCGAGCGCGCCAAGTTCTGGCCGCAGCTGATTGCCACCGCCGTGATCGTGGGTGGCGTTTACCCCCTGTTTGAAGGCGTGGTCTGGAACCAGCAGTTTGGCGTGCAGGGCTGGATCAAGCAGCTCACCGGCGCCGAGTTTCATGACTTTGCCGGCAGCGTGGTGGTGCACGCGGTGGGCGGCTGGCTGGCGCTGCCGGCCGTGCTGCTGCTGGGTGCGCGCGCCAACCGCTACCGCAAGGACGGCGCGATGTCGGCGCACCCACCGTCGAGCATCCCGTTTCTGGCGCTGGGCGCCTGGGTCCTGACCGTGGGCTGGTTCGGCTTCAATGTGATGAGCGCGCAAACGCTGGACAAGGTCTCAGGACTGGTGGCGGTCAACTCGCTGATGGCCATGGTTGGCGGCACGCTGGCCGCCCTGATCGTGGGCAAGAATGACCCGGGCTTCGTGCACAACGGGCCGCTGGCTGGACTGGTGGCGGTGTGTGCCGGCTCCGACCTGATGCACCCGCTGGGCGCCCTGGTCGTGGGCGGCGTGGCGGGCGCCATCTTTGTGCTGATGTTCACGCTGACCCAGAACCGCTGGAAGATCGATGACGTGCTCGGGGTTTGGCCCTTGCACGGCCTGTGCGGCACCTGGGGCGGGGTGGCCGCAGGGCTGTTTGGCAGCAAGGCCATGGGCGGGCTGGGCGGCGTCTCACTGGGCGCGCAGCTGATTGGCACGGGCCTGGGGGTGGTGTGGGCCGGGCTGGCTGGCCTGCTGGTTTATGGCCTGCTCAAGGCCACGATGGGCTTGCGCCTGACGCAAGAGGAGGAGTTTGATGGCGCGGACCTGTCAATTCACAAGATCAGCGCCACGCCAGAGCGGGAAGCCAACTGGTAACTCAGCTGTTAAGTCAGCCAGCAGGGTGGCCGACGACGGCGTCAAAAAAGGCCTGCAGCTTGGCTCGGTTCAGCCGCCCTCCGGTGCGCACGCCGCTGCATAAATCCAGCCCGAAAGGCTGCACCGCGTCGATCGCCGCGCTGACGTTGGCGGGTGTCAGGCCGCCCGCCAGATAAACCGGGCAGGCCACCTGATCCCGGATGCGCCGGCTCAAGCGCCAGTCATGGGTGCGGCCGGTGCCGCCGAGCTCCTTCACCGCCAGCGTCTGGTTGCCGGAATCCAGCAACAAAGCGTCAACCAGGGGAGCCGCCGCCTCTGCCTCTGCCAAAGAGCCCTCGTTCGCCACGTGGATCACCTGCACCAGCGCCACACCCGGCAGCGCTGCCTTGAGACGACGCAGGTCAGCAACCGGTACACGGTCCACCAGTTGAATCGTGGTAGTGCGGCAAACGGCATGCTGGGCCAGGATGGACGCCGCGTCCTGGCGCGCCGTCAACAAAAACGTGGCCGTGGGCGGCGGCACCTGGCCCGCAATGGCTGCAATTAGCGCGTCTTCAATCACGCCCGGGCCGCTGGGCATGGCCGATACCAGGCCGAGTGCGGAAGCGCCCAGGCCCATCGCCAGCCGGGCCTCGTCCAGACTCGCGATGCAACAAATCTTGACCCTTGGCGGCTGTGCCATTATTTTTCTCCGGCATTGGGGCCAGCGCCATCGTGCCGTTGACCCTCTGAACCCAACATCTTCACACAACTGCCCCGTTTTTTGAGCTAAAGTAAAATATATACCCCTGTTAATCGAAACTTGGCGCATAATGAAGCCGTATTGTCAAAATGTGACAGTACGGTTTTGCGGTGTTTAGCCAGTTTCGCGTCTGCTCTGTAAGTCTTCATAGGTTTGTGGTAAGCGGTTAATTGCGGTTTTGGACTCCATCGCGTTTTGAGTCAATTTGAGGAGTCCTTGCATGGGCAACAAACTTTACGTGGGCAATCTGCCCTATTCTTTCCGTGATGAAGACCTGCAGCAAGCTTTTGCCGCACACGGTACGGTCAACAGCGCCAAAGTCATGATGGAACGTGACACCGGTCGCTCCAAAGGTTTCGGCTTTGTCGAGATGGGTAGCGATGCGGAAGCGCAAGCAGCCATCAACGGCATGAATGGCCAGCAGTACGGTGGCCGCGGCCTCGTGGTGAACGAAGCCCGTCCGATGGAACCCCGTCCCCCCCGTAGCGGTGGCTTCGGTGGTGGTGCTGGCGGTGGCGGCGGCGGTTACGGCGGTGGCGGAAGCCGCAGCGGTGGCGGCGGTGGTGGTTACGGCGGTGGTGGTGGTGGCGGCGGTTACGGCGGCGGCGGTGGCGGTGGAAGCCGCAGCGGTGGCGGCGGTTACGGCGGCGGCGGCGGTGGCCGTAGCAGCTACTAAGCAGCCAGGCTGATTCGTTCAGCCTCAGCAAAAAAAGGGCCTCACGGCCCTTTTTTACGTCTGGCCGGCCAGTTATTTAGCTGGTGCCTCGGCCGCCGTCGGCCGCAGCGTGCCGCGCACCCTGCCTGTGAGTTGGATCACCTGGCTCTGGTTGTCGGCTTCGAGGCTGTCCGCCGTGAACTGGTCGTCGCCCCGTTGCAGCTGCACCGGCTGTGACGACAACACGCGCTCGGTCTTGAGGAAGGCTTGCAGGTACTCGCCGCGGAATTCGAGGCGGGGTTGGCGCTGCCCGGCGCGGTCCGGCCCGGGCTCACGCAGCACCCGGGCATCGCCAAACAGTTGCAGCTCGGAGGAATCGCCATTGAGCAACGCACGCCGCGCCGTGGCCGTGGTCAGCAGGCCAGACGCATCAAAGGAGCGGATGCGCACGCTGTCAATTTCCAGCATATCGGTGTCTGGGAAGTGGCGCGCATCCGTGCCCAGCACCTCTGATTTGAGTTTGCCCTCGCCATCAAAGCTGCGAACCGAGAACTGCTGCATGCGGTAGTCCGGGTCGTGCCGCACCGGGCCGGGTGGTGCGGCCGGACTGATCTGCGGTGTGATGCGCACCAGCCAATAGGTGCCCAGCGCCAGCACACCCATCAGCAGCACTGGCAAGTACAAAGACAAGCGCTCCGCCAGCTTGCGCGCAGACAGCCTCATGCCGCACCCTCCTGCAACAGGCCAGCATACCGGCCGCTGGCCACCAGCAACAGGTCGCATAGCTCGCGCACGGCACCAGCGCCGCCAGCAGCCTGGGTCACATGGTGGGCAACAGCCCGCACTTCAATGTGGGCGTTGGGCGGGGCGCAGGCCAAGGCGGCGTGCCGCATGACCGGCAGATCAGGCCAGTCATCGCCCATGGCGGCTGCCTCCTGCCAGCTCAGCCCCAGCGTCGCCAGCATCTGCTCGGCGGCCGGGCGTTTGTGCTCGGTGCCCAATTGAACATGCGCAATGCCAAGGGCCTTGAGCCGCAGGCGCAACGCTGGGGAGTCGCGCCCGCTGATCACGGCCGGTGTGATGCCGCCGCGTTGCAGCAGTTTGAGGCCGTGGCCGTCCAGGGTGTGGAAGCGCTTGAGGCTCTCGCCGGCTTCCGTGAAATACAGGCCGCCGTCGGTCAGCACGCCGTCCACATCAAAGAACACCACCTTGATGCCCTGGGCCTGCAGCAACAGCTCCGGGGCGAAATTCAGCGCGGGCTGCAGCATCAGATCACCTTGGCGCGCATCAGGTCGTTGCTGTTGAGGGCCCCGCACAGCAGACCCCGGGCATCGAGCACCAGCACACTGGTGATACGCCGCAACTCCATCAGCTCAGCCGCCTCCACCGCCAACGCACCTTGGGCGATGGTGACCGGCCTCGGGCGCATGACCGCAGCCGCGGTCAGCAGGCGCAGGTCCTGGCCCTGCTCAACCAGCCGACGCAGGTCGCCGTCGGTGAAGATGCCCAGCACCAGGCCGTTGGCGTCCACCACGGCAGTGGCGCCCAGGCCCTTGGCGCTCATCTCGCGCATCAGCGCACTGAAGCTGGCCTCTGGTCCGACCCGAGGCACCGCCTCGCCGGTGCGCATCACGTCACTGACATGGGTCAGCAGCTTGCGCCCCAATGCGCCGCCCGGGTGGGAGCGGGCAAAGTCTTCGGCCTTGAAGCCGCGTGCATCCAGCAGCGCCACCGCCAGCGCGTCGCCAAGCGCCAGCTGCGCGGTGGTGCTGGCGGTGGGCGCCAGGTTGAGCGGGCAGGCCTCTTTGTCAACCGCGCAATCCAGAAAAATATCGGCATGCCGGGCCAGCGTCGAGTCCGCGCGGCCGGTCATGGCCACCAGCGGCACGCCCAGTCGTTTGAGCACCGGCAGGATGGCGGTGAGCTCTTCAGACTCGCCGCTGTTGGAAACGGCCAGCACCAAGTCGGCGGCGGTGATCATGCCCAGGTCGCCATGGCTGGCCTCGGCCGGATGGACAAACAACGCCGGGGTGCCGGTGGAGGCCAGTGTGGCGGCCATCTTGCGGCCGATGTGGCCGCTCTTGCCCATGCCCATCACCACCACCCGGCCCGGCAGGCGCAGCATGCGCTCCACGGCCTGGGCAAAGGCGGGCCCGAGCCCTTGCCTCAGGCCCAGCACGGCAGCGGCCTCGATCTCCAGCGTTGCCTGCGCCAGACCAATCGCGCGGGCGGCCTCAAAGACAGGGGGCGCGTTGCTGGGGGCAGTCATCACGGCATTTTACGGTTGGCCCCGGACGCTCTTGTGCGGGTGACTTGGTAGTATGCCGTCATGAGTCCGCTCGCCCTGACCCTGCTCTACCTGCTGGCCGCGGTGCTGGGGGTGGTGGCCTGCCGTTCGCTCAAACTGCCGCCGATGCTGGGTTATCTGGTGGTTGGCGTGTTGATCGGGCCCAACGCGCTGGCGCTGGCCCAAAACTCGGACGGGGTACGCGCCTTGGGTGAATTCGGTGTGGTGTTCCTGATGTTTGTCATCGGCCTGGAGTTCAACCTGCCCAAGCTGCGCGCCATGCGACGCCACGTGTTCGGCTTGGGCCTGCTCCAGGTGTTGTTGTCCATGCTGGCAGCCACCGCCGTCGTACTCGGCTTGGCCTGGCTGGCCCCGGGCCATTGGGGCATGGGCTGGCAAACCGCGTTGGCGCTGTCGGGTGCGCTGGCCATGAGCAGCACCGCCATCATCGTCAAACTGATGACCGAGCGCTTGGAACTGGAGTCGGAGCACGGCAAGCGCGTGATGGGTGTGCTGCTGTTTCAGGACTTGGCGGTGGTGCCACTGCTGGTGCTGATCCCGGCCTTGGGCGCGCCGGCTGAGGCACTGCCAGCCACGCTGCTGCTGGCCGGCGTCAAGGCGGCGCTGCTGATCATGCTGCTGCTGGTGGGCGGGCAAAGGGTGATGCGCTGGTGGCTGACGCTGGTGGCGCGCCGCCAGAGCGAAGAGCTGTTTGTGCTCAACCTGCTGTTCGTCACGCTGGGCTTGGCCTGGCTGACGGAGTTGGCGGGTTTGAGTCTGGCGCTGGGCGCCTTCATCGCTGGCATGCTGATTTCGGAGACTGAGTACAAGCACCATGTGGAGACCGACATTCGGCCCTTCCATGACGTGCTGCTGGGCCTGTTTTTCATCAGCATCGGCATGTTGCTGGACTGGCGGCTGGTGCTGGAGCGCTGGCCGCTGGTGCTGCTGCTGGTGACGCTGCCCGTGCTGTTCAAGGCGGTGCTGGTGACCCTGTTGGCCCGTGGCCTGGGTGCCACCGAGGGCGTGGCCCTGCGCACCGGCTTATACCTGGCCCAGGCCGGCGAGTTTGGCTTTGTGCTGCTCACGCTGGCCCAGACCAAGGGGCTGGTGTCACCGGCGCTGCTCAACCCCATCCTGGCCAGCATGGTTCTGTCGATGTTGGCCACGCCCTTTATCGTGCATTACAGCGGCCCACTGGTGATGCGGCTGGTGAGCAGCGAGTGGTTGCAGCAGTCGCTGCAGATGACCAGCATTGCCCGCAAGTCGATCAACGTCGACCGCCACGTCATCATTTGCGGCTATGGCCGTTGCGGCCAAAACTTGGCGCGCATGCTCGAAGGCGAGGGCATCCCCTACATGGCGCTGGACCTGGACCCGGACCGGGTACGCCAGGCCGCCGCCGCCGGCAACTCGGTGGTGTTTGGCGATGCCGCCCGCCTTCAGGCCCTGATGGCAGCCGGCCTGGCGCGGGCCAGCGCTGTGGTGGTGACTTACCTGGAAGTGGCGGGTGCTATCAAGGTGCTGGCGCACATCCGCGAGCACGCGCCGCAGGTGCCGGTGATCGTACGCACCCAGGACGACCACGACCTGGAGGCGCTGCAGCAGGCCGGTGCCGCAGAGGTGGTCCCCGAGGCGATCGAAGGCTCACTCATGTTGGCCAGCCACGCGCTGGCCCTGGTGGGCGTGCCGATGCGGCGCGTGATCCGGATTGCGCAAGAACAGCGTGACGCACGCTACAGCTTGCTGCGCGGCTATTTTCATGGCGAGGACGACAGCTCGGTGGACGAGCTGGAACAGGAGCGGCTGGTCTCGGTCACGCTGCCGCTGGGTGCGCGCGCCATCGGACACCCTTTGAGCCACCAGGCGCTGCACGCGATGGACACCCGGGTGGTGAACCTGCGACGTCGTGGTGGCCAGAACATCGATGCCGCGCTGGATCCCTTGCTGGAAGACGGCGATACCCTGGTGCTCAGCGGCAAGCCCGAACCGCTGGCCAAGGCCACGCAGAAATTGCTCAAAGGCTGAGCGCGGCCAAGCGGCAGTCACATCGGCAGGCGCACAATCTGATTCCCACCGTGACCTTTATTGCCATGTCCAACTTCAGCGTCAGCCAGTACCTCCGTGACCACATCCGTACCGTGCCTGATTGGCCGGCGCCTGGCGTGCAGTTTCGCGACATCACCCCGCTGCTGCAGGAGGCCAAGGTGTTCCGGGTGCTGATCGACGCCTTTGTGCACCGCTACATGGACCCGGCGATGCGGCCCGACGTGGTGGCCGGGCTGGACGCGCGCGGTTTCATTTTGGGTGCGGTGGTGGCCTACGAGCTCAATGTCGGCTTTGTGCCGGTCCGCAAAAAAGGCAAGCTGCCCTTCACCACGGTGGAGGAAACCTACGAGCTGGAGTACGGCAGTGCCACGGTGGAGCTGCACACCGACGCCGTCAAACCCGGGCACCGCGTGCTGCTGATCGACGACCTGATCGCCACTGGCGGCACCATGATGGCCGGCAAGAAGCTGCTGGAGAAACTGGGCGCTACCGTGATGGAGGGCGCGGCCATTGTGGACCTGCCGGAGCTGGGTGGCTCGGACAAGCTGCGCGCGAGCGGCCTGCCGCTGTTCACGCTGGTGGATTTTTCTGGTCATTAAATCAGGCGATAAGCCGCGTGGTTATTAAGGTCGTAGCTATATATTTAGTAGTAATGTCTGACTGTCATGCTGCGCCGAAGACCCCTGTTGATTGCCGCTGCCGGTAGCGCACTGCTGGGCTCAGGGGCTGCCTTTTGGCCCAAGCCGGCGACGGCCCAGCCCGCCGGCGACTGGGGTGGGCCGCAGGGCTACCCCACCGGCTGGGGACCGCCGGGCCAGGTGCCGCGCTGGGAGGGCTACCCTGCCTACCGCGCCGGCAACTACGCGGGCGGTTTTGAGGCCATGTTCCGGCACCACCGAATCACCGCGCCGGCCCAGGCCAGCCCCTTGACGGCAACACCCACGCCCGTGAGCTACCGCTGGGGGGTAGGACGCCGCACCATCACCGACTACCTGGACCAGTGGCCGGTCACTGGTCTGCTGATCGCACGCCAGGGTCAGGTTTGGGCCGAGCACTACCGATTTGGACGCGACGCCAGCATGCGCCTGACCAGCTGGTCCATGGCCAAGAGCGTGACCTCGCTGCTGGTGGGCATTGCGCTGGACCAGGGCCTGATCCGCAGCTTGGACGACCTGCCGCAAGACTATGTGCCCGAGCTGCAGGGCACGCTGCACGGCCAGGTGCCGCTGCGCCACCTGCTCAACATGTCCAGCGGGGCTGATGTGGTGCACGAGCGCGACCCGGTGCGCATCGACGTGCCGGCGCTGCTGGGCTGGCCACAGGCCCGCACCGTGGGCACCGACGTGAACCGGGTGGTGCGCGAGTGGCGCGGTTCGCTTGAGGCGCCGGGCGTGCGCTTCAACTACAACGAACTCTGCCCCTTGACGCTGGGCATGGTGCTGCGCGCCGTGAGTGGCAGCAGCCTGGCGCAGTTCGCCCAGACGCAGCTGTGGCAGCCAATGGGTGCCGAGGCCGACGCCAGCTGGCTGACCGATGCCCTGGGCCGCGAATACAACTGCGTCGGCTTTGCCGCCCGCCTGCGCGACTGGGCGCGGCTGGGCCAGCTGGTGGCGCAGCAGGGCGAGATGCAAGGCCGCCAGATTGTCAGCAAAGCCTGGCTGGCCGACTGCGCCAGCCACGGCCCGCAGGACCAACAGGTGCGCTACGGCACGATGCGGGCCGACATGGGCTACAAGAACTTCTTCTGGCACCCGCGCCCGGGCGGCGCCTGGCTGATGATGAACGGCCACCACGGCCAGCGCGTGCTCATTGACCGCGCCAGCCAGACCGTGCTGGTGCAAACCGCCCTGAGCCACGAGGGGCCGTGGCAACGCGAGCTGTTTGCGCTGTTTGAGGCGGCGATCGCCACC
>JBAXMQ010000106.1:0-11176 GCA_037134215.1 Betaproteobacteria bacterium
CTTTACCTGCTGTTCAGTTTCAGCATGCTGATCGTCGGCGGTGTCCTGGCGCTGCTGATACGGGCCGAGCTGTTCCAGCCCGGCCTTCAGCTGGTTAACCCTGAGCTGTTCAACCAACTCACCACCATGCATGGCCTGATCATGGTGTTTGGCGCCATCATGCCCGGCTTCGTCGGATTTGCCAATTGGATGATTCCGCTGCAGATCGGTGCGGCCGACATGGCCTTTGCCCGCATGAATAACTTCTCGTTCTGGCTCATGATCCCGGCCGGTCTTACCCTGATGGGCTCATTTTTCATGCCCGGCGGTGCGCCAGCGGCGGGATGGACGCTGTATGCGCCGCTCACGCTTCAAATGGGCCCGAGCATGGATGCCGCTATTTTTGCCATGCACGTGCTGGGCGCCTCGTCCATCATGGGGTCAATCAACATCATCGTCACCATCCTGAACATGCGCGCACCCGGCATGACACTGATGAAGATGCCCATGTTCTCCTGGACCTGGCTGATCACCGCCTACCTGCTGATTGCCGTGATGCCGGTCCTGGCCGGCGCCATCACCATGACGCTGACGGACCGCCATTTTGGTACCAGCTTCTTCAACCCCGCCGGCGGCGGTGACCCGGTGATGTACCAGCACATTTTCTGGTTCTTTGGCCACCCTGAGGTGTACATCATGATCTTGCCAGCCTTTGGCATCATCAGCCAGATCGTTCCAGCATTCGCCCGGAAGAAGCTGTTCGGCTATGCCTCCATGGTCTATGCCACGTCCAGCATCGCCATCTTGTCTTTCATTGTGTGGGCGCACCACATGTTCACCACCGGCATGCCGGTGACTGGCCAGTTGTTCTTCATGTACGCCACGATGCTGATCGCGGTGCCGACAGCGGTCAAAATCTTCAATTGGATCGCCACCATGTGGCAGGGCTCGATGACCTTTGAGACGCCCATGCTGTTCGCAGTCGGCTTCATCTTTGTGTTCACCATGGGCGGCTTCACCGGACTGATCCTGGCCATGGCGCCGATTGATATCCAGCTGCAGGATACCTACTATGTGGTGGCGCACTTCCACTATGTGTTGGTGGCGGGCTCACTCTATGCCATGTTTGCCGGCTACTACTACTGGAGCCCGAAGTGGACCGGCGTCATGTATGACGAGACCCGTGGCAAGATCCATTTCTGGTGGTCGCTGATTGCCTTCAATGTGACCTTCTTCCCCATGCACTTCCTCGGCTTGGCCGGTATGCCGCGTCGTTATGCCGACTACCCGATGCAGTTTGCCGACTTCAATATGGTGGCTTCGGTTGGTGCCTTTGCCTTTGGCCTCGCCCAGGTCTACTTCTTTTTCTTCATCGTGTTGCCGACCATGATGGGCAAGGGTGAAAAAGCGCCCCAGAGCCCTTGGGAAGGTGCCGAAGGGTTGGAGTGGGAAGTGCCGTCTCCAGCGCCTTTCCATACCTTTGAGACCCCGCCGCGCCTGAACGCGGCCGCGACCAAGGTCATCGGTTGATGTCGGGCTGGCCATTGACATGACTCCAGAGCAAAAAAAGGCGAACCTGCGCACCGGCCTGATTCTGGCTTCCGTGGCCTTGGTGTTCTTCGTCGGCTTCGTGGTCAAGATGGTCTTGCTGGGCAAATAAGGCATGAACCTGCAACGCGCTAATGGCCGAATGGTGGGCAAGCTGGTGGTCGTGGCCGCTGGCATGTTCGCCTTTGGCTATGCGCTGGTGCCCATTTACAAGGCCATCTGCGAGATGACCGGCATCAACATCCTGGCCTTGGGTGACCGCAACATTCCCGGTGCCACGGCCGGCGTGCCGGCCAACACCCAGGTGGACACCAGCCGCACCATCACCGTCGAGTTCGACGCCAACTCGCGCGGGCCCTGGGAGTTCCGGCCGGCACAGCGCTCGCTGCAGGTTCATCCTGGCGAAATGGCCACCGTGATGTATGAGTTCCAGAATGTGCAAAACCGGCGCATGGCGGCCCAGGCTATACCCAGTTACGCGCCGCAGCAGGCCGGTGCCCATTTCAACAAGCTGGAGTGTTTTTGCTTCAGCCAGTACACGCTGGAGCCGGGCGAGAAAAAGTCCTGGCCGGTGGTATTTGTGATCGACCCCAAGCTGTCGCGGGATGTGCGCACCATCACGCTGTCTTACACGTTTTTTGAGGTCGGCGGCAAAACGCCCCCAGCGCCCGTGGCCGAGGCCCGTGGTCATGTGCCCGTGGGAGCGGGCTCATGAACCCCGTGACCAAGGCAGATTCGGTCTCACTGTGGCGCAGCGTCCGCGTTGTGGCTTGGTCTTTCATCGGGATTCGCAAAGGCAGTGAGTCGAAGCAGGACATAGCGCGGGTCAAGCCGCTGCATGTGATTGCGGTCGGTATTACCGGCGCGGCCCTGTTTGTCGTTAGTTTGGTCATTTTGGTGAACTGGGTGGTGGCCAAGTAAGGTCGCGCCCGCACCGCAGTTATTGGCTGAGAATTGGAAGGAATGGAACGGACATGAGTTCAACAACACAGGGCGCAACGCCCCACTACTACGTGCCTAGCCCGTCGCGGCATCCGGCGATGGCGGCCTTTGGCCTGTTTTTCGTGATTTTGGGCGCAGGCCAGTGGGTCAATGGTGAGGATTGGGGCAAATACGCACTGGCCTTTGGCCTCCTCTGGTTTCTGGGCGTGCTGTACCAATGGTTCAGCGAATCGGTTGGCGAGAGTGAAGGCGGGCAGTATGGCCGCAAGATCGACCTGTCCTTCCGCTGGAGCATGAGCTGGTTTATCTTTTCGGAGGTGATGTTCTTTGGTGCCTTTTTCACGGCACTCTGGTGGGCTCGCGCCCACTCGGTCCCGGCGCTCGGCAGCGTGGAGAACAGCCTGCTTTGGCCAGGATTCAAGGCCGTCTGGCCCAGCTTGGCCGTGGGCGCCACCGCCTCGCCGGCGGGCATCATCGAACCCTTCACCACCATGACGCCGTTCTGGTTGCCCACCATCAACACCGCTTTGCTGCTGACTTCGGGTGTGACCCTGACCATCGCCCACCATGCCTTGGTGGTGGGTAACCGCAGCCGCACCATTGCCTTCATGTGGCTCACAGTGCTGCTGGGCGTGGTGTTTTTGTTTGTGCAGGGCTATGAGTACTACCACGCTTACCATGAGCTCAACCTCAAGCTCAGCTCTGGGGTCTATGGATCCACCTTTTTCATGCTGACCGGATTCCACGGCTTCCACGTGTTTATCGGCATGCTGATGCTGCTCTTCATTACCCTGCGGCTGCAAAAAGGTCACTTCACATCAGACAAGCACTTTGGTTTTGAGGGCGCGGCTTGGTACTGGCACTTCGTTGACGTGGTGTGGCTTGGCCTGTACATCCTGGTGTATTGGCTTTAAAGCGGCGATGCTTGGGTAACAAAAAAGGCACCGCGAGCGGTGCCTTTTTGATTGAAAGCCAGGGCTTGACCGTGGGCCTGCTTTATTGGCCGGCGGCGATGCCGGTGGGGTGGATGTAGCCCAGCTTCCAGGCGGCCAGCACGCAAATGAACAACAGGATCGACATGCCAACCCGCATGCCCAGCGCCAACACCATTTTGTTTCCCTTGCTGCCCTGTTTGAGCATGAAGTACAGCGCGGCGCCCAGGCTCGACCAGATGCCAATGAATGCAAGTAAAACGAGGTATTTCATGAGCGACATTATCCAGTGAACACCCGCCAGCGGTTTTGGCTTATCTCATTGGCCGCCCTCCTCGGCATGGCTATGACCCTGTCGCTGGGGCGTTGGCAACTCGCGCGCGCTGCGCAAAAAGAAGCGGTGGAGGCCGCGATGGCAGCCCGGGCCGGCCTGCCGCCGTTGAGTGGCGCAGAACTCACGGCCCTGGCCCGGCCCCAAGAGGTCTTGTACCAACGGGTGCAACTGCGCGGACGCTGGCTGGCCCAGCATACGGTCTTCCTTGACAACCGGCAGATGGATGCGCGTCAGGGACTCTATGTGCTCACGCCGCTGGCGCTGGACGGCAGTTCTGCGGTGCTGCTGGTGCAGCGGGGATGGGTGGCGCGCAATTTCCTCGAGCGCGGCGCCGTGCCATCGATCGACACGCCAGCCGGCCTGGTCAGTATCGAGGGCCGGATGGCCCCGCCGCCGGGCAAGTTATACGAGCTTGGCACCGCATCCACGGGGCTTATCCGGCAAAATCTAGACATTGGTGAATTTGCTCGCGAATCTGGCTTGGCGCTGTTGCCTGTGTCAGTGCAACAGGCCGGCGCGGCCAGCGATGGCTTGCTGCGTAACTGGCCACGCGTGGCCGCCGGGGTCGACAAGCACTACGGCTACGCCTTTCAATGGTTTGGCCTGAGTGCCTTGATTGCCGTTCTTTATGTCTGGTTCCAAATTGTTAGACCGTTCCAACAACGCCGTCGATGAGCCGCTGGGACTGACGGTCCATGACCTGCCACAGCCTGCCCAAGCCATGGCTGTGCCGCGTCGGCGCGGCCGCTGGACCATGCTGGCCGTGCTGCTGGCCTGTGCGGCGCCGGTCGTGGCCTCCTACCTGACCTATTACGTGATCCGGCCGGAAGCGAGGCGGGTCTATGGTGAATTGATCGACCCGCAGCGCCCGCTGCCCGCCGTCCAGGGCTTGCGACTGGATGGCCAGGCGCTTCCTCTTCCGTCACTCAAAGGGCAATGGCTGCTGGTCAGCGTTGCCGGAGGCGCCTGTGACGCAGCCTGTGCCGAGCACCTTTACCTCCAGCGTCAACTGCGCGAGGGCTTGGGCAAGGAGAAGGACCGGGTGGACTGGGTTTGGCTGATTGACGACGATGTGCCCGTGCCAGACGCCCTGCGGCCAGCGCTGACCGGTGCCACGGTGTTGCGGGTGCCGTCGGCGGCGCTGGCGCAATGGCTGACGCCGGCCAGCGGTCAGCCATTGGCGCAGCACCTCTACGTGGTCGATCCTATAGGTAACTGGATGATGCGTTTCCCGGCCGGGCTGGATCGCGCCACGGCATCGCGGGCCAAGCGCGATATCGAGCGGCTTTTGCGCGCATCGGCCTTCTGGGACCAGGCCGGCCGCGCGGCCGGCAACTAGCGCGCATGGCCATGGCCAGCCTTTACGATCTGTCGCCGCTGCTGATGCTGCTGGGTTTGGGCGTCCTGATGGCGGCCGGTCCGCTGCTGTGGGTGTGGCGCCGCAACCGGCACGCCAGCCCCCAGCGCCGGCAACAGGCGCTGACGCTTCTGACGCTGTTTCTCACCTTTGATCTGGTGCTGTTCGGTGCCTTCACCCGTTTGAGTGATTCCGGCCTGGGTTGCCCCGACTGGCCCGGCTGTTACGGTCAGGCCAGTCCGCTCGGCGCCAAGGCACCGATTGCGGCTGCTCAGGCTGCCATGCCGACTGGCCCGGTCACCCATGGCAAGGCCTGGATCGAGATGATCCATCGCTATCTGGCCACCAGCGTCGGGGCCCTGATCCTGGCCCTGACCGTGATGGCCTGGCTGGCCCGGCGGTCGCAGCCCACGGGCCAGAGCAAGGAGGCGCTCAGCCCCTGGTGGCCCACTTTCACGCTGTTCTGGGTCTGCCTGCAGGGAGCCTTTGGTGCCTTGACCGTGACCATGAAGCTGTTTCCCGCCATCGTCACGCTGCATCTGCTCGGCGGCGTCACGCTGCTGGTCTTGCTGGGGGGCCAAGCGATTCGGCAGACGCAAGTGGCACAGGGGCTGAGCCCGGTGGCCATCAGCACTGGCCTGCGCCGCCTGCTGGTGCTGACCACGCTGCTGCTGGTCGTGCAGCTGGCGCTGGGCGGCTGGGTCAGCACCAATTACGCCGTGCTGGCCTGCTCTGAATTTCCGACCTGCCAGGGTCAGTGGTGGCCGCCGATGAATTTTGAACAGGGTTTTGAGCTGTGGCGGGGTCTGGGCCTGCGCGCCGACGGCACCCCCATCAGCTTTGCCGCGTTGACTGCGATCCACTACGCGCACCGCCTGATGGCTGTGCTGGTGCTGGTCTTGCTGGGGCTTCTGGCATGGCGGCTCAAGCAGTTTGCAACCTTGCGCCGCCTGGCCGGCGGCTTGGGTGCGCTGGCAATCCTACAGTTGCTCACCGGCTTGAGCAATGTCGTGCTAGGCTGGCCTCTGTTGGCGGCCCTGTTGCACACCGGCGGTGCCGCCGCCCTGGCGCTGTTGCTGACCTGGGTGTTGCTGGCCACCCGGGGCCGGCTTGGCGGTTGGTCCTCTCCTGATCCCGCCGCTTTTGGAATCCGTGCATGAGTGCCCCTGCTTCTCCCCGTCCGACCTCGGTGTACAGCCAGTTCTACGCGCTGACCAAACCACGGGTCGTGCAGTTGATCGTTTTCTGCGCGCTGATCGGCATGGTGCTGGCCGTGCCGGGCTGGCCAACCCGGGCTGAGCTGTGGCTTTGGCTGCTGGCCAGCCTGGGGATCTGGCTGGTGGCGGGGGCGGCCGCTGCTTTCAACTGCATTGTGGAACAGGGCATTGACGCCAAGATGAAGCGCACCGCCTGGCGGCCCACTGCCAAGGGGCAACTCGGCAATGGCCAGACCCTGTTGTTTTCGGCTGTGCTGTGCGCCCTGGGGTCGGCGTTGCTCTACATCTGGGTCAATCCGCTGACCATGTGGCTCACATTTGCCACCTTTGTCGGCTATGCCGTGGTCTACACCGTGATCCTGAAGCCGCTCACACCGCAGAACATCGTGATCGGCGGTGCCTCTGGCGCCATGCCGCCGGTGCTCGGTTGGGCTGCCACGACCGGCGACGTCGGGCCTGAGGCGCTGATCCTGTTTCTGATCATTTTCCTCTGGACGCCACCGCATTTCTGGGCGCTGGCGCTGTACCGGGTGGAGGACTATCGCAAATCCGGCCTGCCGATGCTGCCGGTGACGCACGGCAATGAATTCACCCGCCTGCAGGTGCTGCTCTACACGGTGGTGCTGTTTCCGGCCTGCCTGCTGCCCTATGTGTATGGCATGAGCTCCTGGCTCTATCTGATCGCAGCGGTCGGCTTGAGCCTTGCGTTTTGTTGGTATGGTTTCCAGCTGTGGCGGGAATACTCTGACGCGCTAGCGCGCAAGACCTTCCGCTTTTCACTGATTCACTTGAGCGCCCTGTTTGCCGCCTTGCTGGCGGATCATTACCTGCTCTAAAGAGTCCATGCAACGACGTTCTGCTATTTCTTTCGTAGCTAAAGCGGCAATACTGACGGGGCTTGGCGGCCTTTTTGTTGCCTGCTCCAATAAAAAACCCGACTTTGCGGCCATCGACATCACCGGCGCCGACTATGCGCGCGGCTTCTCGCTGGCGGACCACAACGGGCAGACGCGCAGTCTGCGCGACTTTGCCGGCAAGGTGGTGGTGGTGTTTTTTGGTTACACCCAGTGTCCCGATGCCTGCCCCACCACCATGACCGAGTTACTGGAGGTCAAGAAAGCACTGGGCAAAGACGGTGACAGGCTGCAGGCTCTTTTCATCACGATTGACCCGGAACGCGATACGCCAGAGGTGCTGAAGGCCTATGTGGGCAACTTTGACCCTAGCTTTCTGGCGCTGATCCCCAGCGCCGAGGCCTTGCCAGCCCTGGCCAAAGACTACAAGGTGTTTTACAAGAAGGTTCCTGGCACCACACCCACCAGCTACAGCATGGACCACACGGCCGCCTGCTACATCTATGACCCCCGGGGCAAGCTGCGGCTCTATACCCGCTACGGCAGCGGCGCAGCGTCATTGGCGGCAGACATACGCTTGCTGCTGAAGGGCGCCTGAGCGCTGCCAGGCTACTCCGCCTTGATGCCCTGGCTGGTGATGATCTGGCCCAGTTGGGCACTATCCAGCCTCACCCGGCTGGCCAACTCCTCACCGCTGCTGCCCACCACCTGCCAGCCCTGCGCCAGCAGTTTTTGCCGCATCTCGGGCGAGCGCACAATGTCAGCGACCAGCGCCGACAGGCGGGCCACCATGGGCTTGGGCAGGCTGTTGGGTGCCGCCACGGCGTTCCAGATTTCCAGGTTGAAGTCCTTCACGCCGGCTTCGGCCAGGCTGGGCAGATCAGGCACCAGGGCGCTGCGGCTGCTGGCGGTGATGCCGATGGCCCGCAGCTTGCCCGCCTTCACCTGGGCGCTGGCCAGCGCCGGTGGAAGCAGGCTCAGTTGCAGGTCGCCACCGATCATCGCGGTGGTGACCTGGGGGTAACCAGGGTAGGGCACATGCACCGCAGCGGTGCCGGTTTTGGCCTTGAAAAGTTCCATGCCCAGGTGGCCCACGGTGCCGACACCTGGGCTGCCGTAGTTCCAGCGGTTGCCGCCGGCGCGGGCGGCCGCCAGAAATTCCTCGGCACTGGCACCTGGCGCATTCGCCGGGGCACACAGGACCAGGGGTGACACGCCAATCAGGCTGACCGGCGTCAGGTCAGTCAGCGGGTCATAGGGCAGCTTGGGATTCAGCAGCCGGGCAATCGTCATATTGCCGTTGATCATCAGCCCAATGGTGTGGTTGTCGCTTGCCCTGGCCACAAAGTCGGCGGCAATGTTGCCGGCCGCGCCCACCTTGTTGTCCACCAACACGGCTTGTCCCAAGGCCCTGGCCAGCGGCTCAGCCAGGGCGCGGGCGGTCAGGTCGGGCGATGAGCCCGCCGGAAAACCCACCACCAGCCGCACCGGCTGGCTCGGCCAGCCCGGCGTGCTTTGAGCACTAATTTGGGCTGAAGCCCCCGTCAATAAAGCCTGTGATGCTATTAAATATGAAGCAAATCGCCAAAATTTAAGCATCATGTGGAAGTCCCTGTAGCAAGAAAAAGCGCCCGCCCCCCCGGCTGCAACTCAGGCAAAGGCAGCGAGCGTGGTTTTCATTTTCTTCATGGCGGCCACCTCGATCTGGCGGATGCGCTCGGCGCTCACGCCGTATTCGGCGGCCAGATCATGCAGCGTCATGCCGCCCGAGCTGTCGTCGTTGACCTTGAGCCAGCGCTCTTCCACAATGCGTCGGCTGCGCGCGTCCAGCGCTTCCAGCGCCATGGCGATGCCATCGCTGGCCAGGGTGTCGCGCTCGCGCGCTTCAATCATGGCGGTGGGCTCATGGCTGGCGTCGGTCAGGTAGGTGATCGGGCCAAACGCCTCATCACCATCGTCGGACGGGCTCGGGTCCAGCAGCACGTCGCCGCCCGAAAGCCGGGTTTCCATCTCGATCACTTCTTCGCGCTTGACGTTCAGCTCGCGCGCCATGGCGTCAATTTGCGCCTCGTTGAGCGTATCGCGGTGGGTGCCGCTGTCGCTGGCAGCGTCGTCAGCCTTGAAACGCTGTTTCATCGAGCGCAGGTTGAAAAACAGCTTGCGCTGGGCCTTGGTGGTGGCCACCTTGACCATGCGCCAGTTTTTCAGGATGTACTCGTGGATCTCGGCCTTGATCCAGTGCAGCGCGTAGCTGACCAGGCGCACACCCTGATCCGGGTCAAAGCGCTTTACGGCCTTCATCAGGCCGACATTGCCCTCTTGGATCAGGTCGCCGTGTGGCAGGCCGTAGCCCAAATACTGCCGTGACACCGACACCACCAGCCGCAAGTGCGACAGCACCAGCTTGCCGGCAGCCTCCAGGTCATTGTCATCCTTGAACTTGCGGGCAAACTGCTGCTCCTCTTCCAGCGTCAGCATGGGAAGGCGGTTAGCCGCCGAGATATAAGCGTCCAGATTGCCCAACGGGGGCACCAGTGACCACGGGTTGGCCACCGCCAAAGCACTGCCTGAGGCTGCGAGCTGAGTCGTCATACCAGAACTCCTTGTTGTCATAAATTGAATATTAGCACTCTCTTGGAGAGAGTGCTAACAGGATTAGTTCCGTCCTTGCCAGGCTGATTGACGATTTTCATGTTGTTGGCGTTTGTCCATTCACTGCATGAGCGCGGACATAATGAATGTTGTTTGCCACGACTTTGGCGCTAACCTACCCCTATTCCTCACGTTTTGGACATGCCTCAGCATCTGATTGACTCGACGTTCATCACCTGCGATGTGCTGACGGCGTGGGCGCGCGGCGCGGACCGCTTTGCATTTGCGCCAGCGGCCCTGCAGCGCCTGCAGGTGGACCGGGAGGTGGTGCGGCGGCACATCGACGCTGGCGCTCCGGTTTATGGGCTGAATACTGGCCTGGGCGGCAACCTGGCATACCGCATTGATGCCAGCGAGGTGGAGGCTTTTCAGGAGCAGGTGATCCTGGGCCGGATGATCGGCATGGGTGCGCCCTTGCCGCCAGACGTGGTGCGCGCGGCGCAACTGGCGCGGTTGATCGGCTTTGCCCGAGGTGGCACCGGGGTCAGCCCAGAAGCGGCGCAGGCGGCAATGCAACTGCTGGACCGAGGCGTGACCCCGGTCGTGCCGATGCTCGGCTCCATTGGCGCGGGTGACTTGGGGCTGTCCGCACACCTTGCTGCGCCGGTCATAGGGCAAGGCGAGGCATTTTTTCTGGGCCGTCGCTACCAAGGCGCTGCTGCGCTGGAGGCGGCAGGTCTCAGGCCGGTGCGTCTGCAGGCCAAGGATGGCCTGGGGCTGATCAATGCCAGCCCGGTCACTGCGGGCTATGCGGCCCTGATGGCGTCCGACCTAGCGCAGCTGCTGCTTGTGGCCGCTGCGGTTGCCGCCTTGGCCGACGAAGGGTACGCGGCCAACCTGAGTGTGTTTGACCCGCGCATCGCAGCGGCGCGACCTGCCGGGGCCCAAGAGTCGGCCGCAGCGCTGTTCCGGGCGCTGCTGGCCGGCAGCAGCCTTTATGCGGCGCAGCCACGCTCGATCCAGGATGCCCTGTCCTTCCGCACCATGGCGCAGTTATTTGGCTCCACCTATGCCGCACTGGCCATGCTCAGCGACGCGGTGGAGGCCGAGGTCAACGGCATCTCAGACAGCCCGCTGGTGCTTGCGGCCGAGGGTGAGATGCTGTCTTCGCCCAATTTTCATCCTCCCATGATCGCGCTGGCTTTTGACAGCATGGCGATTGCACTCACCCACCTGGCAAGCGCATCGGTGCAGCGCGTGATCAAACTGCAGACGCCTGCCTTGAGCGGTTTGCCGAAGTACCTCTCGCCAGTGGGTGGCGCCAGCGTGGGCTTCAATGCCATGCAAAAGACCGCTGCCGCCCTGCATGCGGAGATCCGTCTCAAGGCCACGCCGGCCAGCCTGGACGCGGTGGTGGTGTC
>JBAXMQ010000107.1:0-11067 GCA_037134215.1 Betaproteobacteria bacterium
GGGGAGCGGGTGCTGATGGTCAGCTGCTCGACCGGTGCCACTTTGGCGACCTGGCTGGGCACCTCAACGATGGGCGCTCGGGTGGCGGCTCACGTGTTCTTGTCGCCCAACTTCGGGCCGAAGGATTGGCGCGCCGAGCTGGTGAACTGGCCCGGAGGCCGCTGTTTGGTGTTGGCCCTAGTGGGGAAGACCCGGGGCTGGGTGCTTGAGTCAGAGGCCGAGGCACTGGCCTGGACCACGCACTACCCGACCCGCGCGGTGTTCCCGATGATGGCCATGGTCAAGGCGGTGCGTGACAGCGACCTGGCCAGTTTCCAGGCCCCGGTGCAGGTGCATTACAGCGAGCGGGATGAGACGGTGAGCCCAGCCAGGATCAAGACTGCCTTTGACCGACTGGGCTCGCCCCAAAAGCAGCTGCTGCCAGTGACCTACAGCCAGAGCAAAGGCCAGCATGTGCTGGCGGGCGCCATCAAGGACCCGGCGGCAGTGGCGCCTATGGCGCAAAGCATTCTGAATTGGCTGTGCGGGCAATTTGCCTATGATCGCTCCCTCAAATAAGGAAATAAAAGATGCATCCCAGGCAAACCAGCCGCCGCCAGTGGCTTCAATCCACCTCAGCGTTGGCCCTGGCCGGCCTGACCAGCAACCTGGCACAGGCTCAGGCGGCCTGGCCATCCAAACCCTTGCGGTTGGTGGTGCCCTTTGCACCGGGTGGCAGCTCGGAAATCGTTGCCCGGGCCATTGCGGGAGAAATCTCCAAGAGCATCGGCCAGAACATGTTTGTCGAAAACAAGCCGGGCGCAGCGGGCAACATTGCCATGCAGGAAGTGGCCAACAGCAGCGACGAGCACACCCTGATCCTGGGCCATATCGGTACGCTGGCGGTCAACCCCTATATTTTTGACAAACTGCCCTATGACCCGAACCGCGACTTTGTGCCCATTACCCTGGTGTCCAAGGTGCCCAGCCTGTACGTGGTTCATCCGGATTTGCCAGTGAAGAACCTCAAAGAGTTTGTGGCCTATGCCAAGAGCAAACCGGGCCAGCTCAATTACGGCTCGGCCGGCAATGGCAGTGCAGGCCATCTGGCTTTCGAATACCTGAAGCTGATCAGCGAAACCTTTGTGCTGCACGTGCCCTACCGCGGTACCGGTCCCATGCTGACCGACCTGATGGCGGGGCGTCTGGACGCGGCCTCGGTGGGTGCGCCGGCCTTGATGGGCTTTATCAAAGCTGGCCGGCTGCGCTGCATTGCCACGGGCACCCCCCAGCGGCTGCCGCAATTGCCGGACGTGCCCACAGTGGCAGAGCAGGGGTTCAAAGGCTTTGAAATGACCCAGTGGTATGGCCTGCTGGCACCGGCCAAGTGGCCCAAGGCCCACATTGCCAAGCTGGAGGCCGAGGCCATCAGGGCCGCCCGCGGCAACCTGGTGCGCGACAAGCTGTCGCAGGATACGGCCTTGGCGGTGGGCAACACCGGGGCAGAGTTCGATGCATTCATCAAAGCCGAGCAAGCCCGCTGGAAGCCGGTGATTGCCAGGGCGCAGATCAAACCCGAGGGCGTCTGAGCTCGGCCCCAGTAGGCGGCTGGCAGCCGGCCCGCGTGCAGTTGATGGCCGCTGCCTGCATGGCCAGATGCAGTGTGCTCGCCACGCGATCACCGGCACCGGCGGGCGCCAAGGCCCAGTCGGCCAGGCAGTTGCCCCAGAACGTGTCGCCAGCGCCGACGGTGTCCACCACCGTGACGGCTGGTGCTGCCTGCTCGGCGGACTGGCCATCCACCTGCAACCAGGCACCCTCTGCGCCAAAGGTCAGCGCGACGCGGCTGGCACCGTGCGCGGTGAATTGGCTGGCGATCCGCGCTGCTTTGCTGCGTTGTACCGGGCCAAAACCCAGCACTGCCAAATCTTCGTCGCTGGCCTTGAGCCAGTCGGCCAGGGCCGCCACCTCGAGCACGGCACGCACATAGGCTGCAAGATCGGGCGCCAGCTGCGGGCGCAGGTTCACATCCACGCTCAGGGTCCAACCCAGGGCCTTGGCGCCGCGCAGCACGGCAAGTACTTTGTGGTGCTCAGGCGGCACCAGCAGCAGCGAGCCGGTGTGCAGCACGCCTGGCGCCTGGGCGGCCAACAACGCTAGCACGCTATCGGCAGAGTAATCGCGGTCGGCGATGCCTTCGCGGTAAAAGCCGTAGCTGGGCTGGCCGTCGCTGATTTGCACCACAGCCAGTGATGTGGGCTGGGGGCTCTGACCGCCAGGCAACTGCACGCCGTCCTGTGCCAGCTGCGCATGCATCTGCTGGCCGAACAGGTCGGTCGAGAGCGGGTTCAGATAAGCCACGTGTGCGCCGCGCAGGGCCGCGGCGCGGGCCAGATTGAAGGGGCTGCCGCCCATGAAGGGGCGAAGACTACCGTCTGGCTGGGCCACACAGTCCATCAGCGCCTCACCCAGCACCCGAATGGGCAGTGCGCCACCGGCCGGACTCATTTTTTCAGCAGGTGCTGGCGGCGCAGCACGTCGATCCAGACCGCGATGATGACCACGGCACCAATCGCCATCATCTGCTTGAACTGCGAAATCTCCATCAGGTTCATGCCATTGCGGATCATGGTGATCAGCACCGCACCCAGCAGGCTGCCCCAGATGCTGCCACGGCCGCCAAACAGCGAGGTGCCGCCCAAAATCACCGCCGCGATTGCGTCAAGCTCGAACATTTGCGCCATCTTGCCGCTGCTCGAATCCATACGTGCCATCAACACCACGGCGCCCAACGCGCAGCTCAGACCCGAGACAACGTAGACGCCCAGTTTGTACCAACGGATGTTGATCCCGACCTGGCGCGCGCCCATCTCGTTGGAGCCCATGGCATACACATAGCGGCCGAGCTTGGTGCTGGACAGCACAAAAGCCATCACAACAAAGAAGATACCGGTGATCCAGATCGGCATGGGTACGCCCAGCAGCGTGCCATAGCCCAGGAAGGGCAGGGGATCGGGCATGCCGGCGTTGTCAAAGCCGCCGGTCAGGTCAAAGGCCAGGCCACGCCACAGCGTGAGCCCGCCCAGGGTGACAATGAAGGACGGGATGCCGACAAAAGCCACCAGGTAGCCGTTGAAGGTGCCGACTGCGGCACCAATGGCCAGTGCGGCCAGGATGGCGGCGTAGGGGTCAACGCCCAGCTTGATCATCAGGTAGCCGGCGACGGCGCCTGCCAGCGCGGTCAGCGCGCCTACGGCCAGGTCAACGCCGCCGGTCAGGATGACAAAGGTCTGGCCACCGGCCAGCAGCGCGATCACGCTCGCCTGTACCAGGATATTGGACAGGTTGCCAATGGTCAGGAAGTAGGGCGAGGCGATGCTCAGCAGCACGCCGAGGACCAGGACGGCCACCAGAGCGCCGTACCACTCTTGCCGGGTGATGGATTTCATGAAGCTGGCTCCCGGGAAAAGTGGTGTTGCTCCAGGCCGTCGCTTACTTGGCTTTCATGAACTGGCCGACGCCCGAGTCTTTGGCAAACTTGTCCACGTTGGCCGGCAGCACCAGGAAGGAGCCGGTGTCGATGCGCTCGTCCACCTTCTTGCCTTCAGCGGCGGCGATGGCGGTTTCGACACCGACCTGGCCGATCTTGGCCAGCATCTGCGCGGCGTTGGCTTGTTGCCAGCCTTGCTTCATCATGTCCAGACCGCCGGGCGAGCCGTCAAAACCGGCAATCTTGACATCCCCCGGCTTCTTGCCGGCGGCCAGCAGCGCAGCCTTGGCACCCAGGGCGCCGCCATCCCACGCGCAAGCGATCACTTTGGCCGTCGGGTTGGCGCGCAGCGCGGCTTCCACGCCGTTTTGGGCCATGGTCTGGTCCCACGTGGTGGGCACGTCAACGATCTTGACGTTCTTGCGCACAGCATTCAGGCCATCGACAAAACCTTTCTTGCGCTCTTGGCCGGTCGACTGGCCCTGGTCACCGGTCACGTAGATCACGGTGTCGCCGTCCTTGACCTGCTCAGCCGCCCATTTGCCCTGCACCATGGCGGCCTTGATGTTGTCGGTGGCCACGTAAGAGGTGATCTTGGCGCCGGTGATGCCGGTGTCCACAGCCACCACCTTGATGCCGGCGGCCAGTGCCTTGTTGATGGCCGGGGCAATGCCGGCGCTGTCGACCGGTGCGATGGCGATGGCGTTGACCTTGCGGGTGATCATGTCTTCGACGATGGCCAGTTGCTTGGACAGCTCGCCTTTTTCAGCAGCCAGTTCAATGAACTTGACGCCTTTGGCGGCGCCGGCCTTCTTGGCGCCACCGTTGATCAGGGTCCAGCCTTCGTTGGTATTGCCGTTGGTGATGTAGGCCACAGTGGTCTCGGCCAGGGCGGCAGTCATCAGGCCAGCGGCGGCCAGGGCGATGGCCAGACGGCCCATCATGCGTTTTGTGCTCATGGAAATCTCCGGTTTTGAATTGTTTCTAGCAGCACAGAAGTATGTCTGGGCTTGCTGATTTGAATTGAATCACATAATCCAATTAAATAAACCTAGGGGTTTTACTAATACCGAGGGGTGGTGGGATCTGGCATGCTCAGCCCCTGAGTTCATCAAAGAGACGGTCATGACCACTACCACCCCTGTGCTGCAAATTCGCAGCCTGACCAAACACTATGGCGGCGTCAAAGCCCTGACCGAGGCCGAGTTCAGCCTGCTGCCCGGCGAGCACGCAGCCATCGTGGGCGACAACGGCGCGGGCAAAAGCACCTTCGTGAGACTGATCACTGGCGTGGAGCAGCCCAACAGCGGCGAGATCCTGCTGGATGGGCAAAAAGTCAGTTTTGCCTCGCCGCTCGATGCGCGCGAGCAGGGCATGGAAACCGTGTACCAGACGCTGGCGCTGGCTGAGGACCTGGATGTCCCGGCAAACATCTTTCTGGGGCGCGAACTGACGCACTTCAACCTGGGGCCGCTGTCGGTGCTGAACCACAAGGCCATGCGCGAGCAGTCCAACGCCATGCTGGCCACCACCGGCGTCAAAATTCAGGACATGTCGGAGAGCCTGCGTGGCATGTCGGGCGGCCAGCGCCAGTGCGTGGCCATCGCCCGCGCTGCCGGTTTTGCGCGCAAGCTCATCATCCTGGACGAGCCCACCGCCGCGTTGGGCGTGGCCGAGACTGCGCGGGTGGAGCAGATCATCAAGGGCCTGAAAGAACGCCGGGTGCCGCTGATCATCATCAGCCACAACCTGCGGCAGGTGTTTGACTTGGTGGATCGCATCTGGGTGTTCCGACAGGGCCGCATCATTTGCAGCCGGCTCACCAGGCAGACCAACCCCGAAGAAATCGTGGGGCTGATCACTGGCGCCATCGACCCGGCGCGTCTGAGCGTCGGGGAGGCCGTAGCATGCTGAAGGGTATCGATCCGCTGCTGACGCCAGAACTGCTGATGCACCTGTGCGCCATGGGCCATGGTGAATGGGTGGCGGTGGTGGACGCCAATTTCACGGCGGATTTTTTGAGCCAGGGCAAGCCGCTGGTGCGCCTGCCCGGCAACAGCCTGGCGCGCGTCAGCCAGGCGGTGCTGTCCGTGATGCCGCTGGCCGCCGACGTGGTGCGTCCGGCCGCCTACATGCAGGTCTGCCAGCAGCCAGACGGTCACCGTACCGCCGCGCAACAGGCGGTGGTGGACTTGTTGGCCCTTGAAGGCCTGCCCCTAGAGCGGATTGAGGGTCTGGAGCGCTACGCTTTTTATGACAAGATCAAGGGTGCGAGTGTGCTGGTGCAAAGTGGCGAAGTAACCGCCTACGGCAACGCCATGTTTTGCAAGGGCGTGATCCTTAACTGACCCGATTTCCTCTTGAACGCCATCCCTGATTTCGTCCGAGACCCGCGCCTGATGCGCGGCTCCAACCACAATGGCATGCGCCAGTTCAATGAGCGCATCGTGCTGCAGGCGATCAGGCACCACGGTGCGATGGCCAAGGCCGATCTGGCGCGCCTGACGCAGCTGTCCACCCAGACCGTGTCCATCATCGTCGATCGCCTGTTGGGCGATGACCTGCTGCTTAAGCAGGACCGGGTGCGCGGCAAGATCGGTCAGCCCTCGGTGCCGCTGTCGCTGAACCCGGATGGTGCGTTCAGCCTGGGCCTTCAGGTGGGCCGGCGCAGTCTGGAGGTGCTGGTGTCCGACTTTGTGGGGCAGCCGCGCCATCAGCTCCAGTTCAGCTACCCCTATCCGGACCCCGACGTGGTGCTTCCCAACATCCGGCAAAGCCTGGCACAGATGCAGGCCGCCCTGGGACCGAACTGGGGGCGGCTGGTCGGCATCGGTCTGACAGCGCCCTTGTCGCTGCACCAGTGGTCGGACCTGCTCGGCGGTGCGGCCGCCGCCGCGCTGCAGCGCTGGGAGCATATCGACCTCTTGGCTGAGGTTAAAGCCCTGACCGCCTTGCCGGTCGAATTCGCCAAAGACACCACCGCAGCCTGCATGGCCGAGATGTTGCAAGGGCAGGGCCGCCAGGTAGAAAACTACCTGTATGTGTTTGTCGGCACCTTCATCGGCGGCGGGCTGGTGCTGGCTGGCCAGATCATGCCTGGCTCGCGTGGCAACGCTGGCGCCATCGGCTCGATGCCGATTGGCTTGGGCGAACCCAGCCTACGGCCACCGCAATTGCTGCAGCTGGCCTCGGGCTGGCAGCTGGAACAGGCGCTGGAGGCAGCCGGACTGGACCCGTTGCTGGTGCACCAGGACCGCATCATGGACTTGGCCTATGCGGGCTTCACCGGGCCTTGGCTTGCCCAAGCCAGCCGGGCACTCGCCATGACCGTGACCAGCGCTGCTGCCCTGCTGGACCTCGACGCTGTCGTGATTGACGGCTCGCTTGGGAGCGGGCTGATCGACGCCCTGCTGGCTGCAACACGGGAGCAACTGCAGTATTACAAGCCTGAAGGACTGAACGCCCCGGCTGTTTTACCGGGACAGGTGGGAGCCCACGCCCGAGCACTGGGCGGCTCGCTGCTGCCGCTACACACCCAGTTTTTTCCGCTCAAAGACATTTTTCTCAAACGGGATGTCGCGTGAAGATTTTCCTGGACTCGGCTGATGCCAAAGCCTGGGCCTTGCCCTCGGGCTGTCCGCCGGTACAGGGCGTGACGACCAACCCCAGCCTGCTGCACCAGGCCGGGCTGCCGGTGACCCTGGCCACGGGAGAACGACTGCTACAGACAGTCGGTGAGCACGGACTGGCCGAGTTGATGCTGCAGTTGCCTGTACCGGACCTGGCACAAGCTCTGCACTGGCAGGCACGGTTGCAGGCGGTGGCTCAAACGTCGGGCGTGCGCCTGACCCTCAAGCTGCCTTGCCATCCCGACTGGCTGCCTTGTATCCGGGCGCTGCAACCCACTGGCCAGGCGCTGCTGCTGACCGGCCTGTCCAACCCGGTGCAACTGCTCTGGGCGCAGTCGCTGCAGGTGGCGCATGTGGCCCCTTACGTCGGCCGGCTGGTGGCCGATGGCCGCGATGTATGGCCGCTGCTCCAGGCCTGTGTTTCGGTGCAAAAGCAGGGCGGCCCGGCCCTGCTAGCGGCCAGCATCAAAAGCCCCGAGGTGCTGGCGCGGCTGATGGCCAGCGGCGCGGCGGCGGTCACCCTGCCGCCAGCCAGCCTGCGTGCCTGGGCTGGCGATGCGCTTACCGACGCCGCGATGGCCCAGTTCAACCGAGACACCGCCGCCAGCCTGGGGCTGCCACCCTCATAAAGTGCGGCTGCGCGCCAGCGGCGGATTTTTCGAAAAATAGCCCTCGATGCCGCGCATCAGCGCATCGGCCAGTTGCTCCTGGTACTCGTCGGTGTTGAGCCGGGCTTCCTCGTCGGGGTTGCTGATGAAGGCCGCCTCCACCAGCACGCTGGGAATATCGGGCGCCTTGAGCACGGCAAAGGCGGCCTGTTCAACCTGGGGTTTGTGCAGCTTGCCGATGCGCCCGATTTCGCCCAGCATGGTGCCGCCCAGGCGCAAGCTGTCCTTGATCTGGGCGGTGGTGCTCATGTCCAGCAGGGCGTGGCGCACTTGCAGGTCGCGGGCACCAACATTGAGCCCGCCGATCAGGTCCGCCTTGTTCTCCCGGTCGGCCATCCAGCGCGCGGCCGTGCTGGAGGCGCCGCCCTGGCTCAAGGCAAAGACACTGGCACCCTGCGGCCGCGGCGTGAAGAAGGCATCGGCGTGCAAGCTGATGAACAGGTCGGCCTGCACCCGGCGCGCCTTGGCCACCCGCTGCTGCAGGGGCACAAAAAAATCACCGTCGCGCGTGAGGTAAGCCTGCAGTGGATTGCCCTTGACGCTGCTCGCATTGATGCGCTCGCGCAGACGCAGGGCCAGTTTCAGCACCACATCCTTTTCGCGCGTGCCGGCTGGCCCGATGGCGCCTGGGTCTTCGCCGCCGTGGCCCGGGTCGAGGGCGATCACGATCAGCCGGTCGGTGCCCGCAGGCACCGGTGTGGCACTGTCGCCGTTTTGCGTTTCTTTGGGACGTTTTTGGCTTCCAAGCCCCGTATCCATTGAGTTTTTAGCTATGGATTGTGTAGCGATTTCAGCGCCTGAGGGTGCCCTGGCGGCGGGCGTTGTGCGGTTTGGGCTGCCGTTCTGGCGCGCGATCAACTCGCCCAACGGGTCGGACGCCGAGGCTGGCGCCGACGACGGGCTCGAGGCTGCGGCCGTCCCCGTGGCAGCCTGCAAGCGCTCGTTGATCAGCGTCAGCAAGGGGTCTGCGGCCTGCTTCGGGTAGAGGTCCAGCACTAGCCGGTGGCGGTAGGCCGCCACCGGCGCCAGACTGAAGATCTGCGGTGTGATGGGCTGCTTCAGGTCCAGCACCAATCGCACCACGCCCGGCGCATTTTGGCCGACCCGTATGCCGGCAATGTTGGGGTCGTCCCGCCCGAGCTTGGTCACCAGTTCGCGCAGGGTGGCGTCCAGCTCCAGGCCGTCGATGTCCACGGCCAGGCGCGGCGGATCGGCCACCAGGGTGGCGCGGGTCTTGAGCTCAGTGTCCGATTCGATGGTGACGCGCGAGTAGTCGGGCGCCGGCCAGAGCCGCACCGCCAGAATGGAGGCCGCCCGTGACAGGGCTGGCCAAGGTGCCGCCAAGGCCGCACTGCACCAGCCCAGCAAGCTGCGTCGCCTCATGCCGAAACCGTTCCGGCGGCGCTGTCTGTCACGCGATGGCAAAGGGCCCGGCCGGTGGCGGTTTGGGCTTGCAAGGTCAGCATGCGGCTGTTGTCGTCACGGACCGTCAGCGTCAGCACCAGGTCGGCCCGCGGCAGGTAGCCCGCTGCCTTCTCCGGCCATTCGGCCAGTTTGAGACCCGGGCTGGCAAAAATGTCACGAAAACCGGCGTCCTGCCATTCGCGCGGTTCGTCCAGCCGGTAAAAATCAAAATGCCAGATGTCCAACCCGGGCAATTCATAGGGTTCGACTACGGCATAGGTGGGGCTTTTGATGCGGCCGCTCACGCCCAGGGCGCGCAGCAGGTGGCGCACCAGGGTGGTCTTGCCGGCCCCGAGCTCGCCGTGCAATTCGATCAAGGCGTGGCGCAGCGCCGGGTCGGCCGCCAGCGCCGCCGCCACCCGGGCGGTGGCCGCTTCGTCGGGCAGCAGCAGGGTTTCTACAATCCTGACGTGGTCACGCCCTTCGCTCTCAGCCATGGCAGTCAATTGGTCTCCAAGATCCAGGCATGGGCCCGGGAACTTGGATTCTCCCAAATTGGCGTGGCTGGCGTGGATTTGTCTTCGGCCGAGCCGGGCTTGCAGGCCTGGTTGGCGGCCGGCTGCCATGGCGACATGGCCTACATGGCAGCGCACGGCCTGCGCCGTGCCCGGCCAGCCGAACTGGTGCCTGGCACCCTGAGCGTGATCACGGCCCGCATGGATTACCTGAGTGCCGCCGCGCCGCCCGACTGGCCGGCGCGGGAACTGGCGCGGTTGGCCCAGCCCGGCGAGGCGGTGGTGTCGCTTTATGCCCGGGGTCGTGATTACCACAAGGTCCTGCGCCAGCGCCTGCAGCGCCTGGCCGAGCGCCTGGCGGCTGAGGTCGGCCCCCTGGGCTACCGTGTTTTCACCGATTCGGCACCCGTGCTGGAGGCCGAGCTGGCCGGGCGCAGCGGCCAGGGCTGGCGTGGCAAGCACACCCTGCTGCTCAACCGCGAGGCGGGCTCGATGTTTTTTCTGGGTGAGATTTATGTGGATCTGGCACTGCCGCCTAGCTCGCCAGTGGCGGCTCACTGCGGCAGCTGCAGTGCCTGCATTGACATCTGTCCGACCCAGGCCATCACGGCGCCGCACCGGCTTGATGCCCGTCGCTGCATCTCCTACCTGACGATAGAGCACCCAGGCCCGATTCCGCCAGAGCTGCGTCCCCTCATGGGGAACCGTATTTACGGCTGCGACGATTGCCAGCTGGTGTGCCCCTGGAACCGCTACGCCCAGCGCAGCGCTCTGCCTGATTTTGATGAGCGCCAAGGCCTGGTGGGCCAGCAACTCGCCACACTGCTGGGCTGGAGCGAAGCCGATTTTTTGCATATGACCGAGGGCAGCCCGATCCGGCGCATCGGGCATGAGCGCTGGCTGCGCAATGTCGCCGTGGCGCTGGGCAATGCCTTACGCGCTGCCTCCCAAGATACCTCCCTAGAGGCCGTCCAGACCTGGCGAACTGCCCTGCAGCGCCGCATGGACCACCCCAGCAGCCTGGTGCGCGAGCACGTGGCATGGGCCCTGCAACAATCCGTACCGATCCCGCCGACGAAAGACCTGCCATGAACGCCTGTGAACTGCTGATCATCGACCCGCAGAACGATTTTCTGGACATCGACGGTGCGGCGCTGCCTGTCGCCGGCGCCGATGCCGACATGACGCGGCTGGCTGGCTGGCTGGCGCAGCACCAGACTGCGGTGCGCGCCATCACCGCCACCCTGGACTCGCACCCCAGCGTGGGCATTGAGCGCACGAGTTTCTGGCTACAGGCCGACGGCAGCGACGCCGCACCCTTTAGTGTGGTGACGGCCGCCGCCGTGCGGGCCGGCCAGTGGCGGCCGCGCGATGCCGCCCGC
>JBAXMQ010000108.1:0-11065 GCA_037134215.1 Betaproteobacteria bacterium
AAAAAACCGCCGGGGCTGCCGGCGGTTTTTGGAAGATCGGGACGTTTGATTCAGGGACGTTCAGAACTCTCTACCGCCGGGGGCGCAGGAGAACCAAAAATAGCTAAAGTAAAACGAGACCGGTACCATGGGAAGAACTGTAGCACAGCGGCTGGCAGGGATTCAGGCGGTGCCGCCAACGGTCAGGCCGTCAATGCGCAGTGTGGGCTGGCCCACGCCCACGGGCACGCTCTGACCCTCCTTGCCGCAAGTGCCGACGCCGCTGTCGAGCTTCATGTCGTTGCCGATCATGGACACGCGCTTGAGGCACTCCGGTCCGCTGCCAACCAGCGTTGCGCCCTTGACCGGGTAGAGGATCTTGCCATTTTCGACCCAGTAGGCCTCGCTGGCCGAAAACACAAACTTGCCCGAGGTGATGTCGACCTGGCCACCGCCAAAGTTGGTAGCGTACAGGCCTTTCTTGATACTGGCCACGATTTCCTGCGGCGGCTTGTCTCCGGCCAGCATGTAGGTATTGGTCATGCGCGGCATGGGCACATGGGCGTAACTCTCGCGCCGGCCATTGCCGGTAGGCGCCACGCCCATTAACCGGGCATTCATGCTGTCCTGAATGTAGCCCTTGAGGATGCCGTCTTCGATCAGCACGTTACGCTGGCTGGCGTTGCCTTCGTCGTCGACATTGAGCGAGCCGCGCCGGTCGTCCAGGGTGCCATCGTCAAGCACGGTGACGCCTTTGGCCGCCACGCGCTGACCAATGCGGCCACTGAAGGCGCTGGAACCCTTGCGGTTGAAGTCGCCCTCCAGGCCGTGGCCGATAGCCTCATGCAGCAGGATGCCGGGCCAGCCCGGGCCTAAAACCACGGTCATTTCGCCGGCAGGCGCTGGCCGCGCGGCCAAATTGGTCAAGGCCGCCTGCACCGCTTCATCCACATAGCGGCTGATGCAGGCGTCGTCAAAATAGGCCAGGCCGAAGCGGCCGCCGCCACCGGCCGAGCCCATTTCGCGCCGGCCCTTTTGTTCGGCAATGACCGTCACCGACAGGCGCACCAGCGGGCGCACGTCAGCCGCCAGCGTGCCATCGGCCCGGGCCACCAGCACCACGTCGTACTCGCTGGCCAAGCCAGCCATCACCTGCACCACGCGGGGGTCTTTGCCACGTGCCAACTGCTCCACGCGCCCAAGCAAACCAACTTTGGCCGCACTGTCCAGCGTGGCAATCGGGTCCAGATCACGGTACAACGAGCGGGCCTCAGCGATGCGGCGCTTGCCCGCTTTGACCCGGGCGCCTTGAGATTGCGCGGCGATCGAACGCACCGTGCGCGCAGCGTCCAGCAGCGACGCCTCCGAGATGTCGTCGGAGTAGGCAAAAGCTGTCTTTTCGCCGCTGACGGCCCGCACCCCGACACCCTGATCGATGCTGAAAGAGCCTGTCTTGACAATGCCCTCCTCCAGACTCCAGCCTTCGCTGCGGGTGTACTGAAAGTACAGGTCCGCCTCGTCCACGCGATGCGCCTTGATCTCGGCCAAGGCGCGCAACAGGTGGGACTCGTCCAGCCCGAAGGGCGTGAGCAGCAGAGACTTGGCAATGGCCAAGCGTTCGATGGTGGGTTCGCGGGAGATCATGGGGCCATTCTAGGGCCCCTGCCCAGCCAGTCGAACAGGGCAGCGTCATCCAGCCCGGCCAAGCCACCCGCGCTGGCGCTGGCAAAAACGTCGCGCACGCTGGCGCCCAGCGGCCCGGCGAACCCGGCCGCACAGGCGGCCTCGACCGCCAAGCGCGTGTCTTTTTCGAGCAAGCTCAGGTGCGCCCGGGGCGCGTAGTCGCCAGCAATGGCGCGGCGCATGCGGTCCGAGCCGATCCAGCTCTGGCCACTGGACTGCTCGATCACCTCGAGCGTTCGACCAACATTCAGCCCCATCCGCTGCGCCATCACCAACACCTCGGCCGCGCCGACCAGGTTGATGGCTGCGGCCAGGTTGTTGACCAGTTTGGTGCGGGCACCGTCGCCCACGCGCTCGCTGATGCGGAACACCCGGTTTGACAGCGCATCGAACAGCGCCTGGCAACGGACAAACACATGGGGCGCACAAGCCAGCATCAGGCTCATGCTGCCGTCCAGAGCGCGTACTGGGCCACCCGACATGGGCGCGTCGACCGTGTGCAGGCCAAACGGGATCAGCCGGCGGGCGAAGCCTTCCACATCGTCGGGCGCCAGCGTCGGGCAGAGCATCACCACGCTGCCCACGGGCATGGCAGGGGCCAGCCCATGGGGGCCGAACAGCACCGCCTCGGTTTGCGCCGCATCCACCACAGCCACGATAGACACTACAGAATTTATAGCAGCAATGTCAGGCTGCACGTGGCCTGCAGCCCCAAATGATGCCAAGGCCTGCAGCTGCTGCGGCCGCACATCGCAGACCTGTACCGGCCAGCCCAGTCCCAGCAGGCGCTGGGCCATGGCGCCACCCATGTTGCCCACACCCACCACGGTCACCGGAAACGGCACCACTGACTCGGTCATGACTGCACCAGGCGTTTGGACTTGGCAATCGACATCAGAATGCCCAGCGCCAGCCCGATGGTGACCATGGCCGTGCCGCCATAACTGATGAAGGGCAGGGGCACCCCCACCACCGGCAGGATGCCGCTGACCATGCCCATGTTGACGATGGCATAGAAGAAAAAGATCATGGCCAACGCCCCTGCCAGCAGACGGGAAAACATGGTTGGCGCCTCCAGCGCAATGTTCAGGGCGCGCAAGACCAAAAAGCCGAAGCCCAGCACCAGGAGCAGGTTGCCGAACAGGCCGAACTCTTCTGAAAACGCAGCAAAAATAAAGTCGGTGGTGCGCTCCGGGATAAATTCCAAGTGGGTTTGCGTGCCCTGCATGAAGCCCTTGCCCCAAAAGCCACCCGAGCCGATGGCAATCATGCCCTGGATAATGTGAAAGCCCCGGCCCAGCGGGTCACGCCCCGGGTCGAGCAGGGTGCAGACGCGCTGCTGCTGGTAGTCGCGCAGGCCGGGCCAGCTGACGCCGTCAGCGCACAGCTGGGGCTCAAAAACCAGCAACAGCACGATGGCGACCAGACCCAAGACCACGGGCGGAATCACCAGACGCCAGCTCAAACCCGCAAAAAAAATGACCGACAGACCCGCCGCCAGCACCAGCAGCGCCGTGCCCAGGTCGGGCTGCTTCATGATCAGCCCGACAGGTACCGCCAACAAGCCCACCGCCACCAGGAAATCAAGTGGTCTCAGCTGCCCCTCGCGCTTCTGGAACCACCAGGCCAGCATCAGCGGCATGGCGATTTTCAGGATTTCACTGGGCTGGATGATCAGGCCAACATTGAGCCAGCGGCGCGCACCCTTTTTGGTTAGGCCAAATAGCGCCACAGCCACTAGAAGCGCCACGCCGGCGAGGTACAGGGGGACGGCAAAGGCCATCAGCCGCTGTGGGGGTACTTGGGCCACCACGAACATGATGGCGCCAGCAATCAGCATGTTGCGGGCATGGGCCTCAAAGCGGGAGCCATGGTCGAAACCGGACGAGTACATGATCAGCAAGCCAGCGCAAGCGAGCAGAAACACGACAAAGGCCAGTGGGCCGTCGAAACCACGGAACCAGGGTGTGATGCGACGCCACAGAGGCACCGCCTGAACAATGACAGCCATGCCCGGATTATCGTCAAGCCAACATCATGTCAATGCCGGTTTGCCCGGGTTGGCTGTGCACTTGCATCCGAGCGCCAATGGCTGCAGCCCGCTCCTGCATCAGCCGCAGGCCGCGCCGGCTGACCCCGTCCACATCAAAACCGCAGCCGTTGTCCAGCACGCCAATGCGCACGCCCTGCGCCGTCTGCTGCGCCTCGATGCTCAGCCGGCTGGCCCGGGCGTGCTGCATCACATTCGATATCGCCTCAAACAGCATGAACTGCAGCTGGCGCATGGCGCCCGCATCCAGCCTCGCCACCGGCGCCAGTTGGTCCACCGCCCACGCCAGCTCAATGCCACAAGCCTTCAGACGCGGCTCCAGCCGGTAGCGCAGGTTGGCCAGCAGGGCCGTGATGTCGCCCGGCGGCAGCGTCATCGCATCAATCGAGAGCTTGAGTTGGTCGAGGGAGTCGCGCAGCGTCTGCAGCACCTCGTCGTTGCTGGCCCGGCCCGACTGCAGTTGGCGGATCGCCGTGCTGATGTGCGAGCCCACGCCATCGTGCATGTCGCGCAAGATGCGGCTGCGCTCGCCACTGCGCGCCTGCTCCTGCGCCCCCTGCGCCAGGCGCTGGTAACTGCGGGCAAGTTCGATTTCCTTTTGTACCAAACGCCGCGTCAGGCTGGCGTTGAAGTTATGCACCTGCCAACTGACCGAGCGGAAACGCGCCAGTACGACATACGCCAAGGTCAGGCCGAACAACAGCGAGCTGTAGCGCAGATAGGTGTTGGCGCCATAGGCTTGCAAGACCTGAAAAACATAAAAATCACGCAAGCCGACCACCGTGTTCACCGCCACGGCCGTTGCCACCAACCGGTGCTGGACTGACGCGCCACGCACTGCCGCCCAGAGGAACCAGGCGGCAAACAAGAAGGCCGTCAGACCGGACAGGCCGTAGGCCCAGGGCAAGGCATCGGGGTAGCCCAGTGCCCGGGCAGCGGCGGCGGCGATGACAAGCGCCACCAAGCCCAGCAACCAGCGACGCAGCCAGACCGCGCCCCTGCGCCCGCTGAGCCCGGCAATCTCGACGCCAAAAAGGGTCATGCTACTGGTCCAAAGGCTGGTGGTGAGGATGGGCAGCAGACCCCACCATGGCCAAGGCAAGGGCGGGTTCTCCAACAGGGCATCGCTGACACTGACCGTCCAGCACAGCTCAGCGACGGCGGCATAAAGGTACAGAGGGTCTCGTCGCGCCGTCTGATGGCCCGCCGGCGCCACCTGAGTGGTCCACAACGCCAGGGCCATCAGGCCCAGCAGCAGGCCAAACATCGCAACCACGAAGGAGCCTGCGATGCGGCTGCGGTGGTCTTGCAGGTAAAGCGGGTAGACCTCGTCAAGGGGACCCAAGAGCAGCGGCGAAAGACCGCCGCGACGTCCGGCATCGGCCCGGATCCGGACCTCCAGCAGGTTCTGCTGCCCGAGCAGGTGCGGCGGTAGCACCACGTGGCGTGGAGCCTTGGCAAAGTCAGGCCCATTGACCCGGACCATGTCGCCGTTATGCGCGAGCAATTTGCCGTTGAGCCAAATGCCGTAAGCGTTGCCCAGACGCGGCACGTACAGGCTGTGCGGCTCAGCGGGCACGGCAGCCAGGGCGAACGGGATCCGGAAATAGGCCTCTCCGCCCAAACCTGGGTAGTGGGTATCCCACTGGTAAGGCAGCTTGACCGGCGAGACCGTGGACTGCTCCGACGGCTTGACAGCGACCTGACCCTGATCCAGTACCAGAACCTCGGCCCGGAGCGGGTGTGACGCAACGATCAGCCAGGCGAGCGCCCAGCAGCAGATGCATCGGGCGCTCGAGCTCATGGTCCAGGAGCGCTCGCGCCAGCGGCTGTCAGCAAAATAGCCAGCGTGGTTTGCCCGGCTTGGCTGTGCACTTGCATCCGAGCGCCAATGGCTGCAGCCCGCTCCTGCATCAGCCGCAGGCCGCGCCGGCTGACCCCGTCCACATCAAAACCGCAGCCGTTGTCCAGCACGCCAATGCGCACGCCCTGCGCCGTCTGCTGCGCCTCGATGCTCAGCCGGCTGGCCCGGGCGTGCTGCATCACATTCGATATCGCCTCAAACAGCATGAACTGCAGCTGGCGCATGGCGCCCGCATCCAGCCTCGCCACCGGCGCCAGTTGGTCCACCGCCCACGCCAGCTCAATGCCACAAGCCTTCAGACGCGGCTCCAGCCGGTAGCGCAGGTTGGCCAGCAGGGCCGTGATGTCGCCCGGCGGCAGCGTCATCGCATCAATCGAGAGCTTGAGTTGGTCGAGGGAGTCGCGCAGCGTCTGCAGCACCTCGTCGTTGCTGGCCCGGCCCGACTGCAGTTGGCGGATCGCCGTGCTGATGTGCGAGCCCACGCCATCGTGCATGTCGCGCAAGATGCGGCTGCGCTCGCCGCTGCGCGCCTGCTCCTGCGCCCCCTGCGCCAGGCGCTGGTAACTGCGTACCAAGTCCTGTTCTTTCTGCTGCACCAACTCATTGAGTTTGTTCGTCAGGTGGCGTGCCTGCCGGCTCGCGGCACTGAAGCGCCTGAGCACAATCAGGCCCGCAGCGACACCAAAGAGCACTGAGGCATAGTACAAACTGGTTCGGCCATCCATGCTGGGGTTGACCCTGAGCCGGTACAGGTCCAACAAACCCAACACCACATTGATGCCAATGGCCAGGGCCAGCAGGCGACTTTCCAGCAAGGCCTTGGGCTGCAAAGCCTGCCAAGTCAGCCGGCAGGAAAACATCAGGAAGGTGAGTCCCAGCACGCCATACCAGAGCGTCAGAGGGAGCGGCCAGCCGTAGACCCGGGCGGCCGTTGCCACGGCCAGACCCAGCAGGCCCAGCAGACCCAGCCAAAGACGCATCCCCTGAACAAAGCGGGATCGACCCCAGCCCAACACCGCCATGCAAAACAGCACGCTAAGGCTGCTCCAACCCCAAAGCGACAGGGCCGACAGCACGCTCCACCAAGGCAGCGGCAGGGGTGGACTTTCCAGCACCGCATCGGTGACGCGAAACACCCAACAGAACTCAGCCAGGCTGCCATACAGGTAGACCACATCGCGTCCCAGGGTGCCATCGGGGCGAGCCGCCGGCTGGGTCAGCCACAGCAGCAAACCCGTCAACCCGATCAGCGCACTGAAAACCGCCACCACCTGCGGACCCAGCACCCGCCACTGCCATACCGGTGCGTGAATCTCTTGCGCCAGACCCATCGGCGCCAGCGTCACGGCGGACAGGCCACCCTGGCGCCCAACATCGACGCCCACCACCAAGCGCAAGACGTTGGTGGCTTGCAAGGCGTCAGACGGCACGGTGATCAACCTGGGCAGCTTGGCGTCGCTGCGGTCATGGCGCAACAAATCGCCAAAGCGATCCAGCAAGACGCCATTGAGATAGACCTCATAGCCGTTGCCGATTTTTGGAATCGACAAGCCATAAGGCTCCAGCGATGGCGTGGCCAGGTTGAAGGGGATCTCAAACACCGCAAGACCAGACTGCGCGCCCTGCTCACGGTCCCAGAGGTAGGGCAGGCTGACCTGCTGACGGGTGGTTTGTCCGCGTACGGTGATCTCCGCTTGGGCCGTTTGAAACACCAGCACCTGCGCCTGCGCCGACAGCGCCAGACAGGCCAGCCCCAAGACTACCCCGTACCAACAATAAGACCACCAGCGCCGGGCCGTCATCAGGCCAAGCCTTCAGATCAGGCCCATGCGCGTGGCCTCAAACACGGCTTCGCCTCTGGAGTGAACCGACAGCTTGGCGTAGAGGTTCTTGATATGCGACTGCACTGTGTGCATGGTCAGGCCCTGCAGGCTGGCAATTTCGGCATAAGAATAGCCGCGCGCGATATAAGCCAGCACCTCCTGCTCGCGGGACGACAACAGGCTGTGCGGCCGGGATGGCGGTGGGTCGCCGGCCACAGGGGGCGGAGGATCGTCCGCCCTGCGCGAGGGCAAGGTGGCCGCATCTGCACGGTCGCTGCGGTATTTGGACAGGACGCGCCGGGCGATCATGGGCGAGATGGGCGAGGCCCCGCCGCGCATGTCCAGAATGGTCTGGGCAATGTCATCGGGGGTTGAGTCTTTGTGGATGTAGCCCAGTGCCCCGGCTTCGATGCTGGCCAGCACATTGTCTTCATCACCAAACATCGAGATCACCAGCGGCTCGCATCGCGGGTGCAGCGCCACACAATGGCGTATCAGCTCCAGCCCCGAGCCATCGGGCAGGCCCAGGTCGGTCAACAGCACATCGAGGATGTTGCCGGAGTCGTCGAGCCAGGCTCGCGCTTCGGCCACCGTGCCCACGCTGGCGGCCAGGGCCAGGTCGGCGCAGCGCGCCACGCTGCCGGCGAAAAACTCGCGCATCTCGGCATCATCCTCCACCACCAGTACTCGCCACATGGGTTCACCTTTGTTTCAACGGTGAGCATAGCGCCAACTGCTTGGACTGACCACCCTGCGCCATCCCATATTCATGGGATGGCGCAGGCTGCGCAATGCAGGAACAATCGCGAGACAGACAAAACGTTGGGGTGACAGCCGTCACCGGCCCTTAGGGGCAGTCTGCATCACTAGGATTGAGCATGAATATCAAACTGACACGGCTTGCGCTGGGGATTGCCAGCGCCGGTCTCTTGGGACTCTATGGTTGCGGTGGGGGGTCAAGCGCCTCCAGTAACGCAGGCTCCACCGTGACGACGCCCACCGTCCCGGCGCCAACCATCCTGTCGGGCGTTGCGGCCACCGGTGCTGCCTTCACCGATGCCACCGTGACTGTCACCGACAGCACCGGCGCAACTGTGGGCACCAGTGCCACCATTGGTGCCGATGGCACCTATTCCATCACCCTGACAGCTGGCGCCGTCGCGCCCTTTGTCCTGACCGCCACACGGTCCGGGGCGGATGGTGCCAGCGAATCGCTGGTCAGCGTGGTCTCCAGCGTCACCGGTTCCAGCGCCACGGCCAACATCACCCCGATCACCAACCTGATCGCGGCCCGGCTCAGCCCCACGGGCGACCCGAGCAAGCTCGGCGCCGAACTGGCCGCCAAGACAGCCAATCTGTCAGCCTCGACCGTGAGCAGCAAAGTGGACGAGGTACAGGCCATCCTGGCCCCGATCCTCACTGCCACTGAAACCAGCGGGACCAACCCGCTCACCGGCAGCTTTATCGTCAATGGCGCCGGTTACGACCGTTTGCTTGACTCGGTCAAGGTCTCCATCGTCCCGGCCAGTGCGAGCACCAGCAACATCGAGGTCGGCATCAAGCAGAAGCAAGATGAAGGCGTTGCTCCAGTGACCATCCAGTTCAGCAGCGCCGCCACGGCCGCCAGCGTGCCGGCCATCCCCACCATCGACAAAACCAAGTTGGCAGAGGCCGGCACAGCGGACTTGATCAAGTCCTTCCTGGCGCAGTTGTCCACCTGCTACGCCTTGCCACTGGCCAGCCGAGTTGATTCAAGCATTGCCAACGGCCTGGCCACTGGTACTGCCGTGAATGTGGTGGCCCCCGCCTGCAAGTCGGCGTTTTTTGGCAACAGCCCGGCCAGTTTCAAGAGCAACGGCAATGTTGTCGGTCGCGACGTCAATGGCAATGGTGCCTTTGCCAGCCTGTTCAGGGACGGCGCCACCGGCCTGACGTTCAGCCAGGGCAGCTACGAGTTCACGCGCGCGAATGGCGACATCGTGGCCGGCTATAAATCCAAGGACATCGTCGGCAATGAAACCTTCGACACCTTTGTGCTGAGCAAAGACACCGATGGCAAGCTCAAGCTGATCGGCAACCAGTATGTCTATGGCGGTGGCGTTTCGGCCTACCAGCAGATCCGGACCTTTGTCAACGATGCCCCTTCCACCTACTACAGCACAGGCTACAACCTGAGCATGCCGCTGATGACGGGTGTTGCTTATGTCAAGATCACCACGCCCAAGGGAGGCGACCCTTTGACCATGATCCCGGGCTCGGATGGCATGGTCTTTCCCAAACTCAATGCAGATCGCGTCCCCGTGAAAAGCGACGGTACGGTGGCCACCACCATCAGCACCATGGTTCCCAGTGGTACCAGTTTTATCCGGATCCGTAGCGAATACGCTGACACCACCTCCACGGCACTCCATCCGGCGACCCGAGAAAGCGGACTGGCTTTTACCCCGACAGACGCCACTGACGCTGAGATCAGCGGCTACGGCAACCAGAGCCTTTGGGTGTTCAAGTACTACGACAGCAGCAATACCCTGTTGGCCACGCAGAACTACAAAACCCGCGTCCGCTCCAACACCATCGCCGAGATGCGCACCCGTGCCTGGGCCAAACTGGATGCTGGCAGCCTCAAGTACCTGACGGACAACTTTATCGCCAGCACCGCCACACTGCCAAGCAACAACAGCTATACCAAGCTGCCAACCAGCGGTCTGGCCTCGCCAAGTTGGGAAGTGCCGAGTGGCGCCCTGCCGCCGACGGAAGTCAAGTTGTTTGGAAAAGCTGGGCCGAACGCCGATGGGTCCGGTTCAAAGGTGAACTTCCAGGACGGTCAATCGGTTGGCTCGACCAAGCGGACGGTCACCATCACCTGTGCCAATGGCTCAGGGGAGAAACACTGCGTGACGGGCAGTACCGGCTACACCGCCAATGCCATCATGACCGGCTTGCACTTGTGGGCCCGCGATCCATCGGGGCGCGAATACGCCAACTTCTACGCGGCTTATAAGCTGAACTGATCAGTTAGTCGGCTCCCCCGCTCAGGCCCCAGTGGCCTAAGCACTCAAGCCCCGCGCCCACCAGGCCGCGGGGCATTTTTTTGCGTGCTTTGATGCACTATCATCGTGATGCATACTCATCAAAAGGGGATCGTATGAGAACCACACTGGATATTGAAGACGATGTGCTGGCCGCAGCCAAAGAAATGGCCAGCCGGCAACGCCTGTCGGCGGGCCAGCTCATTTCTCGCTTGCTGCGGGAGGCGATGTCGGGTAGTCAGCGCGCTGGGCAAGGCGATGGCGGCGAGGGACGTGCCGTGGCGGGCTTCCTGCCTTTTGCGTCGCAAGGTGTGTTGATTACCAACGCACAGATTGACGCGCTGCGCGACGCAGAGGGCGTCTGATGCGCGCTTTGCTGGACGTCAATGTGCTGATTGCGCTGTTTGATGCTGGTCACACCCTGCACGCCCGGGCGATGGCTTGGTTGGAAAACCAGGCGGAGGCGGGGTGGGCCTCGTGCCCCATCACACAAAACGGCGTGGTGCGCATCATGTCCCAACCTGGCTACCCCACTGCCAGACCAGCGTCGCAAGTGGCGCAGCGCCTGGAGCTGGCCTGCAAGGCACCCGAACATGCGTTCTGGGCCGCAGATGTCAGCCTGCTGGCGCCCGGCGTG
>JBAXMQ010000109.1:0-11053 GCA_037134215.1 Betaproteobacteria bacterium
TGATCGCCTGCGGCATCACCACCAGCCGCATCCGTTGAGCCCACGACAGGCCCAGGGACTTGGCCGCTTCAATTTGGCCTTTGGGCACCGACTGGATGCCGGCGCGGAACACCTCGGCCTCGAAGGCTGAGTCACTCAGAGCCAGCGACAACACGCCGGTGGCAAACACGCTGAGTTGCAGACCAATGATGACCGGCAAACCATAGAACACCCACAGCAGCAGCACCAGCAAGGGCACCGAGCGAAAAAGCTCCACGTACACACGGTTCACGCGGTTGAGGGACTTGCGTCGCGACAGACCGGCCATCGCCACGGTTGCGCCCAGCAGGACCGACAGGCAAATGGCGCACAAGGACACCAGCAAAGTGGCCCAGACGCCACCAATGAGAAACTGCAGGTTGGAAACGCCCTTGGCTTGCAAGGGGTTGAAGATGTACCAACCCCAGTTGTAGCTGCTACCCCCACCGGATGAACCCGCACACCCGGCCAACAGGCCGAGCGCCAGGAGGGTCAAGCAAAGCCTTATTTTTTGGCGGACAACCATTTGGCTTCAAGCCCGCCGAAGAAGCCTTCAGCCTCCTTGAGAGAAATCCAGTTGTTCACAAAGGTGAGCCAGACTTCATCGCCCTGCGGCACCGGGTAGGCAAAGGGCCGCTTGTTGCGCATCTCGGTACTGGAGCCGACCGTGACCAGATCCGGGTAGGTTTTCATCAGAGTGGCTGCCTCGACATTGCTGGTGATGGTGACCTGAGCCCGGCCGGCCAGCACTTCCTGGTAACCGGTGGCGGGCTTCTCAACAGCGCGAACCTTGGCTTTCGGGAAGTGGGCTTTCGCCTGTTGTTCAAACACGGTACCCATGAGCACTGCGACGGTGACATTGGGGTTGTTGATGCTGTCCCAGGTGGTCAGCTTGGCACCAGTCTTCTTGCTCACCATGGGCACAGTGCCGGCAAACAGGTAGGGGTTGGAGAAGGCCACCGTTTTGGCGCGTGCCATGCTCAATGAAGCGCCCGAGAAGATGTCAAAACGGTCCGAGACAATGCCGTTGACCAGGGTGGCCCATTCGGCCGGCACATACTCGATCTTGACGCCCATGTCGGCAGCCAATTGGTTCATGGCCTCGATGTCAAAACCGGTGTAGGTGTTCGTGGCGGTATCCTTGATCGACATTGGGTTGAAGTCACCCGTGGTGCCCACACGCAGGGTGCCACGTTCCAGAATCTGGGCCAGACGCGATTTGGTCTGAGCCATCGACTGCACCGGCAGCAGCAACATGGCCGCAGCAGCCAATGCCAACAGGGGGGTAAAAAGCTTCTTCATGGTGGGTTCCGGGTTAAGGTTGTGTGGACATCTTGAACCATGCTATCGCGGCTGCGCCGCAAGTTCAATAGGGCCGTTGTCAACTTTAATTGAAATGAGGTGCGAATCAGACGCCTGAGGGCAATCCGGGCCGGGCTTTCAGGCTGGCCATCAGCGCGCCAATGCCAAAGGTCCACGGGGTGATCCGGTCCGAGCGGTCCACCCGGTTCACCAACCGGCCCAGCGCCGGCACCGACACGGTCACCACGTCATCGGTGTGGTGGGTAAAGCCCTGTCCGGGTGCATCGCGGTCCCGGGTCGGGGCCAGCATGGTGCCCAGAAACATCATCATGCCGTCCGGGTACTGGTGGTGCCGGCCCATGGCTTGTGCCACCAGGTCGAGCGGGTCACGGCTGATGCTGCTCATGGCGCCATGGTCAGCCAAACTGAAGCCGTCCACGCCATCCACCCGCAAGCTGATCTCGCTCTGGCGCACGTCGTCAATGCTGAAGTGCGCATCAAACAGACGAATAAACGGGCCGATGGCGCAGGAGCCGTTGTTGTCCTTGGCCTTGCCCAGCAACAACGCACTGCGCCCCTCAAAATCGCGCAGATTGACATCGTTACCCAAGGCCGCGCCCACCACCTGCCCGGCCGGGCTCACCGCCAGCACCATCTCGGGCTCGGGGTTGTTCCAGTGTGAGCCGGGGTGCAGGCCCACATCGTTGCCGGTGCCCACGGCGGCCAATACAGGCGCCTTGGTGAATATCTCAGCATCGGGGCCAATGCCCACCTCCAGGTACTGCGACCAGGCGCCCCGTGCCTGCAGCACCCGCTTGACCTCTTGCGCCTGCTCCGAGCCGGGCCGTATGCCCGTCAGGTCCTGGCCCAAAATCTGGTGCAGGTCGCGCCGCAAGGCATCAGCCCGGCTGGCATCACCCCGCGCCTGCTCCTCGATCACGCGCTCCAGCAGACTGGCGATGAAGGTGACGCCACTGGCCTTGATCACCTGCAAGTCACAAGGCGCCAGCAGCCAGGGCCGACCGTCATCACGGATGGCTTCTTCGGCGTTGGCCAATACGTCCGCCCAACTGGCAATGGCAGGCATGCGCCCTGCGGCCAGAGCTTCACGCACAGCAGCGGCCGGCTCAGGCAGGGCCAACAAGGCACTGCTGGTCAGTGCCAGCGGCGACACGTCGTGCAGTTGACCATCATGCAGGGTCACCGGCACCGGGCCGGTACCGGGCAGCCACAGCCGCCCGATCAACAATGCTCTCGCGTGGTCCGTGGGGAGGGTGTGACTTAGCTGAGCTTGAAGGAGGGTGGAGGTGTTCATGGTTGGCTAAGTTGTTGGTGAAATAGTAACCGGGGACAGATACTGGCGAGCCGAGGGGGCCGACTGGCTGCTGCCGCTCGTGTCCTCCGCCCTGCGGGCTCCCCCTTGACCTCGCTGCAACAGCCAATCGACCCCCTCGGCAGCAAAGATGGTGGTCGCACGAGGATTAGCAGTCCAAGATTTGCGCACCCACCGTCTCGCAAGATCAGGCTGTTGGGGCATTCGGCGCAGCGGCATTAAGGGGGAGCCCGCAGGGCGGAGGACAGCCGCGGAGCCGAATGCCCCGGCGGCATGATCCAGCAACAAAGCACGCGTATAAAAGTTTGCCATAGCCAGCCAAGACGTCACGACAACGAAGCAAAGACCCCCAAACGGTAAACCCGCAGAGCGTTGCCCCCAAACACAGCCGCCCGCTCCGCCGCAGGCAGATGCCGGGTCAATTCCTGACAAACCTGCCACCAGGCAGCATAGCTGCCCGCCAGTTCCAGCACCGGCCAGTCACTGCCCCACAAAACCCGACTCGCGCCAAAGCAGGCCAGTACATGCTCGGCCCAAGGGCGACACACCTGTGGCGCCGGGTCAGCACCAGCTTCGGTCAGCATGCCAGACAGCTTGCAAGTGGCCTGGGTCTGATCAGCCAGGCGCTGCATGTCATCAGCCCAGGGTTGCCACTGGCCAGCGGCAATATCGGGCTTGGCAGCGTGATCGATCACGATGCGCAAGCTCGGGTGCCTCCCGGCCAGGGTCAGCAGACGAGGCAGATGCACTGGCTTGACCAGGGCGTCAAACACCAGCCCCAGCTCCGCCATCAAGGCCAACAGGGGTTGCAGCGCAGGCTGCAAGATCCAGTCCGGGTCCGGGATGTCTTGCAGCATGGGGCGCAGGCCCTTGAGCTTGGGGTGCCGGGCCAGGGTTTGGATGCGCTGCAGGGCATCGGGCGCCAGCCAGTCCACCCAGCCGACCACGCCCAACACGCTGGGGTGACGCTCTGCCAGCGCCAGCAGGTGCCAGGTCTCGGCCTCGGTCGGCGCGGCCTGCACCAGAATGCCGCCGGTGACACCCACCGCCTGGGCCTGGGCCTGCCAGTCGGGCACGTTCACATCGCGGTAGATCGGGGCCAAGGCCGGGGTCAGCCAACCGTAGTCGCCCCGCGCAATTTGCCAGCTGTGGAAGTGGGCGTCGATCAGCATCCGGCACCTGCGGGTGTGGGGGCATCAACCGGCAGCAAGCCGGCAGTTCGCAAGGCCTGCCAGAAGCCGGAGGGGATAGGATGGCGCAGCATGGCTACGGCGTCTTGCCATTCCGAGGCCTGGCGCGCGCCCAGCATCACCACCTCGACCGCAGGGTGTGCCAGCGGGAACTGCAGCGCGGCGGCGCGCAGCGGCACGCCATAGGTGTCACAAATCCCCTCCACCGCCGCCACCCGGGCCACCCAGTGCTGCGCGGCGGGCCCGTAGTTGAAGCGCAGTTCGGTGCCAGTGCGCACGCCAGTCGCCAGAATGCCGGAGTTGAACACGCCGCCTAAGGCGATGCGCACACCAAGCGATTGGCACAACGGCAGCAACTCAGCCAGCCCGCTGTGGTCAATCAGGCTATAGCGGCCGGCCAGCAGCAGGCAATCGATGCCCGCGTCGGCACGCATGCCGCGCAGCACATCCAGGCAGACCTGCACATCATTCACTCCCAGGCCGATGTGGTGCAGCAGGCCTTGGCGGCGCAGCGCGTGCAGTTCTGGCAGCGCCTCGTGCAGCACCTGTTGCAGCACCTGCGGGTAGCGCTCGCCTTGGTTGGCAAGGTCGCAGTCGTGCACAAAGACCGTCTCCAAACCAGCCAGGCCCAAGCGCTGCAGGCTGTCCTCCACGCTGCGGCGCACCCCCGGCGCTGAAAAATCCCAGTGCTGGCTGAACGGCAAGCCGTCAACAAAGCCGTTCTGGTCACGTTGGGCAGCCGGGTCGGGCGTCAGCAACCGTCCCACCTTGCTGGACAGGGCAAAGTCCGCACGCGCGTGCCCGCGCAGCTGCTGGCCAAAACGCAGCTCGCTCAGCCCGTGGCCGTAGTGCGGCGCCGTGTCAAACGAGCGGCAGCCATCGGCCAGCGCTGCCTGGAACAGGGCCGAGACCTGTTCCTCAGACACAGGTGCAAACATATTGCCCAGCGGCGCCCCGCCGAGGCCCAGCGGCAGCCCGTCGCGGGTTGGCGGAAAAATCAAGGATGTGCTCATAAGGTTATGAGGTCAGCGCGCCAGATAGGCCTCGCCCAAAGGCCGCGCGCCATTGAGGCCGCCGTAACTCTGGCCGCCATGCCCGGGCGGCGGGTAGCCGAACCAGCGCTCATCGCGCGCGTCGGCGGCCGCCTGCCAGCGCACATCGCAAGACAGGCGCACTTGGCCGCCGCCAAGGCGGTTGTCGCAGGAACCGTGCAGCGTGAACATGTCAAACAGCAGCACGTCGCCAGCCTGGAAGGCGGTGGTCAGCAGCCGGGTTTGGCGGCTTTGGGCGAAGGCAAGCGCGTCCTCAGGGAACGATCCCGGCAGGCTGTCGCGGTCCAAATCGACGCCGCGGTAGCGGGCAATCAGGTCCTCAAACCGATTCGAGCCCTCCACCACCACCAGCGGGCCGGCGCGCAGCGGCACGTCGCCCAAGGGAATCCAGGCGGTGATCAAGCGCTGCGAGCCCCGGTTCATGTACACATGGTCAAAGTGCAGCGGGCTGGCCCGGCCCTGCGTCATGGTGCGCAGCCACAAAAAATCAAAGGGGACCGTGGCGCAGTCCAACACGGCTGCGGACGCTGCGGCCAGCGCCGGGCCATGGCTCAGGCGGCGCAGGGCGGGCGATTCACACACCTGTTGCCAGAAGGCGCCCAAGTCTGGGTGAAGGGCCGCGCGTTGGCTGCGGCCGGTGGCCACGGCAGCGTCGCTGGGCTCGGCAATCTCGCCCACCGCAGCCAGGCGCTGAAGCACATCGCGCCGCGCGGCCAGCACCGCGTCGCGGGGCAGCGCGGCGCGCAGCAACACATACCCGTCACGCGCCAGGTGCAGCGGCAACTGGTCCGGTTGCCGCCGCCAGTCCGGCACCTCCGTCAGCGGCCCCAACATGGCTGAAGGCACTTCGACGCCAGCGATGGCAGCCACATCGGGCAAGCCGGCGGCGGATTCTGCGGGGGCCAAGGTCATTGGTGAAGCTTGAAAAAATTGCGAAACCCAAACATTGACACATGGTAATGCCAGCTGATACTATTGCTAACATGTTAGTTCGTCAACAGCAATTCTCCTGATTCGGGCAGCGCCATGCTCAAAGGCCTGTCCCCCCTGCTGACACCTGAGCTGTTGCACATTCTGGCATCGATGGGCCATGGTGACGAGATCGTGTTAGCCGACGCCAACTTCCCGGCCGCCACCCATGCCAAACGCCTGGTTCGCCTGGCCGGCGTGTCGGCCCCTGCCGTATTGGACGCCGTGCTGTCCGTGCTCCCGCTGGACAGCTTTGTGGCCCATGCGGCCCTCACCATGCAGGTGGTGGGCGATTCGAGTCGGGTGCCGCCTGCCGTGGCCGAGTTCAACACCCTGCTGCGCCAGCACGGCCACCCAGACGCCGGCTCGCTGGAGCGCTTTGCCTTTTACGAGCGCGCGGCCCAGGCGTTTGCAGTGGTCGCCACTGGCGAAGGCCGCATCTACGGCAACATTCTGCTTAAAAAAGGCGTTATAGCCCTATGAGAGTAAGCGAAGCAGCTACTAAAAACGTAGCAAATGACATGGCATCCACCGTGGCTGGGGTCGACGGCGTCAGCCAGCGCATGCGTGCTTACCGAGGCTTCACCCAGCAAATCCTGACCGGGGCAGTGATGCCCGGTCAGTTCATCTCACAGCGCGAACTGATGACCCTGCTGGACATGCCTTTGGGCGCCGTGCGCGAGATGATCCCGCGGCTGGAGGCCGGCGGCCTGATCAAAACCGTGCCGCAACGGGGTTTGCAGATCGCCCATGTCGACCTCAAGCTGATCCGCAACGCCTTTCAGGTGCGCAGCATGATCGAGCGCGAAGCGGTGCTGGCCTTTGTGCAGAGCGCCAGTGACGCCGAGCTGGCCGCCATTGAAGACGCGCACCGCCAGATTTTGGCCCGGGCCAGCGCCGCCAGCACCTCCGACGCCCAGCTGCTGGACGATGCCCAGGCCGTGGACTGGGGCCTGCATGACCGCATGGTCGACGCGCTGGGCAACGAGATCGTGTCCGACATTTACCGCGTCAACAGCCTGCGTGTGCGCCTGATCAAGCTGGAGCAGAGCGTCATCACCCCGGCCCGCCTGATCCCGGCGATGCAGGAACACCTCGGTTTCATCGCCGCCCTGCGCCAACGCAACGCGCCCCAAGCGGCAGCCTTGTTGGACGCTCACATCAACAGCGCCCGAAGCCGGGTCATCAACACCCCCAACCCCTAAGGAGCCTCTTTTGAACCCTGCCATCCACGGCCTCTGGCCCGCCCTGCTCTTGCCCTTGCTGCCCAACGGCGAGCTCGACACCGCGCTGGCCATCGCCCACGCCCAGCGCATGCTGCAGGTAGGCTGCGACGGCGTCACGCTGTTTGGCACCACGGGCGAAGGGCCGGCCTTCACCGTGGCCGAGCGGCAGTCATTGCTCGAATCCATGCTGGGCAGTGGCATCCGCCCCGACCAGGTGGTGGTCACCACTACCGCCTCGGCGCTGGGAGACGCCATCACCCTGGGCAGGCACGCCAGCCGGTTGGGCGTGCACCGCCATTTGTACATGCCGCCTTTTTATTTCAACCAGCCACGCGATGCCGGTGTGGTCGACGCGGTAACGCAAGTCATTGAGGGGATCGGCAGTGAGGCCATCAAGGTGCTGCTCTACCACTTTCCGGCCATGAGCACCTACAGCTTCTCGCATGCGGCCATTGCTGAACTGCGGCGTCGTCACCCCACCCAGGTGGCGGGCATCAAGGACAGTGGCGGCGATCTGGCCCACGCCCTGGCCCTGGTGCAGGCCTTCCCCGGCTTTGCTGTGCTGGTCGGGTCCGAGCCCCATGTGGCCCCCGTGATGCTGACCGGTGGCGCAGGCTCCATCAATGGCCTGGGCAACATCGCCCCCGGCCTGATGCGCCGGGTGATTGCCGCCCCAGCCCAGGTCAGCGCTGAAGACACCCAGCTCATGAGCGCCCTGCTGGCCCTGCTGTCGGTCAAACCTGGCATGCCCTTTGTCGGCGTGTACAAGGCCATGCTGGCCGAACAGACCGGCGACGACCGCTGGCTGGCCATGCGCGCGCCGCTCAGTCCTCTGGATAACACTGAGGCGCAAACCGTCCGACAAGGGTATCGTGCGATAGGCGCACTGCTTGACCGTATTTGAATCCGACACCTGAATCCCTAACCTTCAACCCCAAGGAGACTCCTGTATGACAACCCAACAACTCACCCGCCGTACCCTGCTGGGCGCCACCGCCGCGCTGGGCGCCACCGCCGCCCTGCCCGCCCTGGCCCAGGGCAAAGTGGTTCTGCGCATTTCCACCCCGGCCGTGCCGGAAGACTGGCACGGCAAAATGTGGACCGTCTTCAAAGAGTCGCTCGACAAAAGCGCTCCTGGCGAATTTGACGTTCAGATCAACCTGAACGGCTCGCTGTTCAAGCAGGGCACCGAGCCGGCCGCCATGGCACGCGGCAACCTGGAGCTGGCTGCCATTTCCGCGCAGGACATCGCCAAGATCCTGCCCGAATACTCGATCTACACCGCCGGCTACCTGATCCGCGACCCCGATCACCAGCAAAAGGTGTTCAACGGCCCGATTGGCGCCGAAATGTACAAGGCCGTGGCCGAGAAGATGGAGGTGCAAATTCTGGGCATTGGCTACCTGGGCAGCCGCCAAGTCAATTTGCGCGAAGTGCGCAACGTCAAAACCCCGGCCGACCTCAAAGGCGTCAAGCTGCGCATGCCCGGCTCCAAAGAGTGGCTGTTCTTGGGCGAAGCCCTGGGCGCCACACCCACGCCACTGGCTTTTGGCGAGGTCTACCTCGGCCTGAAAACCGGCACCGTGGACGGGCAAGACAACCCGTTGCCCTCGGTGCGCGCCGCCAAGTTCTACGAAGTGACCAAGCAAATCGTGTTGACCAGCCACCTGACAGACGGCATCTTCATTGCCATCTCCAGCAAAAGCTACAACGCCATGAGCGCCGCGCAAAAGCAAAAGGTCAGCGCCGCCACCCAGGCTGCGATTGCCTACAACAACGACAACCGCATCAAGGAAGAGGCGCAGCTGGTCGATTTCTTCAAGAAAGAAGGGTTGCAAGTCACCACGCCAGACGTGGAAGCCTTCCGCAAGACGGTGCAGGCGGCTTACCAGAACTCCGAGTACGCCAAGGTCTGGCCCAAAGGGCTGGTTGAACGCATCAACGCCGTCAAGTGAGCCTGTTCCGCTGGCTCAAGACCGCCGCCAACGCCATTGGCGGCGGTCTGTTTCTCACGCTGTTCGCGGTGTTCGTGATCCAGATCACGGCCCGCTTCGGCTTTAACAAACCCATCGCCTGGACCGATGAGGCGGCTGTCATCCTCTACATCTGGGCGATTTTGTGGGCCGCAGCCTTCATCGTGCCAGAGCGCGAGCATGTGATGTTTGACCTGGTCTGGAACAGCGTGGGCCGACCGATCCGCAAGCTGATGCGCATCGCCGGCAACCTGCTGGTCGGCGGCCTGGCCCTGGCCAGCGTGCCGGCCACCTGGGACTATGTGCATTTCATGGCGCGCGAAGGCACACCCGTGCTCAACCTGCCCTTCATGTGGGTGTTTTTGCCCTTTGTCTTTCTGATGGTGTCGCTTGCGCTGCGCTGCGCCTGGGCCATCTGGCAGGCGCTGCAGGGCCAGGGCCTGGACGCGGAGTTGAACCTGTCATGACCACCGGTATTTTGATTTTGGCCGGCGTGCTGGTGGCCGGCATGCTGCTGCGCATGCCCATTGGTTTTTCCATGCTGGCCTCGGGTGTGGCCTACCTGCTGATCAAACGCCAAGACGTCGGGCTGGTGGCCGAGCAGGTGGGCAACGGCCTGTACAACAGCTACGTGCTGCTGGCGGTGCCTTTGTTTGTGTTTGCCGCCAACATCATGAATGCCGGCACCGTGAGCGAACGCATCTTCGATTTCTGCCGCATCCTGGTCGGTCGCATGCGCGGCGGTCTGGCGCAGGTGGACATCTTGGTCAGCGTCATCTTCTCCGGCATGAGCGGCAGCGCCATTGCCGACGCCGCCGGCCCCGGCCTGGTCACCATCCGCCAAATGCTCAAAAAACCCGGCTACACCCGGGGCTTCGCAGGCGCCGTGGTGGTCGCCAGCGCCACACTCGGCCCGATCATCCCACCCTCGATCCCGATGGTGATTTACGCCCTGGTGTCAGGCGCCTCGGTGGGCGCCCTGTTTCTGGGTGGCGTGGTGCCGGGCCTGCTGATGGCACTGCTGATGATGGTCGTGGTGCATTTCATGGCGGTCAAACGCAACATGCCGCGCGACGAACCCGTGCCGCGCAGCGAGTGGGGCGGCCTGATTTTGCGTGGCGCGCTGCCGCTGTCCATGCCCATCGTGCTGCTGGGCGGCATTTACTCGGGCGTGTTCACCCCGACCGAAGCCGCCGCCGTGGCTGCGCTGCATGCGCTGGTGCTATCGGCCTTTGTGTTCCGGGCCCTGACCTGGCGCAGCTTCTGGGGCGTGGTGCTGGAGTCCACCCGCGGCAGCGCGGTGATCACCATCATCCTGGCCGGCTCCTTCATGCTCAACTACGCCTTCACCGCCGAGGGCGTGCCGCAGGCCATGGCGCAGTGGGTCGACAGCATGCACCTGTCGTCCACCAAGTTTTTGCTGCTGGTGAATGTGATGTTTCTGGTGCTGGGCTGCTTTCTGGATGTGTCGGTGTTGCTGCTGGTGTTTGTGCCCATGCTGCTGCCAGCGGCCAAACTGCTGGGCATTGATCTGGTGCACTTTGGCGTGCTGGTGGTGCTCAACATGATGATTGGCCTGATCCACCCGCCCTTTGGCATGCTGCTGTTTGTGACCAAGGCGCTCACTGGCATTCCCATCGGCGAGATGATGAAAGAAGGTTGGCCCTTCCTGGTGATGCTGCTGCTGTTGCTGCTGGCCATGACCTTCTTCCCGCAGATCGTGCTGTGGCTGCCGCAAACCATGGGCTACGGCGTGCCCAAATAGGCCCGGGCTGACATGACACAGCCTGGCCCGGCATTTCTGCGCGGCATCGTGCCGAGCATGAACACGCCGTTTCTGGACGATGGGAGCGTCGACCTGGCCGGTATCCGGCGCTCGGTCGACGCCGTGGTGCAGGCTGGCGTGGCCGGCATGCTGATCCTGGCGGTGGCTGCCGAAACCGCCAGCCTGACCCTGGCTGAAAAGCGGCTGGTGGCCCAGACTTTTCTG
>JBAXMQ010000110.1:0-11010 GCA_037134215.1 Betaproteobacteria bacterium
GGGACGCACAATGCCAAATATGCATTGCGTGTCAACAGAAGTTTGAGGGGTAATGACCTCGCATGGATGGGAGAAAAGAATGGCAATTGATGAGAACTCGCCGGATGACGACGGTTTGGCCAGCTGGGCCGAAGCCCTGCAGGAGCAGCGCACGTCAGAGGGAGGATCGGGGATGGAGTCGGGCGGCGTGCTGTCAGGCGAGCCTGCGCGCTCGTTTTCGGGTGCGCCACCATCGAGCGATGTGCCTATCAGCGATATCAACCGCGTGCTGGATATCCCAGTTCAGTTGTCCGTGGAGTTGGGCCGCACGCGGGTGCCGATCAAGCATATTCTGCAGTTGGGGCAAGGCTCTGTGGTGGAGCTGGACGCGCTCGCCGGTGAGCCCATGGATGTGTTGGTGAATGGTTATCTGATTGCCCAAGGCGAAGTGGTGGTGGTGAACGACAAGTTCGGCATCCGGTTGACGGACGTGGTGACGCCGTCAGAGCGACTGCGGCGGGTGAGCAAAGGGTAATCGGTCGATGACTCAGACACTGGTCCTGGTTGCTGTTTTCGTTTTTTTGTTGGCATTGGTGCCAATGGCGGTCAAGTGGCTGAAGCAACGCTCTTTGGGTGGCCTGCCTGGAGGGTCAGCCGCATCACGGATCGTCTCCGTGCTGGCCGTGGGGCCGCATCAAAGGGTGATCACCGTTGAAGTCGGACCCGAAGGTCAACGTGTCTGGTTGACTTTGGGTGTTACCGCTCAGAGTATTTCCTGTCTGCACACGTCGCCCTTGGCTGCCGACAGTGTTGCCGTGTCGCCGTTGTCGCTCGGCCAGGTCGCAGGTGACGCGTGATGTCAATACAGAGATTGCGTGGTGACGACTGCCGCGCTGCGGCAGGCCGCAGCGCGTTGACGTACTGGCTCCTCGGGATGACATGGCTGGTCTTGTCGCCCTCTGCCGCGCTGGCGCAAAACGCTGGCCAGTTACCCCTGCTGGTGGGCAGTGGCGGCTCCGGGATGAGTTTTTCTGTTCCGGTACAGACCCTGCTGTTCTTCACGGCACTGTCGTTTTTGCCGGCAGTCTTGCTGATGATGACCGGCTTTACCCGCATTGTGATCGTACTGTCCCTGTTGCGGCAGGCATTGGGCACCCAGTCCGCTCCCCCGAATCAAGTGATTGTTGGCCTGTCCTTGTTTCTGACCTTTTTTGTGATGGGACCTACCTTGGACAAGGTCTATGCCGATGCCTATGTGCCCTACACCAAAAATGCGTTGCCCTTTGAGCAGGCCTTGGACAAGGCCGAGGCGCCGATTCGTCTGTTCATGAGCAAGCAGACCCGGCAGTCTGACTTGGCCTTGTTTGTCCGACTTGCCAAGCTAGAGCCCGGCGTAACCGCGCAAACGGCGCCAATGCGGGTGCTGGTGCCAGCTTTTGTGATCAGTGAGCTGAAGTCGGCGTTCCAGATCGGCTTCATGATCTTCATTCCGTTTTTGGTGATCGACATCGTCGTTGCGAGCGTGCTGATGTCGCTGGGCATGATGATGTTGTCACCGGTGCTGGTTGCTTTGCCCTTCAAACTGATGCTGTTTGTGCTCGCTGACGGCTGGAACCTGCTGATTGGCTCGCTGGCCGCCAGCTTCGTTGTTTGAGGCCGGGCAATGAACGCACAAATGGTTTTGACAATGGGGCAGGAGGCTCTGTTGATGCTGTTGATGGTGTCCGCCCCGGTATTGGGAACTGTGTTGGTGGTGGGGCTGGTGATCAGCTTGTTCCAGGCGGTCACGCAGATCAACGAGGCGACGCTGGCCTTTGTCCCCAAGTTGCTGGCAGCCATTGCCGTTTTTGCATTGGCGGGGCCTTGGATGCTGACGATGTTGGTGGAATACATCCGGCGGGTGATTGAGGCGATGCCGGCTGCCGTGGTTTGAGGGTTGGCGGCGAGCATGATCTCCCTGACTGAAGCACAGGTGGTGGCCTGGATGTCGCCCCTGATCTGGCCTTTCCTGCGGGTGCTGGCGGTATTCACTTCGGCCCCTATTTTTTCATCGAGGGCTTTTCCCGTCAGGGCGCGCATTGGTTTGGCCTTGTTGATCGCCATCGCAGCTCAACCGAGTTTGTCTGGCCAGCCGGTGATCAGCATCACTGGCCCCGAGGCCTTCGGCGCAGTGGCTCAGCAACTGGGGATCGGACTGGCCATCGGGTTCACCGTGCGACTGGTGTTTTCTGCCGTCGAGTTGGCGGGCGAGGTGGTCGGGTTTCAGATGGGCTTGAACTTTGCCGCATTCTTCAATCCGTCGCTGAACACGCAGTCCAGCGCCGTGGCGAGCTTCTTCGGCCAAATGTCGACTTTTCTGTTCATTGTGATGAATGGCCATTTGCTGGTATTGATGGCGATCATCAAGAGTTTCGATGCGTTCCCTGTCGACCAGAATTTTCTGGAGGCTGTGCGTCAATTGAAGCTGTACAGCCTAGGTGCTGACTTGTTTGCCAGCGGACTGTGGATTGCCTTGCCGATGTTGGGCATGATGATGTTTGTGAATCTGGGCCTCGGCATCGTGTCGCGGGTAGCGCCGCAGATGAACATCTACGCCATCGGTTTTCCGATCACCCTGACGGTAGGCTTGATTGGCATTACTGTGACCTTACCCATGCTGGACCAACCCCTGATGGCGCTGATGGAGCGCGCCATCGATCTGTTCCTGAAGCGTTAGGCGCTTGATCTCAGACGAGGCCGTTGCGGATGGCGTAAACGGTCAGCTCCGCGTTGTTACCTAGTTTGAGTTTTTCCAGGACCCGTGAACGGTAAACACTGACGGTCTTGGGGCTCAGCATCAACTCTTCGGCGATCTCAGACAGTCGCTTACCCGAAGCAATTTTGAGCAGCGTCTGGAGTTCACGTTCTGACAGAGTGGCGTGCAGGCTCTCATTTTCCGGCGCACTCAGGCTCTCCACGAGCATGTGCGCGACGTCGGGTGTGACGTATTTGCGGCCCTGCGCGACTGTCCGTACAGCCTGTATCAAATCTGCCGGGTCGCCGGCCTTGTTAAGGTAGCCCTGGGCACCGGCTCTAAGGCAGCGGATGGCATACTGATCTTCCGGAAACATGGAAACGATCAGAACTTTGATGGTAGAACCAGACTCCCTGAGGCTGGAGAGAACTTCGAGTCCGCCGCGCCCTGGCATATTGAGGTCTAACACAAGGACGTCGCACGCAACGTTGCGAATTTGCTCGCGCACATCGGCGTAACTGGATGCTTCGCCTGTGACCTGGATGTCAACGGCCTCGGACAAGGTTTCCCTGATGCCCCGCCGGATCATGGCATGGTCGTCGCAGAGGATGACTCGTATCATGTCAATCGGGCTCCTTGGTCAAGGTGGGATGCTCGGATGGTAGCGGGACTGACAGGATGATGGACACGCCCCGATCGCCATAGTTGCTGATATCCAGCCAGCCATCGACCGTGCGGGCCCGCTCCTGGAGCCCGCGCAGGCCGAATGACTTGGGTTTGCCCAACTCATCAGCCCCAATGCCCTGACCGTTATCACGGATTTCAAGGGTCAGGACCTGTTCGGCATCAGACAAATCAATGGTCACCTGGTCGCACCGTGCATGCTTGCTGACGTTGGTCAATGCCTCTTGGGCAGTGCGGTAAGCCACGAGTTGGATGGCCTTGGGAATATGGCGGTCTTCGCCAAAGGCGTGGACGATGGTCTTGATGCCCGTGCGTTTGGAGAAACTCTCCGCCAACCACTCAACGGCCGCGGTCAGGCCCTGGTCCAGGATGGCTGGACGGAGGTTCCTCATGATTCTTTGACTGGCATCGATCGCATGCCGCAGCATTTCTTCAGCCGATTGGACATGCTGTTTGGTGGCTAAGTCTGACGTGTGCCGGTCTAGCCACGACAAATCAAAACGAACCGCCGCCAACGCGCCGCCGATGTCGTCATGGATTTCTCTTGCGATCGCTGCGCGTTCTTGCTCGATGGTCGTTTGAAGGTGCTCAGCAAAGTCTGCCAGTCGTTGCCGTGATTGGGCAAGTTCCAGGTCTGCGGCCTCCTTCTGCCGCCGGATGACATGAATTTCGAGGACGCGCCGAATGGCAGCTGGCACCCGGCTGATCTCGTCCTTGGACAGATAGTCGCTAATGCCGAGCTTGATGGCTGAAACCGCAGCAGACTCACCGATAGCACCCGACAATAGGATGAAAGGCGGTGGCTCAGCATGTGCTTGGAGCAGTTGCCAGGCGTCTAGCGCGGTAAAACCGGCAAGCCTGTAATCGGCCAGAACGATGTCAAAGTGGTCGGAGGCCACCTTGTCCGCAAAACCAGCCAGGCTTTCGACCTGGTGCAATTCGAAAGTTTCCCCGCTCCGCTCCAAGGCCCTTCGGACCAATGCATGGTCCACATCGGAGTCCTCCAGATGCAGGATCCGCAATGTTGTCTGGATCGCGCTGTTTTGGGGCATGATGAACGTTATGATTGTGCACTATTGCTGACCACGCCGGATGAGCCTCGAGTCAGGATTTCAAAGTGAACATGGCTGGTCGTAAACGGGTGTTTGTTGGTCAATGTTGAGTCGGGCGGATCATATTGGATAAGGCAATGCCGGAGACCGTTTCAACCCCCTCTGGGCCCTCGGTAGAGGTACCGATTTTGTTGGTGGCCGAACTGCAGGACTCGCTTTTGACAGTTGTCCACGACCTCAAACGGCTCGACGACTTGCTGTCGCAGTCCATGAGCAACCTCATGGACCGTTTCACCAGCGTCAATAGTCACCTGGCCAGCACGCTGCTGAAGCCGGCCGAAGACATTGAGGCTGCCCGCTATGCCGTTCAATCGGCGGTGATTGAATTGCAGTTTCAGGATATCGCGTCTCAGCTGATTGCCCATGCGTCCAAGACGCTTCAGGGGTGCGCTTACCGGCTGGCTGCCGAGTCCATGGGCGCTGAGGATGGCGACGCCGTACCCTTTGTGGATGAGATGCCGAATCGGCCAAATCCGGTGACACAAGCCCAGATGGATGCTGGCTCCATCGAGCTTTTTTGAATTGCTTGCGCTGTCTTTTGTGATTGTTGGAGTTGTGTATGGCTTTTATTCTCACCGTTGATGATTCCCCGTCCATGCGCAAGATGGTCTCTTTTACCTTGACTGGTGCGGGACACCGGGTGGTCGAGGCAGTGGACGGGATTGACGCTTTTGAAAAAGCCCAACTTCAAACCTTTGATTTGGTGTTGACCGATCAAAACATGCCCAGACTTGACGGCTTGGGGCTGACACGTAAACTGAGAGATCACCCACACTTCAAGCTGGTCCCCATCCTGATGTTGACCACAGAGTCGAGCGACTTGATGAAACAGGCTGGTCGCGCGGCGGGTGCCACCGGCTGGCTTGTCAAACCCTTTGATCCGGCGCGCCTGCTGGAGGTGATTCAAAAAGTCATCAGATAGTTGGCAACCCTCGCCAAACGTTGTTGAGACGGTGCGAGCAACAGGAGTTCCTTATGTCAGAAGCACAAGAGCAGGGTGGCGGCGCAGAGGCTGACTTTGACCTGACCCAGTTCTATCAGATTTTTTTTGAGGAAGCTGGAGAAAACCTCGACCAGATGGAGCAAATGCTGCTTGTGCTGAACTTGCAGACGGCTGACGACGAGGATTTGAATGGTATCTTCCGCTGCGCCCATTCGGTCAAGGGTGGCGCGGCTACGTTTGGGTTTGCCGATGTGGCCGAGTTAACCCATCAAATGGAGTCGCTGTTGGACCGGTTGCGGCGCCATGAACTCGAACCCAGCCCCGCCATGGTGGATGTCTTACTTGCGGCAGCAGATGTGTCGCGCAGTCTTCTCGCGCGCCATCAGGCTGGCGGTATCGGTGAGGTGCCGCCAACGGCAGACTTGGTCGCTCGTATAGGCAGCTTGGCTAATGGCGGAGATGTCGCGGCCGAACGGTCGACAGGCACCGATGCGGCTCAGACCGTTTTGGCGGGCAGTTCTGCGGACCAAGTTGTGACGGACACGTCAGATCATGAGACCAAGGCGCAAACCGGGTTGCGTGTCCTTGAGGTCGTTGTCGGGCCCCTAAAGGATATGGCGCCTGCCGAAGCGATCCGTGAGCTGTTTCGTGACATTCCCGAGTTGGGAAGCATTGAAGACCTGGCCAGTGACCAGGCTGATGTGCGCAAGTTCACGGTGCGTACGTCCACGGTCACCGCTGAGCTTCTGGATCTCTTCGAGTTTCATGTCTCTCGGAGCCAGCTGACCATCACTGAAGTCAGACCAACAATATCTCTTGGGGAGCTTTCGCACGGACATGACCCAGTGGCACCGGAGACCACGGCTGGTTTCGGCTTTTTTGAGGGAGCGCCCGGGGCGCCTGACTCTAACTCGGTCCAGGCGCCGGTGCGACCGTTATCAGCCAGCGCGCTTGCAAAGCAGGCAGACAAGGCGCCACCGCCGTTGGCCCAGATTGAGGCTGCGACCATCAGGGTGTCGATCAGCAAAGTGGACCAACTCATCAATTTGGTTGGTGAGCTGGTCATTACCCAGGCGATGCTGGCACAGAACAGCCGGGCGCTGGATGCCGCAGACTATCAAAAAATGCTAGCAGGCATGGCCGATCTGGAAAGAAACACACGAGACTTGCAGGAATCAGTGATGTCCATTCGGATGATTCCGATGTCGGTGGTTTTCAGCCGTTTCCCAAGGATGTTGCGTGATCTGGCATCCAAGCTTGGGAAGAAGGTGGATTTCGTGACCCTGGGCGAATCCACCGAACTTGACAAAGGATTGGTTGAGAAAATTACGGACCCATTGACCCATTTGGTACGTAACAGCTGTGATCATGGCGTGGAAATGCCCGAAGAGCGGCGTCGTGCTGGAAAGCCCGAGACCGGAACCATTACTTTGTCAGCCGCCCATCAAGGCGGCTCAATCGTTATCGAAGTCCGGGATGATGGACGGGGCATGTCGAGGGAAAAAATTCTGAGTAAGGCGCGGCAGCGCGGTCTTGAAGTATCGGATCAGATGACCGATTCTGAGGTCTGGCAACTGATATTTGCCCCAGGTTTTTCAACCGCAGAAGTGGTCACCGATGTTTCTGGTCGAGGTGTGGGCATGGATGTGGTTAAGCGCAATATCACCGCGCTGAATGGAACGGTCGAGATCGACTCTGCCGAGGGCTATGGCATGAAAGTTTCGGTGCGTTTGCCATTGACCTTGGCCATCATGGATGGCATGTCCGTCGGTGTGGGCAAAGAAGTTTACATGTTGCCGTTGTCCTCAGTCATTGAGTCTTTTCAACTAAAGGTTGACGCCATCAACACGGTGGGACACGAGAGCCAGTTGGTGAAAGTCCGAGACGAGTACATGCCAGTCGTTGAACTCGCTCGCGTCTTTCAGGTCCCGCGACATGATCGTGACCGCCCCAGCGATATCATGGTGGTCATCGAAGCCGAGGGAAGTCGCGTTGCATTGCTGGTTGACGATTTGCTGGGTCAGCAGCAAGTGGTGGTGAAAAATTTGGAATCAAATTACCGAAAAGTCCCAAATGTCTCGGGGGCTACCATCCTTGGTGATGGAAAAGTTGCCTTGATTTTGGATACTGTTGCGCTGGTCCGGCGCTCCCGTCATTGAGTGCTACCGGCAACAAGGATTTCAAATGTCATCCAATGAATTGGCAGCAGGCACCTTACCCGTACCAGCCGAAGCGCGTGAGTATTTGACGTTTCGTCTGGACAGCGAAGAATATGGTATTGATATCCTGAAGGTCCAGGAAATTCGGGGCTACGAAGCGCCGACACGGATAGCTCATGCCCCGCTTTTTGTGAAGGGCGTTTTTAATCTGCGAGGTACGATCGTCCCCATTGTCGACCTTCGTCTGAAGTTCAATTGTCCCAAGGCAGACTACGATGCATCCACGGTGGTGATAGTTCTCAAACTGCCAAGGCGCGTCGTTGGCATCGTGGTGGACTCGGTGAGCGACGTTTTGACTTTGCCGCCAGAATATCTCAAGCCTGCACCAGAAATAGACACCGTGATCGACAGCGATGCCGTGATGGGTTTGGGCTTGCTGAAGGACCGTATGCTGATCTTGCTGGATATCGACAGGTTGATGTCTGGCGCCGGCATGGCGTTGGTGTCAGAACCCCCAACTTGATGGACCTCATGCCGTGCCACAGTCAGCCAGCATGATGCAGCCTCGGTGTGGCGGACATGAAAGGCGTGGCGGATGAAGGCCGGCCTCAGCCCGCATCGGGCCGGTGGCGAGCTGGAAGGCCGTGAATTTGCCTGGGCGAGTTCTGACTTTCTTCGCGTGCAATCCCTGATATATCAGCGTGCGGGCATCAGCCTGCACGATGGTAAACATGCCATGGTGTACAGCCGTCTATCAAGGCGGCTGAGGGAAACAGGGCACAACAGCTTCAAGGATTACCTCGGGTGGCTGGAAACACATGATGGTCCGGAATGGCAGGAGTTCGTCAATGCATTAACCACCAACCTCACCTCTTTTTTTCGAGAGCAGCATCATTTTGAAATTCTGGCAAACCACTTGCAGGCCCAGGGTGGACGAAGCTGGCGGATGTGGTGCAGCGCTGCCTCTACGGGAGAAGAGCCCTATTCGATCATCATGACCGCGATCGAGGCCCTTGGCAACAATGTCAATCTGGCTCTGACTGCCAGCGACATTGATTCAAAAGTTTTGTCAGTCGCGACGAGGGGCGCATACCGTTTAGAGGCACTTAAGGGCCTCAGTACCGAGCGGCTGCACCGCTTTTTCATGAGGGGCAAGGGCTCGAATGAGGGTCTTGTTAGAGTCAAGTCTGAATTCAGATCGATGGTCCAATTCGCTAACGTCAATTTGATCCGTGACGACTGGCCTTTTCGTGATCGGTTCGATGTGGTGTTCTGCCGGAATGTGATGATCTATTTCGATGCACTGACACAGCGCAAGGTGCTGGAGCGCATTCATCGTGTCATGGTGCCGGGAGGCTTGCTCTTTGTCGGTCACGCCGAGAACTTTGGCGAGTCGCGTGACTTGTTTTTACTGAAGGGCAAGACGGTTTATGAGCGGCTTTAGCGGCGGCAGCTTGAGCGGCGCGCCAGCTTCCCGCCTCGAAGCACTCAGGCGGCAGCTGCGTGGCGCTGGGGAAGCCTCATTTTTCTACCGTGACCATCATTTCCAATACGATTCAGTGAAGGTGTTGCCGGGCGAGTACTATGTATCTTCCGAGGATCTTCTCATCACGACGGTGCTGGGCTCATGCATTGCCGCCTGCATCTGGGATGCCAGGGCTAAAGCTGGCGGCATGAATCATTTCATGTTGCCAGAAGGGGATGGTATGGATGGCCTTGGCAGGTATGGGTCCTACGCAATGGAATTGTTGATCAATGGACTGATCAAGAAGGGTGCCCGTCGCGAGTCGATGCAAGCCAAGATTTTTGGCGGAGCACATGTGATGGCCGGATTGACGACCTTGAATGTTGGTGAGCGAAACACGCGGTTTGTATTGGACTACCTCGCCACCGAGCGCATCCCTGTGGTGTCGCAGGACGTCCTTGACATTCACCCCCGAAAGGTGTGCTTCTTCCCTGTCTCCGGCAAGGCTATGGTCAAGCGTTTGGCGCACTCCCATCCCGAAACGCTGATCGTGGAGGAGCGCAAGGCGAGCGCTACGGTGGTGGCCCGCTTGAATGCCGGAGGCTCTGTCGATCTGTTTTGAGGACTGTGCATTGAAAAAAATCCGAGTGGTGGTGGTTGACGATTCTGCGCTGGTTCGGAGTTTGTTGGCTGAGATCATCAATCTTCAGCTAGATATGGCTTGTGTCGGCGCCGCCAGTGACCCGCTGGTGGCTAGAGAGATGATTCGCGAGTTGAACCCTGATGTCATCACCCTGGACGTCGAAATGCCCAAAATGGATGGCATTGAATTCCTGGGGCGATTGATGCGTCTCAGACCTATGCCCGTCGTCATGATCTCCACTTTGACCGAACGCGGTGCGGAAGTGACGATGAAGGCTTTGGAATTGGGCGCCATTGATTTCGTGGCTAAGCCCAAGCTTGGGGTCGCCGATGGTTTAGGTCAGTTGGCGGCCCAAATTGTTGACAAGATCCGCATTGCTGCTAGCGCACGAATTCGGCGTAAGGAGTCAGTTGCCTCTCCCTCGCTGCCTGTGAAAATCGAGGGGATACGTCCCCCTTTGCAGATGAAATTGTCCAACACGTACCCAACGGGTACGGTGGTGTTTATTGGCGCCTCGACGGGAGGCACAGAAGCGATCCGTGAGATTTTGACTCGTATGCCAGCGGACTCCCCTCCCATCCTCATTACCCAACATATGCCGGCCGGTTTTACGCGAAGTTTCGCGGCCCGCCTCGATGCATTGTGCGATGTGGTGGTGAGAGAAGCGGTCCATGGCGAGGCAATCCAAGCCGGACACGTCTACATTGCACCGGGGGGCAAGCAGTTCTACATCAACCGCGTCGGCTCCAGGTTGGAGGCGGTCGTGGACGACACCGTCCTTGTGAACCGTCACAAGCCATCGGTTGAGGTGTTGTTTAAATCGGCCACCGCCTTGTTAGGAAACAAGGCTATCGGTGTGTTGTTGACTGGCATGGGCAATGATGGCGCCAAGGCGCTCAAAGAGATGAGAGACGCTGGCAGCCACAACATTGTTCAAGACGAGGCCACGTCCGTGGTCTTTGGCATGCCTCGGGAAGCAATTGCACTTGGTGCGGCCGATGAGGTGTTGCCCATCACTGCGATCGCGCCCGCCTTGATCGCCAGATTCCGCGCTTCACCGACGCGCTGAGATCAACATGCCTTCTGCAAAAGAGCGCTGCTAAGAAAAATCTTGGTGCTGAAGTCAGATTGCAGTAGAATCACTCCCCCGGCGACCAGCGGAAGACACAGATCTGCCGATGGGACACCGGGCCCGGCGAACGAAGCTGAGATTTTTTTAAAAAAGTTTGCAAAAGTCGTTATTTCCGTGCAATAATACAAGGCTTCGCTGATCGTAGCGAGGCGACGAGAA
>JBAXMQ010000111.1:0-11001 GCA_037134215.1 Betaproteobacteria bacterium
CCGAGTTTGCCGCCGATGTGCTGGCGGTGCGGGCCGAAGCGGCGCGCCAGGGCGTGGTGCACTGCGTGCTGCCGGCAGTAGAGGTGGCCAATTTTGAGGCGGTGCGCGCACTGGCCCATGCCGGCGGCGACAGCTACGCGCTGGGCATTCACCCTCTGTATGTGGGCCAGGCCGCTGACGACGACCTGCACCGGTTGGATGCGGCGTTGACGCGTTATCGCGACGATCCGCGCCTCGTCGCGGTGGGCGAGATTGGCCTGGATTATTTTGTGCCTGCGCTGTGCCAGAGCCCGCTGCGTGAACGCCAGGAGTTTTTTTACCAAGCGCAGCTTGGGCTGGCGCGCCAGCACGAATTGCCGGTGATCCTGCATGTGCGGCGCTCGGCGGACCGGCTGCTTAAAGGCCTGCGTGCTGTCGGTGGTGGTCAGGGCTGGACCGGCTTGGCCCACGCTTTCAACGGCAGCCAGCAGCAGGCGCAGGCGTTTGTGGCCCTGGGCTTCAAGCTGGGCTTCGGCGGCGCGCTGACCTATGACCGTGCCCTGCAGTTGCGGCGCCTGGCCACCGGGCTGCCTCTGGACGCCATCGTGCTGGAGACCGACGCGCCCGATATGCCACCGCACTGGCTCTACGCCACGGCAGCCGAGCGTGCAGCCGGCCAGCCGCAGGGTCGCAACAGCCCGCAGCAGTTGCCGCGGATTGGCGCTGAATTGGCGGCGCTGCGCGGCATGGCGCCCGCGTTGCTGGCGCAGGCCACCCTGCGCAACGCCGTGACCGCCCTGCCCAGGTTGGGGCCATTGCTGGGGCCGCTCGTGGGGCCGTACACTGACATGTTGAGCCCCTGGCTCCCGCACCCACCCTGATCTGAAGGAACCTACGCCATGGCAGACAACGCCTACGAAGCCGGCCGCCTGAACCTGCCTTTTGTGGGCCATTGCACCTTTGCCAAGGCGCCGCCTGTGACCGACTGGGACCAAATCAACGCCGATGTGGCGGTGCTCGGTGCGCCCAACGACATGGGCACGCAATGGCGAGCCGGTGCCCGTTTTGGCCCGCGCGGCATCCGCGAGGCGTCCACTCTGTTCTCTTTTGGCCACGCCGGCGCTTACGACTTTGAAGACGATGTGATGTACCTCACCCGCGAGGAGGTGCGCATCGTGGACGCCGGCGACGCCGACATCATCCACACCGACATGGTGGGCAGCAATGCCAATATCGAACTGGCGGTGCGCAAAATGCTCGAACAAGGTGCGATGCCGGTGGTGCTGGGCGGTGACCACTCGGTCCACGCGCCGGTGATGAAGGCCTTTGAAGGGCGCGGGCCTATCCACATCCTGCATGTCGATGCCCATCTGGATTTTGTTGACCAGCGCCACGGCGTGCGTTACGGCCACGGCAACCCGCTGCGCCGTGCATCCGAAATGGACCACGTGGTTGGCATGACACAGATCGGCATACGCAATGTGTCCTCGTCCAACCGCGATGACTACGCCGCCGCCCGCGCCGCGGGTTCCCAAATCCTGTCGGTGCGAGACGTGCGCCGCTTGGGCACGGCCGGGGTGCTGGCGCAAATCCCGACCGGCCTGAACTACTACCTGACCATCGACATCGACGGCTTTGACCCGTCGATCGCTCCTGGCACCGGCACGCCCAGCCATGGCGGCTTCTTGTATTACGAGGTGCTGGAAATCATCCAGGCGCTGACGGTTCGTAGCGGCGGCAACATCATCGGCATGGACCTGGTGGAGGTATCGCCCCCCTATGACCCGACTGGTGTGACCTCGATCCTGGCGGCGCAGTTGCTGCTCAACAGCATCGGCTTCATTTTCCACGCCCGCAAGGTCGGGCCGCAGCCCTGAGTGCAACGGGGTGTTGGGGATAATGCGGGCATCTTGAAGTCCAAGCACCGCGCTCCCCGCCTGCCAGAGGTTAATTTTTCTGAGCAGGGGTCATTGCGCCATCTGCACCTGGGCACCGAATGGATCCAGGGCTCGATGCGGATCGATGCCCCCAACGCCCTGTTTCACGAGTACATCCAGCGCATGATGGCCTGGCTGCTGTTTGTCGAGCCGGCCAGCGTGGCTGGGCGGCAGGCCTTGCAGTTGGGGCTGGGCGCTGCATCGCTCACCAAGTTCTGCCACAAGGTGCTGGTCATGAGGACCACCGCGATCGAACTGAACCCCCAAGTGCTGACGGCCTGCCGGGGCTGGTTCATGCTGCCGGCCGACGACGCCCGGCTGCAGGTGGTGCTGGCCAACGCGGCCGAAGAAATCCAGAACCCGCGCTGGTGGGGCCAAGTTGATGCCCTGCAGGTGGACCTTTACGACCACGAGGCCGCTGCGCCCGTGCTGGACAGCCTGCCTTTTTACCAACACTGCCGGCGCTTGCTGGCCGAGGACGGTTGCATGACAGTGAATTTGTTCGGCCGGGCCTCCAGTTTTGAGCGCAGCGTTGAAAAAATCTCGGCGGCATTCGGCGCCGAGACGGTGTGGGCTTTCAAACCCACCCGCGAAGGCAACACCGTGGTGCTCGCCCAACGCAGCCGCACCCGGCCGCGCCGCGACCTGTTGCTCGGGCGGGCAGCAGACATCGAAGCGCTGTGGGCCTTGCCGGCCAGCAAATGGGTGCGGGGGCTTAAACCCTTGCAGGCCTGAGCCGCCCCCGGTCCGACACATGGCGTAGGTGTAATCCACAGTTGGCGCAGGGTCAATTCGGGTGCAGAATCCGGCGGTTAATCCAATTCCAAGGAATGTGTAGATGAATATCAAGAGTCAAAAAGACTTTTTCTCGGGTCTCATGTTCACGGTGGTCGGCGTGGCCTTCGCCTGGGGCGCCACCAAGTACAGCCTGGGTACCGGCGCCCGCATGGGGCCTGGCTACTTTCCGATGATGCTGGGCGTGCTGATGGCCATTCTGGGCGCTGTCATCACCTTCAAGGCCTTGGTGGTCGAAACCGAGGATGGCGACAAGGTCGGCGCCTGGGCCTGGAAGCCCCTGTTGTTCATCATCGCTGCCAATCTGTTGTTTGGCCTGATGCTGGGCGGTTTGCCCAGCATCAAGTTTCCTGCCTTCGGCCTGATTGCGGCGATCTACGCCCTGACCCTGGTTGCCGCATTGGCTGGCGAGGAATTCAAGATCAAGGAAGTGCTTGTGCTGGCCACGGTCCTGGCCATCATGAGTTACCTGGCGTTCATTGTGCTGCTTAAATTGCAGTTTCAAGTCTGGCCAGCGTTCATCACAGGTTAAGGGGCAAACACATGGATTTATTCAACAACCTGGCGCTGGGTTTTGGCGTGGCGGTCACGCCGATCAACCTGATGTACGCGTTTGTCGGCTGCCTGCTCGGCACCCTGATTGGGGTGCTGCCCGGCATCGGCCCGCTGGCCACCATTGCCATGCTGCTGCCCGCCACCTACGCCCTGCCGCCCGTGTCGGCGTTGATCATGCTGGCCGGTATCTACTACGGCGCCCAGTACGGCGGCTCCACCACGGCCATTCTGGTGAACCTGCCGGGCGAGTCGTCCTCGGTGGTGACAGTGATCGACGGTTACCAGATGGCGCGCAAGGGCCGGGCTGGGCCGGCACTGGCGGCAGCGGGCCTGGGCTCGTTTTTTGCCGGTTGCGTGGGCACGCTGGTGCTGGCCGCTTTTGCGGTGCCGCTGACCGAGGTGGCTTTCAAATTTGGCCCGGCTGAGTATTTCTCCCTGATGATTCTGGGCCTGATCGGCGCGGTGGTGCTGGCCTCGGGCTCGCTGCTCAAGGCCATTGGCATGATTCTGCTGGGGTTGCTTCTGGGTTTGGTGGGCACCGACGTCAATTCGGGCGTGGCCCGCTTCAGCTTTGACATCCCCGAACTGACCGATGGCATTGGCTTCATCGTGATCGCCATGGGCGTGTTCGGCTATGGCGAAATCATCAGTAACCTGGGTATGCCGGAGGATGAGCGCGAAGTGTTTACGGCGGATGTCAAGGGCCTGATGCCGACCCTAGAAGACTTCAAGCGCATGACGCCGGCCGTGTTGCGCGGCACGGCCATGGGCTCCATACTGGGCATTCTGCCCGGCGGCGGTGCTGTGATGGCCGCCTTTGCCGCCTACACCCTGGAGAAAAAAACCAAGCTGCAACCCGGCGAGGTGCCTTTCGGCCAGGGCAACATCCGCGGTGTGGCCGCGCCCGAGTCAGCCAACAACGCGGCGTCGCAGACCTCGTTCATTCCATTGCTGACCCTGGGCATCCCGCCCAACGCCGTGATGGCTTTGATGGTGGGCGCCATGACCATCCACAACATCCAGCCCGGCCCACAGGTCATGACCAGCAACCCCGAGCTGTTCTGGGGCCTGATCGCCTCGATGTGGATCGGCAACGCCATGCTGATCGTGCTGAACCTGCCGTTGATCGGTATCTGGATCAAGCTGCTGAGCGTGCCCTATCGTTGGCTGTTCCCGGCCATTGTGCTGTTCTGTGCGGTGGGTGTGTACTCCACCAATAACAACACCTTTGACATCTGGCTGGTCGGCCTGTTCGGCTTCATTGGTTACGTGTTCATCAAGCTGGGTATGGAACCTGCGCCCTTGTTGCTGGGCTTTATCCTCGGGCCGATGATGGAAGAAAACTTGCGCCGCGCCCTGCTGCTCTCGCGCGGGGACTGGAGCGTGTTTGTGACGCGCGGCTTGTCGGCCAGCCTGCTCGCGGTGGCCGCACTGCTGCTGCTGATCGTCTTGCTGCCTGCCATCAAGAAAAAGCGCGAAGAGGCATTTGTCGATGAATGAGGTGTGTGGGCGCTCGGGCTGGTTCGCAATGGCTTGGCGGACGATGCATTCTCGAACCGATGGTTTCGGTACCCGGCAGGAGGGGATTCGAAACAGGGAAGATTAAGCCTCTGCGCGACCGGACCACCATGGCCCCTCCCCATCAGCATCGGCAAAAGAAAAAAGAACGCGGCAAGCAGGTGCTTCCCGCATCTGGAGGCGTTCCGATCACAGTGCAGCAAGCCTTGGCACACGCGTTCGTGGCGTACGAAGACGGCGACTTGCCGGCTGCTGAAAAGTATTGCCAAACGATTCTCGCCGTTGAGGCAGACTGCTTTGATGCCCTCAACTTGCTTGGCATCATTGCGGCGCAAACGCAGCGTTCCAAGGAGGCTCTGGGCTTGCTGGAAAGGGCAGTGGCTTTGAACCCGGCCGACGCCGGTTGTCACTCGAACATGGGCAGTTTGCTTTTCGGTCTCGGGCGCTTCGCTGATGCTTTGGCGTGCTACAGCCGGGCACTGCGTCTCGTACCCGGGTTTGCCGGCTTTCACTTCAACCACGGCAATGCATTGCGCGAGCTTCGGCGCTTTGATGAAGCACTGGCCAGCTATGAGCGTGCGGTACAGCTTGAGCCGACCTATGCCGAGGCGCACTTGAACCGCGGCATCGCGCTGCGGGAACTTAAGCGCCTGCAGGACGCCTTGGACAGCTTCGAATGCGCCGCAGATTTCCGTCCGGGTTATCCGGAAGCAGCCTACAACCGGGGCGTCACCCTGGCTGATTTGAAGCGATTTGATGCCGCACTCGACAGCTTTGATCTGGCACTGCGGCTCAGGCCGGATTATGCGGAGGCACACAACAATCGGGGTGCGAGGCTGCTGCATGATCTCAAGCGCTATGCCGATGCGCTGGCCAGCTTTGATCGGGCGCTGCATCTCAAGCCAGACTATGCTGAAGCCCACAACAACCATGGCATTGCGCTCAAGGAAATGGGACGGCTGGATGATGCACTGCTCAGTTTTGGGCGCGCGCTGGATCTGAGGCCGGACTATGCCGATGCGCTTACCAATCGTGGCGCGACTTTTCATGACCTGCGCCGATTTGACTTGGCATTGCATTGCTACGAGCAGGCGCTGCAAAACGAACCCAACTGCGCCGACGCCCATGTGGCCCGTGGCGCAACCCTGCATTGTCTCAACCGACTTGATGAGGCGCTGCAGTGCTATGAGCGTGCAACGCAGATTCAGCCCGACAATGCCGACGCGCACTGGAATTTGTCATTGTGCCGCTTGCTGCTGGGTGACTTTGACCAGGGTTGGGCTGGCTACGAGTGGCGTTGGGAGACCGACTTTCGGTCCGGCAGTCGGCACGATTTTGCCGAGCCGCAATGGCTGGGCGACGTGCCGGTCCGCGGCAAGACCATCCTGCTCTATTGCGAGCAAGGTCTTGGGGACACCATCCAGTTTTGCCGCTATGCCAGCTTGGTTGCTGGTCTTGGTGCGCGCGTGGTCCTGCTGGTGCAGCCACCAGTCAAATCTCTGATGGTCAACCTGCAGGGACTGGCGCTGGTTGTAACGCAGGGGGAAGCGCTACCGCCATTTGACTACCATTGCCCGCTCTTGAGCTTGCCGCTAGCCTTCAAGACCAGGCTGGATACGGTACCCGCGCCCCATCGCTACCTTTACCTTGAAGACAGCGTCCGTGATCGCTGGCGTCACCGGCTAGGCGACCCATCCAGGCTAAGGATCGGTTTGGCATGGAGTGGCAACCCGAACCATAAAAATGACCACAACCGCAGCATCCCGCTTGACTTGCTGCTCACTTTCTTGCCCGCGCAGTACCAGTACGTCAGCCTGCAAAAGGAGGTCAGAGATGCGGATAGCAAAACCCTGGCCGCACGGCCGGACATTCTGCATTTCGGTGAGGCGTTGCATAACTTCGCAGACACGGCCGCACTGTGTGATTTGATGGATCTGATCATCAGCGTCGATACCAGCGTTGCGCATTTGGCGGGTGGTTTGGGTAAACCGTTGTGGCTGTTGTTGCCCTGGGTGCCAGACTGGCGCTGGCTGAAGGACCGCGAAGACAGCCCTTGGTACCCTACAGCCAGGCTTTATCGGCAAACGCAGTTGGGTGACTGGCGCAGCGCGCTGGGTCGTGTTGAGACGGACTTGCATCTGCCGGGCGGGCCTGCAGGGGTCCACCCTGGATGGGTTGATCAAGCCAGACCATAAGCCTGCACCACAAAGTATTCAAAGGCTGATCGCATGAACTTCAATTTTGACAATCCCTACCTGTCTACGCGGGCACCGCTGTTTGCGCGCAATGTGGTGTCTACTTCGCACCCGCTGGCGGCCCAGGCTGGCCTGCAGATGCTGCGCCAGGGTGGCAATGCGGTCGACGCTGCGGTGGCGGCAGCAGCGGCCATGACCATCGTGGAGCCGGTCAGCAACGGCCTGGGCAGCGATGCCTTTGCCCTGGTCTGGGATGGCCAGGCTCTACAGGGCCTGAACGCCTCGGGCCGGGCGCCGCAGGCCTGGACGCCGGACTATTTCACGCGCAAGTACGGTGCCGGAGCAATCAACCCGCCCAAGCGCGGCTTGGATGCCGTCACCGTGCCGGGGGCAGTAAGTGCCTGGGCCGCTTTGAGCGAGCGTTTTGGCAAGCTGCCGTTCGCTGACCTGATGGCGCCAGCCATCGACATCGCTGAGCGGGGTTACCTGGTGACGCCGGTGATCCAGCAAAAGTGGGTGGCGCCGGTGGCCGAGCTGCAAGGCCAGCCCGGTTTTGCAGCCGCATTTCTGCCCTACGGGCGCGCGCCCGAGGTCGGTGAATTGTTCCGCTTTCCGGCTGCAGCCCTAGGCCTGCGTGCGATTGCTGCTACAAAAGGTGAAGCGTTCTATGGCGGTGAGATCGCCCAGGCGCTGGCGCAGTTTGCGCTGACACAGGGTGCCGGTTTGCGCGCCAGCGACTTTGCCAGCTACCGGCCGGAATGGGTCACCCCCATTGGCCGGGACTACCGTGGGTACACCCTGCACGAGATCCCGCCCAACGGGCAGGGCATTGCCGCGCTGATCGCCTTGGGCATTCTGGAGCACTTTGATCTGGCCGGCTTGCGGCTGGACAGCGCCGAATCCCAACATGTGCAGATCGAGGCCATGAAACTGGCGTTTGCCGATGTCTACCGCTACGTGGCCGAGCCCTCCAGCATGTCGGTCACGCCGGCGCAAATGCTGGATGATGCCTATTTGGCCTCGCGCGCCCGCCTGATTGACATGAAGCGGGCGCAGGATTTTGGCGCTGGCAACCCGGTCAAGGGCGGCACCATCTACCTCACGGCGGCGGACGAGAGCGGCATGATGGTCAGCTTTATACAAAGCAACTACATGGGCTTTGGCTCGGGCTGCGTCGAGCCGCAGTTTGGTGTCAGCCTGCAGAACCGGGGCCACGCCTTCAGCCTGGAGCCGGGCAGCATCAACCAGGTGGCGCCGGGTAAACGACCGTTCCACACCATCATCCCGGCGTTTTTGACGCGTGCCGGCCAGCCGGTGATGAGCTTCGGCGTGATGGGCGCCAACATGCAGCCGCAGGGCCATATGCAAACGCTGGTGCGCATGCTGGATTACCGGCAAAGCCCGCAGGCCGCCTGTGATGCGCCGCGCTGGCGCTTCAATGCCGGGCTGGAGATCAATGTCGAGGCCGCCATGCACCCGGCCACGGTGCAGGGCCTGAGCGACCGGGGCCATCGCATGGAGGTCATCAACGACTCTTACCAGGACTTTGGCGCCGGACAGTTCATCTGGCGCGCCGGTGACCCGGCGGTGCAGGGGTATGTCGCGGCCAGCGACTCCCGGCGCGATGGCCAGGCGGTCGGCTTTTGAGCGCGGTCCACGGCACGGCCCTGCTGCGCGGGTTGGCCTTGGCTACGATTGGCTCGGTGGCATTCAGCGGCAAGGCCATCATCATCAAGCTGGCCTACCGCCATGGCGTGGATGCGGTCACGCTCATCATGTACCGCATGCTGTTTGCCTTGCCCATTTTTGCCGTCATGGCCTGGTGGGCCAGCCGGGGCAAGCCGGCGCTGACCCGGCGCGACTGGTGGGGCGTGACCGGGCTGGGCTTTAGCGGCTACTACCTGGCCAGTTTTCTTGATTTTGCCGGCCTGAGTTACATCAGCGCGTCTTTGGAGCGGCTGATTCTGTACCTCAACCCCACCCTGGTGCTGCTGCTTGGCCTGCTGCTGTACCAGCGCCGCATCCTGGGCCTGCAGCTGCTGGGCATGGCGGTGAGCTACCTGGGCGTGCTGGTGGTGTTTGGCCACGAGGTGCAGCTGCAGGGGGCCGATGCCGCACTGGGGGCGCTGCTGGTGTTTCTCAGTGCGGTGTCTTACGCCATTTACCTCAGCTTCAGCGGCGAGTTGGTCAAGCGCCTGGGCTCACTGCGGCTGGTGGGCTTGGCCACCACCTTGGCCTGCCTGCTGTGCATCGCCCAGTTCCTGCTGTTGCGGCCCCTGAGCGCGGCCCTGGTGGTGCCGGAGGTGCTGTGGCTGTCGGCGCTGAACGCCACACTGTGCACTGCGGTGCCGGTCTTGCTGGTGATGATGGCCATCGAGCGCATTGGCGCTGGCCTGGCGGCGCAGGCCGGCATGATCGGACCGATGGCCACCATCCTGATGGGGGTGCTGGTGCTGGGCGAGCCCTTCACGGCCTGGGTTGCTGCCGGGACTGTGCTGGTGATTGCCGGTATTTACATTTTTTCGCGGGCCGTGCGGCCTGCTTCGGCAGCGTGATGGTTTGCCGGTAGCTCACCGCTGATCCACATCAATGCCCCCGCGTCACCGGGCCCTAGACTGACCCGACGGCGGTGCCTCCGAGCTGAGCTTAGAAAAACGGGCGCAGAAGTGAGCCGTCAAGGAGCGTGGTGAGCCGGCATGGACTGGAGTGAATTGATCAGCACGCATGGCTATTGGCTGCTGGCGCTAGGCTGCCTCCTAGAGGGCGAAACACTTTTGATCCTGGCCGGTTACGCCGCGCACCGTGGCCAGCTTGACTTTGGCACTGTGCTGGTGGTGGCTGCCGTTTCGGGTTTTCTGGGCGATCAGTTCTGGTTTTGGCTAGGCCGCCGGCACGGCCCGGCCGTGATCGCGCGTTGGCCGTCAATCGGTCGGCAAGCCCTGCGCCTAGACGCCCTGATTGAACGCTTTCATGAGGCCGTGATCATCGGCGTGCGGTTTGCTTATGGCTTGCGCATTGCTGGCCCGATCCTGATCGGCACCTCGGCCGTCAATGCCCTGCGTTTCGCCCTGTTCAATGCCATTGGCGCCGTGCTGTGGGCTTTCATCATCGGCGGCGCCGGCTGGGTGTTCGGTCATGCGGCCGAGGTCCTGCTGGCCCGGTTACAACGCTTCGAAGGCGCGCTGGTGCTGTTGGCGGCGCTGGCGGCAGGCCTGTTTTGGTGGTTGAGGCGCAAGCGTCGGCAGCCCCCCTGACGCCCGTTTGCGCGGCAGCCTGGCTGGGGCTTACCAGTCGTCGCTGCCGCCGCTCTCAGGCGTGTTGTCCCAGCTGTCGCCGCCGGCGCCGGCATCGAAGGCACCCAGGTCCGGCTGGGCCGGCACATTGTCCATGGGCCGGTAACCTTCATTCTGCAAGCCCGAGCTGCCATGCTGCTGGTTGCCGTCCATGGCCTTGCTGAGTGCATAGCCGGCAGCCAAGCCAGCCAGACCGCCCACCACAGCGCCCCTGACGGTGGAGCCGGTGCCACCCATTGGCGCGGCCGGGTAGCCTGGCGCGTTGCCTGGCGAATAAGCGGTATTGGGGGAGTAAGCCTGGCCAAAGCCGCGAGGCTCGGCTGCGGGCGCTGCGGGATAGGCTGCCACCGGCGCCGACTTGGCTGCGGCAGAGCGGCGAACCCAAACCACCACCAGGGCCACCCCAGCCAAGCCGAGCAGGATCAGTCCCCAGGGGGTGCTGTTTTCAGAACGGGCTGCGGTGGTGGGTGCTTGAGATGGTGCCGGCGCGGCGGCGCGCGCTGGTGCAGGCTGCAATGGTGCTGCCTGTGCGGGTGCCGCGGTTTTGGCGGTGACCTTGCCCAGCAGGTCGTTGAACTGTTGGGCGCTGCTGGCGAACTTGAGGGACGGCTCAATCCGGCGGGCCTCGTTCAGAGCCTGTTCAGCTTCAATAAATCGACCCTGGCGCGCCAGCACCTCGCCCAGCTCGTAGTGGGCCTTGGCGCTGTCCGGTTTGGCCTTGAGCACCTC
>JBAXMQ010000112.1:0-10934 GCA_037134215.1 Betaproteobacteria bacterium
CTCAAGACACCCATGAGCTCAACCTTCAGCCCCATCCGTGGCAGCATCGTGGCGCTGGCCACCCCCATGCACGACGATGGCAGCGTGGATTACCCCGCCCTTCGTCGGCTGATTGACTGGCACATTGCGGAAGGCACGGACTGCATTGGCGTGGTGGGCACCACCGGCGAGTCGCCCACGGTCACGGTGGACGAGCATTGCGAAATCATTCGGGTCTCAGTGGCGCAAGCGGCCGGGCGTGTGCCGATCATGGCCGGCTGTGGCGCCAACTCGACCGCCGAAGCCATCGAACTGACCCGCTTCGCCAAAAAGGTGGGCGCCGATTGCCAGTTGCAGGTGGTGCCCTACTACAACAAACCGACCCAAGAAGGCCAGTACCTGCACTTCAAGGCCATTGCCGAGGCGGTTGACCTGCCCATGGTGCTGTACAACGTGCCCGGTCGCTCAGTGGCCGACATGGCCCATGACACCGTGCTGCGCCTGGCTCAGGTGCCCGGCATCGTCGGCATCAAGGAGGCCACTGGCAACATTGACCGGGCCCAGTGGCTGATTCGCGAAGCGCCGGCAGGATTCTCGATTTACTCGGGTGACGACCCGACCGCCGTGGCCCTGATGCTGTGCGGTGGCCATGGCAATGTCAGCGTCTCGGCCAACGTGGCGCCCCGCCTGATGCATGCGCTCTGCCTTGCGGCCATCGCCGGCGACCGGCAGCGTGCTATGGCCCTGCAGCTTCAATTGCTGCCGCTGCACAAGCACCTGTTTGTCGAGGCCAACCCCATCCCGGTCAAATGGGCGATGGCCCGCATGAACCTGTGTGGCGGGGCCTTGCGCCTCCCCATGACGCCGCTGACGGTGCCCAATCAGGCCGTGGTAGAGGCGGCCCTGCGCGCCTGCGGCTTGCTTTGACCGACCCGTGGCCGGCCTGACCCTTTGACCGAAAGTGCGCTTGTGAACTCAATTTTCAGATTGCCCCTGCTGAGCCTGCTGCTCGGGATGGCCGCCTGCTCGACCCTGGACTCCGACAAAATCGACTACAAGAGTGCGGCCAAAGCCCCCTCCCTGGCGGTGCCACCCGACCTGACCCAACTGGCGCGCGATTCACGCTACGCGGTGCCGGGTGGCCCTGTCTCAGCGTCTGGCATGGCGGCGTCCCAGCCCACTGTGTCAGTTCCAACCGCGGCGGCGGCCTTGGGCGATGTCCGGATCGAACGCGCGGGCAATCAACGCTGGCTGGTCGTGGCCCGTCCGGCGGATGTACTGTGGCTGCCGGTGACGGATTTCTGGAAAGAAAGCGGCTTCCGGCTGACGCTGGAACAAGCCAATCTGGGCATCATGGAGACGGACTGGGCCGAAAACCGTGCCAAGATTCCGCAGGATTTCATCCGCAGTACGCTCGGCAAGGTGCTGGACACGCTCTACTCAAGCGGTGAACGCGATAAGTTCAGAACCCGGTTGGAGCGCAGTGCCAGCGGCGGCACCGACATCTTCATCAGCCACCGTGGCATGGTCGAGACCTACAGCGATAACGACAAGCAAAGCACAGTCTGGCAAGCGCGCGCCGCCGACCCGGAGCTTGAAGCCGAGTTTTTGCGTCGTCTGATGATCCGGCTGGGTGCCACGCCAGAGCAGGCCAAGACGGCGCTCGCAGTCGCGAGCGTGCCGAAAAGCGCCAGGGTCGCCACAGTGAACGGTCAGTCCGTGCTGGAGGTCGACGCAGACTTCGACCGCGCCTGGCGCCGCGTGGGGCTGTCACTGGACCGGACGAACTTCACCGTCGAGGACCGCGACCGGAGCAAGGGCATTTACTTCGTTCGCTATGTCGAGCCGTCGGCCGATAAAGGCGAGCCCGGCTTTTTCAGCAAGTTGTTCGGCCCGGCCAAAACCACATCAGCGCCGCTGAAACTGCGTATCGCCGTTGTGAGCCAAGGCAGCAGCACGGTCGTCTCGGTGCAGAACTCAGACGGGGTGGCTGACAACTCGACCAACGCGCAACGCATTCTGAAAGTCCTCGCCGACGACCTGCAATAGGCCGTCTGGCATGCTGCGCTTCAGAAATCTGGGCAGCGGCAGCACAGGCAATGCAACGGTGGTCGAAGCCACTGGCCCGGCCGGCGTGGCGCGGGCGCTCGTGGACTGCGGGCTTCACCTGCGCCACTTGGACCAACGGTTGGCCTCGGCCGGCTTACGTGGGGAGGACATCGATATTTTGTTCATCACCCATGAGCACGGCGACCATATTGGCTGCGCGCAGGCTTTTTCACGTCGTCATCGGACACCCGTGTGGATGAGCCACGGCACCCATGAAGCCCTGGGATCAAGCGGCTTTGAGGCTGTGTTTTGCCGCGCTCAGGACGGCGTTCCCATGCAAGTACGTGACCTGCAACTGACACCATTCACTGTGCCCCATGATGCACGGGAGCCGCTGCAACTGGTGTGTTCAGACGGCCAGTCACGCCTGGGCATCCTGACCGACCTGGGCCACGCCAGCCCTCACGTGCAGGAACAGCTCAGCCTTTGCCACGCCCTGTTGTTGGAGTGCAACCACGATCCGGCGCTGCTGGCAGGCTCAAGCTACCCGGATTTTCTGAAGCAGCGGATCGCAGGCCGGCAAGGCCATCTGTCCAACCAGCAGGCGGCTGATTTGCTTCGTCGGCTGGATCACTCCGGTTTGCGGCAAGTGGTCGCCGCCCATTTGAGCGAGCGCAACAATCGCCCCGACTTGGCGCAGCAGGCACTGGGACAGGCGCTGGGCAGAGCGCCAGCCTCCATCCGGGTGGCTCACCCCGAGCACGGTACTGAGTGGATCGAGGTCTGAGCCGGGCGCCGCCTCGATTAACCAAAAAAAAGCCACCCGAAGGTGGCTTTTTCGGCTCTGTGAAGAGCTTACTTGCTGGCAGCAGCAGCAGGTGCCGAAGCGGCAGCGGCAGCAGCGGTGGCAGCAGCGGTTGCAGCAGCGTCCGAAGCAGCAGGAGCAGCGACAGGTGCGGGGGCTGCAGCCGGTGCGGGAGCGGGAGCAGGTGCCGGCTCTTCCTTCTTGCCACAGGCAGCCAAAGCAGCGGCGGCGATCACGGCCGCGAGAATGAGGGTCTTGTTCATATGAAATTACCTTTTGAGTTGACGAAAAATTTCCGGAAATTGTCGATGCGGCAAAACCGCAATGACCAAGCAAAACGACTCGAGCTATTTTGCTTAGCCTCAAAGTATATTACAAAAGATTACCGATCTTTCGGCGTGGCTTCAGCAGAATCAGGCGTCCCGCCTTACAAACCCAGGGTGGTAACCGGGAAGCCGGGCCTGCTGGCGCGCAAGCTGATTCCAATCGCTTCCCGCACCGCCATCCAGCGTCGGCGGTCCACACCGTGCACGCCGGCACAGGCCTCCAGGTCGGTGCGCTGCAAAAACCACTTCGGCGACCACAGGGCGCTGGGCGGTCCGTCGGCCGCATCGGCCGAGCAGAGTCTGCATTCGATGAGGTGGCTATTGGCTTTGCGCCAAGCAACGAATCGGGGCTGGTCACGCTGCACCCGGTCAAACCGGGCTGCCAACATGACCATGCGCCGACCGGGTTTGGCCCATTGTTGCAGGCTCTCCACGGTGGCAGCTTCCGCCAGCGGCCAGTCCTCAAACGTCGCGTCACTGAGTATGAGTTCAGGCCATCCCTCGCGTGCCGATTGTTCGAGTGCACTGCGCAGCAAGCCGACAAATTGCACGCGACCCGAGAAAGACCCATTGAGCGGGGCAGCGGGTGCCTCAGCCTGCATGGAGCCACCCCGCATGAAGCCACTGTTGCAGCAAGTCCTGCGCGTCGGCACCCAAGCGAGTGATCTGGAAATGGGTCAAACAGCGCTCATTGGCCAGGCTCCGCATCAAGCTCGCGTCTCGCCCTCCGGCACGGAAGGCCTCACCGTTGATGAAGACGTGGCTGTCATCAAACATCATTTTGGTGCGACGGTCCAGCCGAACGCCCCGATCGCTGTTGAGAGCCGCATCGTCGGTGCGTTCAAACCACACCGCATGCTTGGGCTCCGTCAACAGTTCGCCCAGGGCCCGGTCCAAAGCCAGCCGATCAGCCATGACACCTTGCAAAGCCGTCTGCGCAAAGTCCTGCACAGACGCTGGTATCTGCGCCGGCTGAGAGACTGCAGCCTGACGCGGATCGCGGTAGAGGGCGGCACCGGCCAGCTCCTGCGCATCATCGGCCAGCCGCTGCAGCAGTTCACGCGCAAGTTCCCCAAGCCCCGGCGCGCGAAAACCGATCGAGCAGGTCATGCATTCCCCCATCGCCACGCCCTCATGGGCGTAACGGGGGGGCAGGTACAGCATGTCACCCGGCTCCAGCAGGTACTCCTGCTCCGGGATGAAGTGGGCCAGGATCTTCAGAGGCTTATCCGTTTGAAGGCTCAGGTCCTTCTGTCGGCTGATGCGCCAGCGTCGGCGCCCCTGCAACTGCAGCAGAAAGACATCGTAGCTGTCAAAATGCGGCCCGACACCACCGCCGTCGGTGGCGTAGCTCACCATCACGTCATCGAGCCGGCAATCCGGCGCAAAGCGAAAGCGCTGCAGCATGTCATGCGCGGCCTGCAGATGCAGATCCACCCCTTGCACCAGCAGAGTCCAACCCGGCCGCTTCAAGGCCGGCAAGGCACGCCGGGCGAACGGGCCTTGCCGCAGCCGCCAGTGGGCGCCCTGCTGCTCCACCAGTCGCGATTCGACCCCGTCCCGGTCGGCCAAATCAAACAAATCAGCGCGGCTCAGCAGGGCCTGCGGCTGGGTCACGGCCTGCCGCACCAACAGCGGCTTTTTTTGCCAATGCCGCGCCATGAACCTCTCTGGACTGAGACCACCAAGCAGGGACAGGGGTTCGGACACATTCATCGGGGGATATCCATTCCGTGTTGCAGCCGGATCGGCTCTGCGCGCTCTGACCTTCAAACTGCGACAATTCTCCTATGGAAATCAATCAACATTGCGTGGTCGGCCTGACCTGGACCCTGAAAGACACGATGGGCGAGATATTGGACGTTCTTGAGGAGCCGATCGAGTTCCTGCTGGGTGGCTCTGACCTGCTGGCGGTGATTGAGGCAGCGCTGCAGGGCCACGCCCCGGGCGCCCGGGTCGACCTGCATATTGAGCCCGAACAGGGTTTTGGTGACTTCAATGACCGGCTGATCTTTCTGGAGGCGCGCCACCTGTTCCCGCCCGAGTTGGAAGAGGGCATGACCTTCGCTGGCGCCTCGCTGCCCCCGGGCTGTCAGGCACAAGCTTCAGCGGAGACCCTGCTGACCGTGACCGACATCTACCCCGAGCATGTGGTGCTGGACGGTAACCACCCCTTGGCCGGAATCGCACTTCGCCTGAGCCTGCGCGTGGCCTCGGTGCGGGAAGCAAGCGACGAGGAGATGGGTGCCGGCTCAGCCGGCACCGGATTTTTCCAGATCACGCCAGTGGCTGACGCCCGACCCGGACCTGGACGACTGCACTGAGTCAGGCCTTGCCGGTGGAGCCGTAGCCTGCCTCGCCGCGCACACTCGTCGGGAACGCCTCGACCACCTTGAACTGCGCCTGCACCACCGGCACGATCACCAACTGGGCGATGCGCTCCAGGGGAGCGATGGTGAAGGCCACCGTGCTCCGGTTCCAGGCGCTCACCATGAGCTGACCCTGGTAGTCACTGTCGATCAGGCCCACCAGGTTGCCCAGCACGATGCCGTGCTTGTGGCCCAGACCCGAGCGCGGCAGGATGAGGGCTGCAAAGTTTGGGTCCTTGAGGTAAATGGCGATGCCGGTGGGCACCAATTGCCAGGCATTGGGCTCGAGCGTGAGAGGCTCAGCCAGGCAGGCTCGCAAGTCCAGGCCGGCGCTGCCCGGCGTGGCATAGGCCGGCAGTTGGTCGGCCATGCGCGGATCAATCACCTTCACATCAACCTGCATCATTTTGGCCTCCAGCCCTTATCCGGCCTGCAATATTTGCTATCAATTGGCGAGCAAGCGCCAGCTTTGAGTTGTGTGGCAGTTCGAGCACACCCGCCTCATCGACCAACAGCAGCGCGTTGTCGTCCTGACCGAAAGTGGCCGGTCCGATGTTGCCGACCAGCAGCGGCACGCCCTTGCGCGCCCGCTTGGCTTGGGCATTGGCCAGCAGGTCCTGGCTCTCGGCAGCAAATCCGACGCAGTACAACGCGCCGCTGCGCCCACGTGCCGACTGAGCGACCGTGGCCAGAATGTCCGGATTTTCGATAAAGTTCAAGTTTGGCACCTGGCCCGAGCCGTCCTTCTTGATCTTCTGATCCGCGGCCACAGCGGGACGCCAATCTGCCACGGCGGCGCAAGCGATGAACAAGGATGCGGCTTCCATGTGTTGCGCCACTGCCGCCATCATCTCGCGGGCCGAGCGCACGTCGACACGCGCGACACCTCGGGGTGTGGCCAGGCTGACCGGGCCAGCCACCAAAGTGACGCTGGCACCGGCCTCGCGGGCAGCGCGGGCCAGGCCAAACCCCATCTTGCCGCTGGACAGGTTGGTGATGCCACGCACCGGGTCAATCGCCTCATAGGTCGGGCCGGCAGTGATCAGCAGGTGCTGGCCGGCCAGCGGCTTGGGCTGAAAAAAGGCTACCAAGTCTTCGACCAATTCTTGCGGCTCCAGCATGCGGCCGTCACCGGTTTCACCACAGGCCTGTTCGCCCTGGCCGACACCCAGCACGGTGGCGCCATCGGCACCCACTTGTGCCACATTGCGTTGGGTCGCCGGGTGGGCCCACATTTCGCGATTCATGGCCGGCGCCAGCAACAAAGGCAGCCGTTCCAGTGGCCGCGCCAAACACAGCAGGCTGAGCAGGTCGTCGGCCCGGCCTTGCGCCAGTTTGGCGATGAAATCCGCGCTGCAGGGCGCGATCAGGCAGGCATCTGCGTGACGGCTCAGGTTGATGTGCAGCATGTTGTTGTCAGCCCGCGGGTCCCACTGCGAGCCATGAACCGGGCGCTGGCTCAAGGCCTGCATGGTGACCGGCGTGATGAACTGCGTGGCAGCTTCGGTCATCACCACCTGGACTGTCGCCCCCTGTTTGATCAGGGCTCGGCACAGCTCAGCGGCCTTGTAACAGGCAATACCGCCGGTCAGGCCGAGCACGATGTGTTTTCCAGCAAGATCGTTCATGGAGGGCAATGTAGCAGAGCCTGCCCTGCAGAGGCGGCCCGTATAATCGATGTTTACCACCTCCTTGAGCTTGATGCTCCCCCTGACATGACCAAATTTGTCTTCGTCACCGGCGGTGTGGTGTCCTCCCTTGGAAAGGGAATCGCCTCAGCCTCCCTCGCAGCGATACTGGAATCGCGGGGCCTCAAAGTCACTCTGATCAAGCTCGACCCCTACCTCAATGTGGATCCCGGCACCATGTCGCCGTTCCAGCATGGCGAGGTGTTCGTGACCGACGACGGTGCCGAGACCGACCTCGATCTGGGCCACTACGAGCGCTTTGTCGAGACCCGCATGCGGCGGGCCAACAACTTCACCACCGGCCAGATCTACAAAAGCGTGCTGGAAAAAGAGCGCCGGGGTGATTACCTGGGCAAGACCGTGCAGGTGATCCCGCATGTGACCAATGAAATCCAGGACTTCGTCAAGCGCGGCGCGGGCGTCGGCACGCCGGATGCCGTCGATGTCGCCATTGTCGAAATTGGCGGGACGGTCGGCGACATCGAGTCTTTGCCGTTTCTGGAGGCGGTGCGCCAGATGAGCCTCCACCTGGGCCCCAACAACAGCGCCTTCGTGCACCTTAGCTACGTGCCGTGGATCGCCGCCGCCGGCGAGCTCAAGACCAAGCCCACCCAGCACACGGCCAAACAGCTGCGTGAAATCGGCATCCAGGCCGACGCCTTGATCTGCCGCGCCGACCGGCCCATCCCCAACGAAGAGCGGGAGAAGATCTCGCTGTTCTCCAACGTGCCGGTGTGGGGGGTGATCTCGATGTGGGATGTGGACACCATCTACAAGGTGCCGCGCATGCTGCACGAGCAGGGGCTCGACGGCCTGATCTGCGACAAGCTGCGCCTGAACACGCCGCCGGCCAAACTCAAACGCTGGGACGATCTGGTCTACGAGACCGAGCATCCGCGCAGCGAGGTCAACATCGCCATGGTCGGCAAGTATGTGGACCTGAGCGACAGCTACAAATCGCTCAATGAGGCACTGCGCCACGCCGGCATGAAGAACCATGTGCGGGTGAAGATCGACTACATCGACTCGGAAACCATCACGCCGGACACCGTACCCCAACTGGCGCGCTTTGACGCCATCCTGGTGCCGGGCGGTTTCGGCAAGCGCGGTATCGAGGGCAAAATTTGTGCGGCGCGCTTTGCCCGCGAAAACAAAGTGCCCTACCTGGGTATTTGCCTGGGCATGCAGGTGGCCACCATCGAGTTTGCGCGCCATGTGGCTGGCCTCGCTGGCGCCAACAGCAGTGAGTTCGAGCCCGAGACGCCCTACCCGGTGATTGCCCTGATCACCGAGTGGAAAGACCAGGACGGCACCATCAAAACCCGTGACGAACACTCGGACCTGGGAGGCACCATGCGCCTGGGCGCCCAAAGCTCCGATGTGGCGCCAGGCACACTGGCGCACCAGATTTACGGTGACCTTGTCACCGAGCGGCATCGCCACCGCTACGAAGCCAATGTGAATTACCTGGACACCCTGCGTCAGCACGGCCTGGTGATCTCAGCGCTCACCCAGCGGGAACAACTCACTGAAATCGTCGAGTTGCCCAGCAACGTGCACCCCTGGTTCATTGGCGTCCAATTTCACCCGGAGTTCAAATCCACGCCGTGGAACGGCCACCCGCTGTTCAACGCGTTCATCAAAGCGGCGCTCGACCACCAAAGCGGCGGCAAAAATCTGAAAGCCGTGGCCTGATGGAATTGTGTGGTTTCGATGTCGGACTGCGGCGGCCTTTTTTCCTGATTGCCGGCCCCTGCGTGATCGAGTCGGAACAGTTGCAGATGGATACAGCCGGCGCGCTCAAAGAGATCGCCACCGAACTGGGTATTCCCTTCATTTTCAAAAGCAGCTTTGACAAGGCCAATCGTTCCAGTGGCAGCAGCTTTCGCGGACCGGGCATGGCACAGGGCTTGGAGATTTTGGCCAAAGTCAAGCGGGAGCTGCAGGTGCCGGTGCTGACTGACGTGCACGCAGAAGACCAAATCGCTGCGGTGGCGGCTGTGGTCGATGTGCTGCAGACGCCGGCATTTTTGTGCCGGCAAACCGACTTCATCCGCGCTGTGGCGCAGTCAGGCAAACCGGTCAATATCAAGAAGGGGCAGTTCCTGGCGCCGCATGACATGGTGCATGTGATCGACAAGGCCCGAGCAGCGGCGCGCGACGCAGGTCTGGACGAGGACCGCTTCATGGCGTGCGAACGCGGCGCCAGCTTTGGCTACAACAACCTCGTCAGCGATATGCGGTCCCTGGCCATCCTGCGCGAAACCGGCGCGCCCGTGGTGTTTGACGCCACCCACTCGGTGCAGTTGCCGGGCGGCCAGGGCAGCAGCAGTGGCGGCCAGCGAGAGATGGTGCCGGTACTGGCCCGTGCCGCCGTGGCGGTGGGCGTGGCGGGTCTTTTCATGGAAACCCATCCAAACCCGCACCAGGCGCTGAGCGACGGCCCCAATGCAGTGCCGCTCAAGCACATGAGGGCATTGCTGGAAACCTTGATGGCGCTTGATGCAGTGACCAAGAAAAGCGGCTACCTTGAAGAACGGATCGGCGTTTGAACTCGACCTGTGCCTGCATGACCACCGATAGCGCATGACGCTGTGAGGGGTTTAATTTTTTTGATTTTTGTTTGGAAAGACATCGATGAGTGCAATTGTTGATATCGTGGGCCGCGAGATTCTGGACTCGCGTGGCAACCCCACCGTGGAATGTGACGTGTTGCTGGAGTCTGGCACCATGGGCCGTGCGGCCGTGCCATCGGGCGCATCGACCGGCAGTCGAGAAGCCATTGAGTTGCGCGACGGCGACCCGGACCGCTACCTCGGCAAGGGTGTTCGCAAGGCGGTGGAACACATCAACACCGAGATATCCGAGGCGGTGCTGGGGCTGGACGCTTCGGAGCAGGCTTTTCTCGACAAGACGCTGATCGACCTGGATGGCACCGAGAACAAGTCGCGACTTGGCGCCAATGCCATGCTCGCCGTCTCCATGGCCGTGGCCCGCGCCGCCGCCGAAGAATCGGGCCTGCCGCTGTACCGCTACTTTGGCGGCATGGGTTCCATGCAAATGCCCGTTCCCATGATGAATGTGGTCAACGGCGGCGCGCACGCCAACAACAACCTTGACTTGCAGGAGTTCATGATCATCCCGGTGGGTGCGCCCAATTTCCGGGAAGCGCTGCGCTACGGCGCAGAGGTGTTTCATGCGCTCAAGAAGATCCTGCACGACAAGGGCATGAGTGTGGCGGTCGGTGACGAAGGCGGTTTTGCGCCCAATGTCGCCAGCCATGAGGCGGCCATCCAGCTGATTCTGGAGGCGATCGACAAGGCCGGCTACGTGGCAGGCAGCCAGATCGCGCTGGCCCTGGACTGCGCAGCAAGTGAGTTCTACCGCGATGGCAAGTACCATCTGGAGGGCGAGGGCCTGAGCCTGAGCTCTGAAGAGTGGACGGATGTGCTGGCGACATGGGTCGACAAATACCCCATCATCAGCATCGAAGACGGCATGAGCGAGAGCGACTGGGACGGCTGGAAAGTGCTGACCGACCGCCTAGGCAAAAAGGTGCAAATCGTCGGCGATGACCTGTTTGTCACCAACACCCGCATCTTCAAGGAAGGGATCGACAAGGGCATTGCCAACTCGATCCTGATCAAGATCAACCAGATCGGCACGCTGACCGAAACCTTTGCCGCGATCGAGATGGCCAAGCGCGCCGGCTATACCG
>JBAXMQ010000113.1:0-10856 GCA_037134215.1 Betaproteobacteria bacterium
GCTACCAGACGCTGAGCGCCGAGCACATTTTCAAGGACTACCAGTTCAGCCGGGACCATCAGGTCGCCTTGCCGGTCTGAGGCCAGCGCCCTTGCCTTACTAGCGCCTCAGTATCTGGCGCGACGGCGGTCTTCCACGCCTTGGGGGCCATTGTGCAAATTGCTCAGTACATGCTCCTGCTGGCACAGCCGCCAAGAGAGCATTTTTTGCGCCATCTCCAGCAGAATGCCCTGGCATGCCGGGTCTTGCGCCAGGTTGTGCATCTCGGTCGGGTCTTCCTGCAGATCAAAGAGCAGGGCGGGCAAAGCGGCAAAGTGGACATATTTCCAGCGTCGGCCCCGGATGATCGCCAACTGGCACTCGTCAGGCACCAGACCGAGGGCGGTCTCGCCGTCAAAACTGCCCCAGGGGCTGCTGCGGAAATCCAGTTCCATGTGGGCCTCTTCACGCCAATGTTCGGGCGTGCTGCCACTCAGGAAGGGCAGCAGTGAGCGGCCGTCGCATTGTGCCGGCGCGGTGGCCCCCAACCAGTCCAGCACAGTGGGCATCAGGTCCACCGACTCGGTGAAATGGCTGACCTGGCTGCCGCGCGCAGCGTCGGCCTGAGGCCTAGGGTCCCGGATGATCAGTGGAATGTAGAAGCTGGGGTCAAAGTACAACTCTTTGCCCCAGGTGTAGTGGTCACCGCCCATCTCGCCATGGTCGCAGGTGAAGATGATGAGGGTGTTGTCGTACTCACCCGTGGCCTTGAGGTGGGCGACGATGCGCCCGACGGCATCGTCCACCTCGTTCATCATGCTGTAGTAGCAGGCGCGCATCTGCCGCAACTCGAGCTCTGGCATGCGAACCAGGTTGTTGGGGTTGTGCTCGTCGTAGTGGCTGGGACGTTCAAAGCAATGGATCCAATGCGCCAGGTGCGGGTGCTGGGCGGCCTCCTGCTCCGGGGTGTCGCAACGGTTGGGCAGCGCCACGCTGGCCGGGTCATACAGGGCGTTGTAGGGCTCTGGGGCGATCACCGGTGGATGGGGGCGCAGGAACACACAGTGCATGAACCAGTCGTCCTGGCGGTGGTCCCCCAGCCAGTCGATGACCTGATCAGCCATGTAGTTGGTATCGCTGTCCTGGGCTTTGAACTGCGTCGGTATAAAACGATGTCCCCGGTCTGGCGGTTTGACAAAACCCGGTTGGGGCTGGTACACATCCTTGCGGCCCTCGAACTGGTAGCCCTTGGCGCGAAGGTCTTGCATCCAGGCGGCCATGTAATCCGGGTACAGCAGGCCAATCCGGTAGCCCGGCAATGGCCCCTCAAAAGTACGCAGTGCCGGGTCGTCCGGATGCCGGCCGCGCGGGTCGGCACTGGTGTCGGTGTAGCCGAACAACATCGGGTCGAAGCCGAGCTTTCGCACCTCCTTGGCCAGGTTGGTGTGGCGCTCGTCCAGCGGCGTGCCATTGCGGCCCGAACGGTGATTCATCAGGTAGAGGCCGGTATGCAAACTGGCGCGCGACGGGCCGCAGGGCGCTGTCACGGAAAAGTGTTGACGAAACAGCAGGCCGTCGCTGGCCAGCGCATCCAGATGCGGCGTCTTCACCACCGGGTGGCCGAGCGCTGACAGGCATTCGCCACGCCATTGATCAGCCGAGATGAACAGGACCTTTTGCGGCCGTTTCATGGCTGGCCGCCAGCCGCGACGGCGATGCATTCCAGCTCAAAGCGCAAAGCCGGTGAGAGGCATCCGGTGATGGTGGTGCGGGCCGGGTAGGGCGCCTTGAAGTACTCGCGGTAGAGCCGATTGAACTCGGGCAGATCACTGGCCTCACGCACATAGTTACGGGTTTGCACCACGTCAGCCAGCGTACAACCCGCAGACTGCAGAACCAGGCGCAGGTTTTCCACCGAGCGCCGAAACTCACCCTCAAAGGAGTCCGACACAATGGCGCCGACGGCGTCCACGGAGGCCTGTCCCGACACAAAAACCAATTGACCTACGCGCACTGCGGGGCTGAAAGGCAGGTGCGAAACCGGTGTCGCGGGGTCGCGCGGATAGGAGATGACAGCGTCCATGGGGTGTCCTTGTGAGCTTGATGAAACGGTGGCAGGCCCTGTTCAGTCCGCAACTGGTGGGGTGTCATAGGGCCCGAATTTGACGAACGCGCCGCCCTGGTAGCGGCGTGCCGGGTCGTCGGCGGCCAGCGGCGGGATTTGCTCGCTGACCGTCCGAAAGGGTGTCGAACTGTCCTGTGGCTTGAAGCCCAGATGGGCTGCGCCCGAGTTGTCCCACCAGGGTTCCGGGTTATCCGACATTCCAAACACCACCGTGTGGCCAAGGTGGGGGGCTTGCAGGCAGCATCGAATCAACTCGGTCAGGTCGCGGTAGCTGAGCCAGGTGTGCATCATGCGCCTGTCCCTGGGTTCCGGGAAGGCCGAGCCGATGCGCAGACTCGCACTCTGGATGCCGTAACGGTTCCAGTAAAACTGCGCCACATCTTCGCCAAAGGATTTGGACAGGCCGTAATAGCTGTCCGGACGGCGCACGCAATCTGTACCCAGCACCTCCTCCTGCAAATGGAAGCCGACCACATGGTTGGAGCTGGCAAAGATCACCCGCTCGACGGCGTGCCGACGGGCGCCTTCGTAAATGTGCAAGACACCCTTGATATTGGCTTCCAGAATATCTTCAAAGGCATGGTCTGTGGGCAGACCACCCATGTGCACAACCGCATTGCAGCCTTGCACCAGGCGATCCACCGCCTGCTTGTCGGCCAGTTGGCAGGGCATGAGCTCTTCAGCCGGGCCGGCCGGGTCCATGGCTGCGATGTCAGACAGGCGCATCAGTTGGGCATAGGGCCGCAGGCTGGTGCGCAGGTGGCGGCCGAGCTTGCCGGCAGCACCCGTCAGCAGAAGGCGTGGGATCATGTTGGCCTGTCCTTGGTCGAGTGGGAGCATGCTCAGGGCGTGATGGCACTGGGTGCCGCATGCTCGCTCTTGGTCTGAAAGCGCGATTGGGATGGGTCGCTCAGGCGAACGCCTGCCGCTTTGACAGCGGCGTTGGGCACCTTGTCGAGTTTCGTGTAGTTGGCGTGGGATTGCGCCTTGTAAGGGCTGTTGTGTACCGCGTTGTAGCAAAAGAGCACGGTCCAGCGCCGGTTGGGCGAGCGGTTTTGGTCAGAGCGATGCATCACATTGCTGTGGAAGAACAAGCCGTCTCCCGGCGCCATTTCAGCGTAAACCAGATCCATCTGTTGCAACATCTGGTTCACCCGCTCCATATCGGCACCGACCTGTTCGCCCGGCCCGGTGCTGTGGTTGATACGACCGGCCCGGTGTGAGCCGCGAATCACCTGCAGGCAACCGTTATGGCGGTCTGCCTGGTCCAGTGCCACCATCACGCTGGCCATGTGCGGGAACAAGCAACCGTTGTGGTACCAGTAGCCGTAGTCCTGATGCCACTCCCAGGCCCCGCCGTCAAAGGGTTCTTTGGCCGTGAGTTTGGAGTGGTAGTGGTAAACCTCAGCCCCCAGCATATCTTCGATGGTGTCGACCACCCGTTCGCTGCGCGCCGCCAAACCATAGACGCTGTCACCGGGCTCGTTCCACAGGGCGATCCGGGTGGCCTTGCCCTGGGCATCGCGGCGCTCGTACAGGCTTTGCTTGAGCGCCGGGTCCTGCTCCATGGCTCGGCGCATCGAGGTGATTTCTTCTGCGTCAAACAGCGAAGGAACCATGACAAAGCCGTCTGTCTCGTAAGCGGTGCGTTGGGCTGCAGTCAATACGGTGGGCATGGAATCAACTCCTGGGTGTAGGCGGCGTGGGCGCTCGGGGTGGGTGTCAACTGCCAAACATTCGCGACTTTGTATTTTCGAGGTGCTTTCGCATGGCTGCTTCTGCCGCTGCACTGTCGCGCCGCACAATGGCATCGACCACAGCCACGTGTTCGGCCTGAACACCCAGCAATCTTTCCTGGCTCTTGCTGAGGGAGAAATTGCGCAACAGGTTCATGCCGAAGGTGACATGTTGTTGAATCGAAGCGATCACCGACACGAAAAACTGGTTCTTGCTGGCGCGGGCAATGGCCATGTGAAAGTCGAAGTCCTCCTGCACGCCCAGAACAAGGTTGTTGACCGCGGTTTGCAGGCGCGCCAGCTCCTGCTGAATTAGCCTCAGGTCCGCCTCATCGGCCATCTCTGCCGCCAGGGCGGCGGCCCCACCCTCAATGACGATGCGAAATTCAATGCACCTGCGGACGTCGGACAGCGACTCCAGCGGCATGAAGCGGGGCAAGTCGGGGTCAGGGCGGCGCGTCACAAAGGTGCCAGCCCCCTGGCGGCTGGTGATGATGCCGTCCGCACGCAGCCTTGAGAGGGCCTCTCGGACGGTCGGTCGCGAGGTCTTGAACTGTTCGGACAGGGTCTGTTCTGTGGAGAGTCGGTCACCCTCCTGCAGGTCACCCTGAATGATTTGCGCCAGCAATTCCCGGTAGACCCGATCGGCCAGGCTCTCAGGATGGCGGCGCGCAGTCATGGTCAGCGCCCGTTGTTACACGTGGCCATTGGCCGCCAGCAGACGCTTGGCCGTGGCTTCGATCTCGGGGCGCATGGCGGCCGGCGAGGGACTGAGCAGGGGCAATTGAGCGCCCATGTCGGCCACGCCCGACAGGCTGACCGCATCGTGCAGCACACGAATCAGCGACACGGCGTCTCGCAGCGTCTCCAGCGGCAAAAACAGCGCGTGCAGGCGAAGGGCCTCTGCCATGTCCTGGTTCTGCAGTGCGCGAAGCAGGGCCATACAGGCCATGGGCGCAATGCAACCCGAGCCTGTGGTGAACGACGCCAGACCAAACTGCGCGAGATGCGCAAGCACGGGTCGTTCGCCCATGCCGCTGACAATGCGGCGGCTGGAGATCCGGTCGATCATGGTCTGAAGAAAGAGGTCATTCTCCGGTTCTGCTCGCACGATGGCGTATTTCACGCACAGCACCGTGCCGGCCTCCACCAGGGCCTGCAAGGTGTCCAAGTCGACATAGTGTTCGCTCTTGATGTACAGGGTGACCGGCATCCCCGCCCTGTCGACGAAGCGCGTGAGACCGTCGGCCACACCCTGCGGCGTGGTGAAGCCTTGCATGGGCAAGACCATCGCGGTCTGATAGCCCGAATTCCGCAGAAGGTGGGCCTGCTCTATCATTTTGCCGAAGTCCGGGCCCACAGAAGGAATGACCCGGGTCTGTGGGCCAGCGGCATCGGCCAGCATGCCCAGCATGGGGGCGAATTCCCTCATGGGCATGTGGTACAGGTTGGCGTTGCCACCATACAGCAGGGTGCGGATGCCGCCCTGCTCGATATGCCGGATCAACTGCCGGTTAGCGGCGTCGTCAACGGTCAGATCACTGCGTCGCGCCAAGGGCGGTACCGCCAGCACCGAGGCGCTGAATTCGTCCAGGGAGAGCGTGGATTGCTTCATGTCAGCCCTTTGGCGATGGGTGGTCTATTGGTATGACGTCTTAATTGTTGTAAGACGAATTCAACCTCTATTGTTGTGCGAATTATGGTTAAGCGCCAGTACTTTTCGCTTCCTAGGGTTTGTACTGACGAGTTACTGCTTGACAGTGGGTCGGTTGTCAAACAAAGTCAACCCCTGTCGCTGCGCCCCGCCTGTCGGGGATGAGACGCTTCACGGGCCCAGGTCAGACCGACGTGGGCCCATCCGCTTGTCCTACCTCTGTTGGAGTGATTGCATGAACCAAGACCCTCGTTCCACGAGCCCTCGCGACGCACGGCGTCGCCAGGTTCTCAAAGGCTTTGCTGGCGCCGTCACGCTGGCTGGTGTCGGACGCACGGCCTGGGCCCAGGCGGGCAAGGAAGCGCCAGCATTGGCCAAATTGGTCAGCGAGGGCAAATTGCCAGCCCTGGCCCAACGGCTTCCGTCTGCCCCGCTGGTGGTGCAGGCTGAAAAGGTGGGCACCTACGGTGGCGCTTTGCGGCGTGGCCTGCGCGGCAGCGCCGATCACAATGGCATTTTGCGCATGGTGGGCAATCAGGGTCTGGTGCGTTGGAACATGGCATTCACGGAGGTCTTGCCCTGCGTCGCCTCCAAATGGGAGGTCAACGCCAATTCCACCGAGTTCACCTTCACGCTTCGTCCTGGCATGAAGTGGTCCGATGGCAAGCCGTTCACAGCAGACGACATCCTTTTTTCAATCGAGGACTGCGCCAAGAACAGCGAGTTGTACAAATCAGTGCCGTCAACCCTTGTGATCGCAAACAAGCCTGCGGTGGTGACCAAGCTCAACGATACAACGGTGAAATTCACCTTTGCTTCTCCCTATGCCTTGTTTCTCGAGCAAATGGCCACCCCGCTGGGTCAGTACCCGACGCTGTTCCCCAAGCATTACTGCAGCCAGTTTCACCCCAAGTACAACCCCAATGCGGCGGCACTGGCCAAGGCGGCCAATTTGTCCGACTGGGCGGCTTTGTTCCGCAACAAGTGTGGCGACATTGAAATCCCGGCGCGCTGGGGCAACGTCGAGAAACCGACGCTGGACCCGTGGGTGGTGACTGAGGCCTATTCGGGCGGTGTGACCCGTGTCGTGATGGAGCGCAATGCCTACTTCTGGCAGGTCGACCAGACCGGTCAGCAATTGCCTTACATCGATCGACTGACTTTCAGCATTGCGCAAGACGTCGAGTCGCTCATGCTCGATGCGTTGTCTGGCAAGCTCGACATCCAGGAGCGGCACATCGACTCGCTGCAGAACAAGCCCACCCTGTCGCAAAACATGCAAAAGGGTGGCTATCGGCTGATTGAACTCGTCAATGCAGGTTCGCAGCAGGTGCAGATCTACCTGAATATGACGCACAAAGACGCCAAGATGCGTGAGATGTTCGCCAACAAGGAATTCCGGCAGGCGCTCTCGCTGGGCATGAACCGCAAGGAGATCATTGACCTGGTCTACCTGGGTCAATCAGAGCCCTACCAGACGGGTCCGCGGCCCGGCCATCCCTGGTTCAACGAAAAACTGTCGCACCAGTTCACCAAGCACGACCCCAAGTTGGCCAATGAGATCCTGGATCGCCTTGGCTACAGCAAACGCGATGCGCAGAAATTTCGGCTGCGGCCCGATGGCCAAAAAGTGTTTTTCTCCATCGATGTGATCCCCACGCTCTACCCCGATGCGGTGGACACGCTGGAGTTGGTCAAGCGCCACTGGGCCGAGATCGGTATTGATATCAAGGTCAACGCCATTGAGCGCGCTTTGTACTACACGCGTGGCGACAGTAACGAGCATGACGCGGCTGTCTGGAACGGACCTGGCGGTCTGGACCCGATGCTCGACGCCCGCGACTACTTTGCCCAGCACCCGCAGGGGTCCCGTTATGCGATCCCGTGGACCCAGTGGTATGTGTCGGGTGGCAAAGATGGGCAGGAACCGCCTGCCAGCCAAAAGCAGCGCATGAAACTTTATGATGATGCGCGTGCAACGGCAGACCTCAAAAAGCGTGGTGAGCTGATGAAGCAGGTGTTTGACCTGTGCGCCGACGCGTTTGAGACGATTGGTGTGTGCCTTGCGGTGAATTCTTTCGGCATTGCCAAGAACAACCTGCAAAACGTTCCCAAGAGCTACCCCAGCGCCTGGTCCTGGCCAAACCCGGGCCCGGCGATGCCGCAGCAGTTCTTCTTCACCAAGAGCTGAGATCAGATGCTGGTCTTCATCGTCAAGCGGCTGCTGTGGATGCTGCCGTTTCTGTTGGCGATCAGCTTCCTGTCCTTTGTCCTGATCCAACTGCCGCCTGGCGACTACGTCACCACGTACATCGCCACGCTGGCGGCGTCAAACGAGGTGGTGGACCAGAACACGGCGGCCGATCTGCGCAACCGCTTCGGCCTGGACCAGCCGCTGATCGTGCAGTACTGGAAGTGGATCTCCAACATTGTCTTTCGGGGTGATTTTGGTATGAGCTTCGAGTGGCAGCAGCCCGTGGGCGACTTGATCTGGGAACGGATGGCGCTGACACTGCTCCTCACACTGTCTGCCCTGCTGCTGACCTGGGGCATAGCGCTACCGGTTGGCGTGTTCTCGGCGGTCAAGAAGTACTCGGTGGCCGATTACATCGTCACGGGTTTGTCTTTCCTGGGGCTGGCAATCCCGAGTTTTTTGCTGGCGCTGGTGCTCATGTACGTGGCTGCTGTGCAGTTCGGGCAGAACGTTGGTGGTCTGTTTTCTGAGGAGTACCTGACGGCACCCTGGAGCGTGAACAAGCTCATCGACCTGCTGCAGCACCTGTGGATACCGGTCGTGATCCTGGCTGTGTCGGGGACCGCCAGTCTGATCCGTGTGATGCGCGCCAACATGTTGGACGAATTGCACAAGCCCTATGTCACCACGGCACGGGCCAAAGGGCTGTCCGAGTTCACCCTGCTCGTGAAGTACCCCTTGCGTCTGGCGATGAACCCCTTTATCTCGACCATTGCCTGGTTGCTACCGAACCTGGTGTCCGGTTCCATCATTGTGGCCATTGTGCTGAGCCTGCCCACAGCCGGCCCCCTCCTGCTTCAATCCCTCATGAGTCAGGACATGTACCTGGCCGGCGCCTTCATTCTGCTGATTTGTGGCCTGACGGTCTTGGGCTCGCTGGTGAGCGACATTTTGCTGGCGCTGGTCGATCCGCGCATTCGCCTTGAATAGCAGCACCTCCGCCTCAAGCCGCCTGGCGGTGGCGTCGCAGTGGCAGCTGGTCTGGTGGGCTTTCAAGCGTCACCAACTGGCGATGGCGGGTTTGATCGTCACGGCTGCCTTGTACCTTGTGGCAGTGGTACCAGGCTTCTTCGCCGTGAATGACCCGTCCAAGCAAAATGTTCGCACGGCGTTTCATCCTCCTCAGGCGCTGCACCTGATAGACACATCGAGCGACGGCAGTTGGTCCTTGAGGCCTTACATCCATCCTTACGTGCTCAAGCGTGATCCCAAAACGCTGGCTGCGCTCTACGAAGAGGACCGTGGGCGCAAGGTCTATCTGCAGTTTTTGGGCGAAGGCTATGAGTATTCGGTGCTGGGGCTTTTTGATTCCCGCATTCACCTGTTCGCCTCGCAAGAGGCGCGCCAACCGCTGTTCTTCTTTGGCGCAGACAGGCTGGGGCGCTGCGTGTTCAGTCGCATCATGGTGGGCACTCAGATCTCCTTGTCGGTGGGCCTGGTGGGGGTGTTCCTGGCCCTGACGATCGGCATTGTGCTGGGTGGCATTTCGGGCTATTACGGCGGCCGGATCGACTTTGTCATCCAGCGGGTGATTGAGTTGGTGCTGTCCCTGCCTACCATCCCGATCTGGCTGGCAGCCTCGGCGGCAGTGCCGCAAAACTGGCCGGCTACCCTGAATTACTTCATGATCACGCTGATCCTGTCGCTCACCGGTTGGGCCCAGTTGGCGCGGGTGGTGCGCGGGCGGTTTTTGAGCCTGCGCACCGAAGAGTTCGTGACCGCGGCCCGACTGGATGGCGCCTCTGAGGGGCGCATCATCTTCCGCCACATGCTGCCAAGTTTCTCCAGCCACATCATTGCGTCTATTTCCCTGGCTATTCCCGCCATGATCCTGGCCGAAACCTCGTTGAGTTTCTTGGGCCTCGGGCTCCAGCCACCGACGATTTCCTGGGGCGTGCTGTTACGCGAGGCTCAGAACATCCGCTCGATTGCGACCGCGCCTTGGCTGTTCGCCCCCGGGGCAGCCGTGGTGCTGGCCGTGATTGCGCTCAATTTTCTCGGCGACGGCCTGCGCGACGCCTCTGACCCGTACAACAAATGAGTACTCCGAACGAACCGGCGGGCGCAACCGCCCAGCCGCCTACGTCAGGCGTGTTGTTGCAGGTGCGCGGGCTGCAGACCCATTTTCAGATCAGGACCGGCACCATCAAGGCGGTCGATGGCGTGTCTTTTGACGTGGCCCGCGGACAAACTCTGTGTGTGGTCGGGGAAAGCGGCAGCGGCAAGAGCGTGACGGCGCGCTCCATCTTGCAAATTGTGGACGAGCCCGGACGCATTGTGGGTGGCTCCATGGTGCTGCACCGCCCCGATGGCAGCAGTGTGGACCTGGCCCGGCTGGGGTCGCGTTCGCGCGAAATCCGTGCGGTTCGCGGTGCCGAAATCGCCATGATTTTCCAGGAGCCGATGTCTTCCCTGTCGCCGGTTCACACGGTGGGCAACCAGATCATGGAGGTGTTGACGCTGCACCTCAAGATGTCCAAGGAACAAGCCCGCGCCCGCTGTGTGGAACTGCTGACCCAGGTTGAGATTCCCAACCCCGCCCGGGCGGTGGACCGTTACACCTTCGAGTTTTCTGGCGGTATGCGCCAGCGCGTGATGATCGCCATGGCGCTGGCCTGTAAGCCGGCGCTGTTAATCGCCGACGAGCCGACCACGGCACTGGACGTCACCACGCAGGCTGAAATTCTGGATCTGATCAAGAACCTGCAGCAGTCCCAGGGCATGGCGGTGATGTTCATCACGCACGACATGGGTGTGGTGGCCGAGATTGCCGATCAGGTCATCGTGATGAACCATGGCAAGGTGGTGGAGACTGGTGCGGTGGATGATATTTTCCATGCGCCCAAGGACGACTACACCCGCATGCTGATCAGTTCGGTCACCAAGCTGGGGCGTACCGCCGACATCCGTCTGAGCCGACCGCCGCTCGCTAGCACGGTCGAGCCGATCTTGCAGGTGCGCGACCTCAAGCAATATTTCGGCACCGCCAAGGCGCCGATCAAGGCCGTGGACGGCGTCTCCTTGAGCCTGATGCCGGGTGAGTCCCTGGGCATCGTCGGTGAATCTGGCTCTGGCAAGACCACCATGGGACGTTGCCTGCTGCGGGTG
>JBAXMQ010000114.1:0-10756 GCA_037134215.1 Betaproteobacteria bacterium
CCTGGTGGCGGGCAGGAGAGGGTATTGACCCTGAAGAAACGACCTGGCCACGCCGAGCGTACTTTCCTCAATTTGCAGAGCTGGCCATGGACACGTCGGTGCGCCGGGCTGTAGTGCTGATCGGGCCCAGGCGAGTTGGCAAAACCGTCATGCTCAAACATTTGGTCGCACGACTGCTTCAGACTGAGGGCCTGGCCGGTACGCAAATTCTGTATCTGTCTCTGGACACCCCGCTGTACTCAGGCCGCAACCTGGAAAGCCTGGTCCAACTCTTTATCGACCTCCAACAGCACCCCGCTGGCAAACCCCTGTGGGTGCTTTTCGATGAAATCCAGTACCTCAAAGAGTGGGAGGCGCACCTCAAGTCCTTGGTGGACACCTATCCGCATATCCGCTTCATCGCCAGTGGCTCTGCTGACGCGGCGCTGCGCATGAAAAGCCGCGAATCAGGCGCTGGCCGATTCTCTGAGTTCATCCTACCGCCACTCACCTTTGCAGAATATTTGCTCTTTGCCGGCCAGGAAGAGTCGCTCATCGTCGACCTTCCGGAGCAGCCGGGTAGGGCGCCCGCCTACAACGCCACTGACATCAACGCACTCAACGCCGAGTTCGTGAATTACCTTAACTACGGCGGCTTCCCCGAAGCGGTGATGAACCCCACGGTACGCAACAACCCTGCACGGTTTCTGCGCCAAGACATTGTGGACAAAGTCTTGCTGAAGGATTTGCCAAGCCTTTACGGCATTGGCGATACGCAGGAACTCAATCGGTTCTTCAACGTCTTGGCCTTCAACACCGGCAATGAAATTGGGCTGGAAGACCTGAGCAAGCACTCCGGCATTGCGAAAATCAAGCTTGGCGAATACCTGGAGTATCTGGAGGCTGCCTACCTCATCCGCCGCGTGCACCGCATTGATGACAGCGCCTTGCGCATGCAGCGCGCCCGCACCTTCAAGGTCTACCTCACCAACCCATCCATCCGCGCCGCACTTTTTGGCATGGTGGTGGCCGATGACGAAGCTATGGGCAACCTGGCCGAAACCGCCGTGTGGGCTCAGTGGCTTCACAACGCCCAAATCAGCCAGTCATTGCATTACGCACGTTGGAAATCAGGCCGTCAGGACCTGGAAGTGGATATTGTCTCTATCGACCAGCGCACCCAAAAACCTCGCTTCGCCATTGAGATTAAATGGTCTGACCGCATCGTTTCCACCCCAAGCGAACTTCGAGCCCTGCGAGAATTGGCCGGCAAATTTGCCCTTGTACGCACCCCACTGGTGACCACCCGCACCTACACCGGCAGCATGACGCTAGACGGCATTGCCATCGAATTCATGCCAGTTGCCCTGCATTGCTACACCACCGCACGCAACCTGCTGCGAGGCGCCTGACGCGCGGTTGATTTGTACCGCATACTCCGACCTAGGATGTACACATGACCTCAATTCTTCATCACCATGGCGACGAGCCAGGTTTGGTCCCCGCCTTCCCGGCGCTTTACAACCTGGTTTATTGCAGCCGCGCCACCCCCGACGTGGACGATGCCGCAGTACAGCGCATCATCGCCACCGCCCGCCGCTGCAACCCTGAGCAAGGCGTGACAGGCATGTTGGTTTTCGGCAGCGGTATCTTTTTCCAGTGGCTGGAAGGCCCGCGCGACAACGTCTTGGCGCTGATGGCTCGGCTGCGCGCTGACCGCCGCCATGACAGCATCGTGCAACTGAGCGAGGTGGAAGATGTCCGTGAGCGGCTGTTCCCTGACTGGGATATGGAACTTGTGACGAGCGACCATATTCGCGATGTGCTGCAGGATGCCCTGGACAGCGCCACCGACGCGCAGAACAGGCAGGCCCTGGGCGTTCTGCTGACCGAACTCGATGCGGGAAGCTTACGCGACCTCGACACTGCCTGAGCGGACTGCGGCGCGCTGACTTGCCACCAAACGCGCCGACACCGCGGTGGCCAGCGCGGACAGCGCCAGGCAGGCCCATATCACCAGGCTGTAACTGCCGGTGCGGTCAAACACCAGTCCGGCCAGCACCGGCCCAAGCAGGTTGCCCAAGGCTGCGCCGCTGTAGAGCATGCCAATGATGCTGGCCACCGCACGGGCGCCAAAATAATCCATGCACAGGGCCGGCAGAAGCGACACGATGCCGCCATAGCTCAGGCCAAAGCACAACGCAAACAGCGCAAAAAGGGGGTAGCTGGCCGCGCCTGCCCACAGCAGGTAAGTGGCGCCCATGGCGCCCTGCATCAGCACCAGGGTGAGGGTACGGCCCAGCCGGTCGGCCAGCGCGCCAATGGCGAAGCGGCCCACCAGGCTGCCGATGCCGATCAGGCCCACCAGCCCCACTGCCTGTGCCGCGTCGATGCCGGCGTCACGCGCTGCGGCCGACACATGGGCAAAGGGCACAAACATGGAAGGTGCCGCCAGCACAGCCCCGAGGTACAGCCACCAGAACGAGCGGCTGCGCAGCGCCTGGCGCAGGGTGTGGCCGGGCAGCGGCTGTTTGGCGCCACCGCTAACGGCCTGGGCGGCCGGTGCGCGGCGCATCAGGGCGGCACAGCCCAGGCCCATCACCAGCACGGCCAGCGCCAGCAGCCGCAGCGCATCACGCCACTGCAGCCAGGCAATGGCGCCTGAAGCAAGCAGCGGCACCACCAGCGTGCCAGCGCCAATGCCAGCGCTGGCAATGCCCGCCGCCAGGCCGCGCCGACGGGTGAACCAGGGCTGCACGCAGGCGATGGACGGCGTGTACACCAGTGCGATGCCAATGCCGATGCCCACCCCATAGCACAGGTACACCATGCCCATGGATTGCGCCAGGCTGGTGCCCAGCAGCCCGGCTGCAATGCCGGCCATGCCGGCCATGCAAACGGCGCGCGGACCAAAACGGTCTGCCAGCATGCCGCCACCCACACCCAGCACAAAGTAGATCAGCCCACACAGGCCGAATACCATCGCCACATCGGCCCGCTGCGCGGCAAACTCGGCCGCAAACGAGGCAAAGAAGGCCGCAAAGGAATACGACACGCCAAAGATCAGTGCCAGGCTGCCAAAGCAGGCCCAGACCACGACCCAAGCGTAGGGCGGTTCCTGCGGCGCCGGTGATGGCACGGGGGCTGGGGTATCGGACATGTCGGGTCAGTCTATCAGGCGGCCTTCGGCAACCCCGGCCACTACACTTGAGCCTTTGCCGCCCCGAACCATGACCTACTGCGTCGCCATCAAACTCAAAGCCGGGCTGGTGTTTCTGTCCGACTCCCGCACCAACGCCGGGCTGGACCAGATCAGCACCTTTCGCAAGATGATCGTCTATGAGAAACCGGGCGAGCGTTTCATGGTGCTGCTGTCGGCAGGTAACCTGAGCGTGTCGCAGTCGGTACGCGAGATCCTGCAGGTGGAGCAACTGCCCGACGCCGAGGGCGGCGAGCCCATCACCATCTGGAATGCGCGCAGCATGTTCGACGCCACCCGGGTGCTGGGTGCGGCCATACGCCGGGTGTACGAGCGCGACGCGGCCTCGCTCAAGCAGGCGGGGGTGGAGTTCAATGTGTCGCTGATTTTTGGCGGCCAGATTGCGGGCGAGGGCATGCGCCTGTTCCAGGTCTACTCCGCTGGCAACTTCATCGAGGCCACGCCCGAGACGCCGTATTTTCAGGTGGGCGAATCCAAGTACGGCAAGCCGGTGCTGGACCGTGTCATCACCCCTGACACGCCTCTGGACGAGGCCGCCAAGTGCGCACTGGTGTCGATGGACTCCACCCTCAAATCCAATTTGTCAGTGGGCCTGCCGCTGGACATGGTGGTGTACGAGGCCGACCGCTTTCAGACCGAGAAGGTCTTGTGCATCGACGAGAACAATCCCTACTTCCGCATGCTGCACAACAGCTGGGGCCAGAAGCTGCGCGAGGTGTTTGACAGCATTGAAGACCCGATGTGGAACGGCGAGGCCACCGAGGTGCCGCTGCTGGCGCAATCGGGCCGCAGCCTGCCGCTGAAAAAAATCAGCACGCCGCAAGAAAAACTGATCTAAGCCCGTGGCACTGCTCGTTTTCTCCCACGCCAACAGCTTTGGCGCCAGCACCTACCGCGTGCTGTTCGGCCACTTGAAGGCACGCGGCTTCAAGGTGCGCGCCATCGAGCGCTTTGGCCACGACCCGCTCTACCCCGTCAACAACAACTGGCGCCATTTGGTGCAGCAGCTGATCGACTTCACCCGCGCCGAGGTGGACCGGGCCGGGCAGCCGGCCTGGCTGGTGGGCCATTCGTTTGGCGGCTTTGTCAGCCTGATGGCGGCGGCCCGTGCGCCCGAATTGGCGCGTGGTGTGCTGCTGCTCGATTCGCCGCTGCTGGGCGGCTGGCGCGCCACCACGCTGGGCGCGCTCAAAAGCACGCAGCTGGTGGGTTCGGTATCGCCCGGTGCGGTCAGCCGGCGCCGGCGCAACAGCTGGGCCAGTCAGGCCGAGGCGCTGGCGCATTTTCAGCACAAGAAAATGTTTGCACGCTGGGAGCCTCAGGTGCTGCAGGACTACATCGCCCATGGCACGCACGATGAGGGCGAAGGCGCTGACAAAAAGCGCGTGCTCAGTTTTGACCGTGATGTGGAAACCGCCATCTACAACACACTGCCCGATAACCTGGACCGCCTGCTCAAGCGCCACCCGCTCAAGTGCCCGGCGGCCTTCGTTGGCGGTCTTCAGTCTTCAGAAATGCGGCAGGTGGGCATGACCATGACCGAGCAGGTGGTGCGCGGTCGCATCATGATGCTCGACGGCAGCCACCTGTTCCCGATGGAGAAGCCGGCAGCAACTGCTGCTGCGGTAGAGGCGGCACTGCTTGCGCTGGGCGGGCCGGCTTAAGCCGCCCAGGTCACCAGCCCGCTCCAGGCGGTGCCCAGCACCACCAGCCCGAACACAATGCGGTACCACGCGAAGCCGACAAAGCTGTGGGTGGCGATGAAGCGCAGCAGCCAGCGCACGCACAGCCAGGCGCTGAGGAAAGAGAACACCAGCCCCACCACAAACACCGGTAGGTCGGCCAGCGAGAGCAGGGCGCGTTCCTTGTACAGGCTGTAGACGCCGGCGCCGATCAGCGTGGGGATGGCCAGGTAAAAAGAAAAATCCGTGGCGGCTTTGCGCGACAGGCCCAGCAGCATGCCGCCAATGATGGTGGCGCCGCTGCGGCTGGTGCCGGGCACCATGGCCAGGCACTGCGCCAGGCCCACCTTGAGCGCATCCAGCGCCGTCATGTCGTCGGCTTCCTGGATGCGGGCCACCGCCGGGTTACGCGCTTGGCGCCGCTCGGCCCACAGGATGATCAGGCCGCCGATGATGAAGGTGCTGGCGACCACGGTGGGCGTGAACAGATGGGCTTTGATGGCCTTGCCAAACAGCAGGCCCAGCAACACCGCCGGCAAAAACGCAATCAGCACATTGAGCGCCAGCTTTTGCGCCTGGCGCTGCGTGGGCAGGGCCACCACGGTATCGCGGATTTTGTGCCAATAGACCAGGATGACCGCAAAAATGGCGCCGGTCTGGATGGCAATGTCAAACACCTTGGCCTTGTCGTCGTCAAAGCCGAGCAGGGCGCCTGCCAGGATCAAATGCCCGGTGGACGAGATCGGCAGGAACTCGGTCAGCCCCTCCACCACGCCCATGATGGCGGCTTTGATCAGCAATGCAATGTCCAAGGGTGCTCCCGGCGTAGTTGGTCAGAGACGAATTATCCCCGGCGCGCCTCACTCGTAGCGCAGCGCCTGGATGGGCAACAGGCGGGAGGCGCGGCGGGCTGGGTAGAAGCCGAAGAACACGCCCACAAACACCGAGAAACCCACCGCCAGCACGATGGACGCAGGCGTCATGCTGACCTGCCAGCCGGCAAAACGCTCGGTGGCCCAAGTCGCCACAGCGCCCAGGGCCACGCCGATGGCGCCGCCGATCAGTGACAGCGTGACCGCCTCGATCAGAAACTGCGACAGGATGTCGCGCCCGCGCGCGCCCAGGGCCATGCGCAGGCCGATCTCGCGGGTGCGTTCGGTCACGCTCACCAGCATGATGTTCATGATGCCGATGCCGCCAATGATCAGGCTGATGCCGGCCACCGCCGCCAGCAGCAGCGTCATGATGCGGCTGGACGCCTCTTGCGCCTGCAAAATCTCGGTGAGGTTGCGCACCGAGAACGGGTCGTCGCCGCCGGGCTGCACCTTGAAGCGCTGGCGCAGCAGGTCTTTGATGTTGTCCTCGGCCACCTTCATGCTTTGGCCCTCGCGCACCTTGACGCTGATCGAACCGATGCGTCGCAGCTTGCCACTGGCGCCGCCCTGGATGCGGTTGCGGTAGGTGGAGATGGGCACCAGCACCACGTCGTCCTGGTCCTGCCCCATGGCGTTCTGGCCCTTGCGGGAGAGCACGCCAATGATGGTGACCGGCACTTTTTTGACGCGGATCACCTGGTCCAGCGGGTCGGCGTCGCCGAACAGCTCGCGCGCCACGGTCTGCCCCACGATGGCCACCTTGGCTGAGCCCTGCAGGTCGGCGGCATCGAAAGTGCGCCCGTCAGACAGCGGCCACTCGCGCGCCTCCAGGTAGTCGTTGGTGGTGCCAAAGATGGATGTGCTCCAGTTGGTGTTGCCGGCCACCACCTGGGCGCCGGTGCGCGAGCTGGGTGCGGCCACCTGCACCTCGGGCACCTCGCGGGCAATGGCATAGGCGTCTTCCTCCGTCAGGCCCTGCCCGGTTTGCGCGCCCAGGCGCACGCCGCCCTGCGTCACGCCACCGGGGATCACCAGCATGATGTTGGAGCCCAGGCCCTTCATTTGCTCCTGCACCCGTTGGGTGGCGCCGCTGCCCACCGCAATCATGGTGATCACCGCTGCCACACCGATGATGATGCCCAGCATGGTCAGGATGGAGCGCAGCGTGTTGGCGGCCAGGGCCCGCAGCGCGATGCGCACCGTCACATACAGGTTCATGCCGGTACCCCGCCGTGTTGCCGCACGTCTTCGACGATCAGGCCGTCGCGGAACACCATTTTGCGCCGCGCCCAGGCGGCGATGTCGGTCTCGTGGGTGACGATCACCACCGTCATGCCCTGGGCGTTGAGTTCGGTCAGCAGCCGCATGATGTCATCGCTGGTTTTGGTGTCGAGAGCGCCGGTGGGCTCGTCCGCCAGGATCAGCTGCGGCTGGTTCACCAGCGCACGCGCAATTGCCACCCGTTGCTGCTGGCCGCCTGAGAGCTCCGACGGGCTGTGGCTGGCCCGCTCGGCCAGTCCCACCCGGGCCAGCGCAGCCAAGGCCCGCTCGCGCCGGTGCAAAGGCTTGACACCCGCGTACAGCATGGGCAGCTCCACGTTTTCCAAGGCACTGGTGCGCGGCAGCAGGTTGAACTGCTGGAACACGAAGCCAATCCGGCGGTTGCGGATGGAGGCCAACTGGTCTTGCGCCATGGCTTCTACCTCTTCCCCGGCCAGCCGGTACTCACCCGAGCTGGGCAGGTCCAGGCAGCCCAGGATGTTCATCAGGGTGGATTTGCCCGAGCCCGACGCGCCCATGATGGCGACAAAGTCGCCCTCGGCAATGTCGAGCGAAACGCCGCGCAGCGCGTGCACGGTCTGGTCGCCCATGGTGTAGGTCTTGACCAAGTCGCGCGCCTCGATCAGGCGCTTGGCCGGCGCTTGACCAGGCTCGGCGGCGGGCGAGGGCGTGTTGTCCATCAGAACGGCAGGCGCGGGCCGGCCGGTGCGCCCCCTGGCGCCGCGCCGGTTGCCAAGGTGCCGACGATGACCAGTGCGCCTTCTTTGAGCACCGCCGCATCCGGCGCGTTGGGCCCCAGCAGCAGTTCGGTGCTGCTGCCGTCCGAGATGCCCAGGCGCACCGCGTAGGCCACCGGTTTGCCATCGGCGCCCATCAGGTAGATGCGGCCGCGTGTGCTTTGGCGGCCGGCAACAGCCGCCAGCAGCGCGGCGTATTTGGGCTTTTGCTCGGCGCTCAGCACATCGGCAATGCGGGCCCGGATGTCGGCGCTGATGCGCTCGCGCGCCTTGGGCCGCTCTTCGGCGCTCAGGTCGCGCAGCGTGGCAAAACGGGGCCGCGCCTCGGCGTAAATCGCGTCCACCTTCTCGGCCTGGGCCGGGCTCAAGGCCAACTCGGCCACCAGCCGGTTGCGAAACTCCACCATCGGGTTACCGTTGGCCGGCAGGGCTGGCGCCGCGCCGCCGCCCGCCGCCACGCCGCCGCCGCCTGTTGTTGCAGGTGAAGCAGCTTTTTGGCCTGCAGCCCTTGTCGCAGCGTCATTTCCTGCTATTTTTTTAGAAGCATCGGCGCCCTCGGCACCCGGGGCCTGCGCCAGCATCTGCTGGTACTGGCTGCGCTGGGCAGGTGTCAGCATGGCGCTGATGCGCGCGCGCATGTCGGCTGTGACCTTGTCACGCGCCTGGGCCCGCTCCTCTTGCGGCAAGTCGCGCAGTGCCACGAAGCGCGGCCGCATGTCGGCACTGATGGCGTCGAGCTTGCCCTGTTGCTCGGGATTCAGCTGCAATTCGGTCACCAGGCGCTCGCGCTGAGCGGCCATGCCGCCACCGGGACCACCGCCACCGCCGCCCGCGGGTTGGGCCAGGGCCTGGCTGAACCAAGTCCAGGTACTGTTGCTGGTGCCGCTGGCGGCCGAGGCCGGTGCGCCGGGTGCGGAGGCCGGGGCTGAGGCCGGCGCCGAGGCCGCCGCTGCCGCTGGTTCGATGCCGGCAATGCGCACCCGCAGCGCCGCGTTAGGCACCCTGAGCACGTTCTCGCGCACATCGGTCACCACCCGCACATTGGCCGTCATGCCGGGCAGCAGGCGCCCGCCCGCATTGGAAAAACCCACCACCGCCACATAGGTCACCACATTGGCCACGCTTTGCGCGGCCTTGCGCACCTGGCGCACCTCGCCGTCAAAGGTCTGGCCCGGGAACGCATCCACGGTAAAGGTGGCGCGTTGCCCGGTGCGGATGCGGCCCACATCGCTCTCGTCAATGCTGGCGTCCACCTGCATGTCCGACAGGTTTTGCGCAATCACAAACAACTCGGGCGACTGCAGGCTGGCGGCCACGGTCTGGCCGCGTTCGATGGCGCGCTTGATCACGATGCCGTTCACCGGCGAGGTGATGCGGGTGCGGGCCAGGTCGATGCGCGCCTGCGCCAGGGCCGATTCACGTTGCGCCACATTGGCCTGCGCGCTCTTGATCTGGGCATCGGTCACGCCGGACTGGGCCTGGGCCTGTTTGAGCAACTCACCGGCGGTGTTGACCAGGGCGCGCGCCTTGTCCGCCTCGCTTTGGGCGATGAATTGTTTCTCTACCAGGGTCAGCTTGCGGTCCAGGTCGCGCTGCGCCTCCTGCACATCCACCTGGGCGCGCGAGACACTGGCCCGGCTGGCGGCGGCAGCCGCCTGTGCTGTGACCACGGCCGCGTTGGCGGCGTCCACATCGGCCTGGGCCGAGCGCACCCGGTACTCAAAGGTTTCGGGGTCAATCCGGGCAATCAGCTGGCCGGCTTTGACCTCGGAATTGAAATCGACATACAGGTCCTTGATCTGGCCCGACACCTGGGTGCCGACCGACACCTGGGTCACCGGGTTGACGGCGCCGCTGGCCGACACCGTGGCCTGCAGGTTGCCGCGGTCAATTTTGGCGGTGCGGTACTGCACCGCCTCGGCCGCGCTGCGTTGGCTCCACCACCAATAGCCACCGCCACCAGCCAGCGCCAGACCCACCACCATCAATGCCAGAGAGGTTTTCTTCATGGCGACCATTCTAAAGAGCCGCCCGGCAGGGCACCTGCAAAAAAAGGGGTTGGCGTGTAAAGCTGCCGAAAAGGCCGCCTTGACGGACCGACCGTTCGCGCCAGCTGGCAACCCTTGGCGCCACCAAAACCGCCGTTCGTCGCAGCAGCGTGCCTGACGCCACCGAAGTCGCTCAAAATGCCGTCCATCGCCACCACGGGTCTCATCCACCATGCAGCTCACCCCATTGATCGCCGTACACATGACCGCCGCACTTGGCGCAGTGGCGCTCGGGCCGGTGGCCCTCTGGGCACGCAAGGGCGCCACACAGCGGCCCAAACTGCACCGCGCCTTTGGCTATGGCTGGGTCACGCTGATGGTGCTGGCTGCTGTGTCGGCACTGTTCATCCGCGACTTCGGCCTGCCCAACCTGGCGGGCTATACCCCCATCCACCTGCTGATTCCTTACACGCTGTTCTCCATCGTGATGGCCTTTGTTTACCTGGCCCGCCGCAACATCGCCGGTCACCGCAAGACCATGCAATGGCTGTACATCGGCGCCTGTGGCATCGCCGGCGCCTTCACCCTGCTGCCCAACCGCTACCTGGGCCAGTTGATCTGGGGCCAGTGGCTGGGCCTGCTGTAACTTGGCGCTGGCTGTATCCTTGAGTGACCCCCTTGACCTACCCCCTTGACCGGAGCCCTGTATGAAATCCGACCTGTCCCCACAGCAGCTCGACCGCCTGGCCGCCAAGCGTGCCGGCATGAAAATCGGCTTTTACGTCCACGCGGCCGCCTATCTGGCCGTTAACACGGGGCTGTACCTCTTGTCCGCATCGCAGGGCAAGGCCTGGGCCATTTACCCGGCCCTGGGCTGGGGCTTGGGTTTGCTGCTGCATGGCGCTGTGACCTGGCTGGCCATGCCCGGCAGCAGCTGGCGTGAGCGGATGGTGGCCCGCGAGCGCCGTCTCCTGGACCAACAACGCCCGTGAGC
>JBAXMQ010000115.1:0-10623 GCA_037134215.1 Betaproteobacteria bacterium
CCGCTCGCTGCGGATCTATGAGGGCGCCACCGAGGTGCAGCAGCTCATCATCGGCAAGTCTGTGCTCAAAACCCTGCCCGCCAGCCCGGTGCCGCCCAGCTCACCCTCCGTCGCCCGGTAACCCCAGAAGGATTCGCCATGCGCTACTCCGCCCAGACCGACCGCTTTGTGCATGACCGGCTGCCGCCGCCCGCGCAGGGGCCCCGGCTCGACTACAACCTGCCCGAGCTGCAGCTGCCGGAACAAGTCAACCTGGTGCAGGCGCTGTTTGCGGGCGCCGCCCGGCGCGGCCTGGCCGACCGGCCCCTGCTGCGTACGCCGCGCTGCACCCTGAGCTATGAGCAGGTGCAAGCCGAGGTGGCGCGCATCGCGCAGGCCCTGGTGCAGGTCTATGGCCTGGTGCCGGGCAACCGGGTGCTGCTGCGCGGCGGCAACTCCATCGGTATGGCACTGGCCTGGCTGGCGGTGGTGCAGGCCGGCGCGGTCGCCGTGGCTACCATGCCGCTGCTGCGCGCCAAGGAGCTGACTGAGGTCATCGACAAGGCGCAGCCCACGCTGGCGCTGTGCGACGAGCGCCTGCTCGATGAGCTGCAAATTGCCCGGGCGCAACAACCGGTGCTGCAAACACTGGTCAGCTTTGACGCGCTGCACCAGAGCGGTGAGCTGGCGCGTGCTGCCGCCGGCTACGATGGCCAGCACCCGGCCTGCGCCACGGCCGCCGACGACATCGCGCTGCTGGCCTTCACTTCCGGCACCACCGGCAAGCCCAAAGCGGCGGTGCACACCCACCGCGACGTGCTGGCCGCCTGCGAAACCTGGCCGCGCCACGTGCTGCGCGCCACCCCCGACGACATCGTGATGGGCTCGCCGCCGCTGGCCTTCACCTTCGGGCTGGGCGGGCTGCTCATTTTTCCGATGTGGGCCGGTGCCTCGGTGTACTTCCCGGACATCCCCTACACCCCGCAGGCCATGGCCCAGCTGATCTTTGATGTGAGCGCGACCATCGTCTACACCGCACCCACTTTTTACCGACAGATGGCGCCCTTCATGCAAGAGCAGGCCACGCTGCGGGGCCGCCCGGCAGCGCTGCGCCTGAGCGTCAGCGCCGGCGAAGGCCTGCCCGATGCGACCCGCCAGCTCTGGAAAAGCGCCACTGGCCTGGAGATGCTGGACGGCATTGGCGCCACTGAAATGTTCCATATTTTTATCTCGTCCGCACCCGAGGACGTTAGGCGCGGCGCCATCGGCACCGTAGTGCCAGGCTACACCGCCCGGGTGGTGGGCGAGGACGGCCAGGAACTGCCGCGCGGCAGTGTTGGCCGTATCGCGGTGATCGGTCCCACTGGCTGCAGATACATGGGTGACGCCCGCCAGGCCAGCTACGTGAAAGACGGCTGGAACTACCCTGGCGACGCCTTTGTGCAGGACGCCGACGGTTACTTTTTTTACCAGGCCCGCACCGACGACATGATCATCACCTCGGGCTACAACGTCGGCGCCCCCGAGGTCGAGGATGCGCTGCTCAGCCACCCGGCGGTGGCCGAGTGCGGCGTGATCGGCCAGAGCGACGAGGCGCGCGGCATGATCGTCAAGGCCTTTTGCGTGCTGCGCCCCGGCGTGGTGGGCGATGCCGCGCTGGTTCAGGCGCTGCAAGACCACGTCAAGGCCAGCATCGCCCCCTACAAGTACCCGCGTGAGATCGCCTTTCTGGACAAACTGCCGCGCACCGAGACCGGCAAACTGCAACGCTTCAGGCTCAAAACCCCATGAAACACCTCCATCCCCCCGGCTGGGTGCCCGCCAAGGGCTACGCCAACGGTGTGGCCGCCCGCGGAACGCAGATTTTTGTGGGCGGCCAGATCGGCTGGAACGCGCAGCAACAGTTCGAGACCGACGATTTCATCGCCCAGACCGCGCAAACCCTGCGCAACGTGCTGGCGGTGCTGGCCGAAGGTGGCGCCGGGCCTGAGCACATGGTGCGCATGACCTGGTACATCCTGGACCGCACCGAGTACAACGCCCGCCTCAAAGAGCTGGGCCAGGTCTACCGCGATGTGATCGGCCGCCACTTTCCGGCCATGAGCTGTGTGCAGGTGGCAGCACTCATCGAGGCGCGCGCCAAGGTCGAGATTGAGGTCACGGCGGTGTTGCCGGATTGAATCCCACCAAAAAGCACGATAAATCCATTATTTTTGTAGGGATCGGGCTGGCATGGCATCCGGCTCCGCGGCTGTCCCCCGACCTGCGGTCTCCGCCTTGATGCCGCTGCGCCGGACGCCCTGCCAGCCCGATCTGGCAAGTTGGCTGGTGCGCGGTGGGTTTTAATCACCCTCTGGTGACGGGCGCGTAAACTGCCGAGCCATGCGCATACTCCGCTTTATTGCTGCCTTGTTGCTGCCCGCCCTACTGGCAGGCTGCGCCGACACGCGCTACTACTACCAGTCGGTCAGCGGCCACCTGCAGCTGATGCAGGCGGCGCGGCCGGTGAGCGATTGGCTGGCCGACCCTCAGGCGCCGGACGGGCTCAAGGCGCGGCTGGCGCTGGCGCAGCAGATCCGGGCCTTTGCGGTGGCCGAGCTCGGGCTGCCCGACAACGCCAGCTACCACCGCTATGCCGACCTGCAGCGCCGCGCCGTGGTCTGGAACGTGGTGGCCGCGCCCGAGTTCTCGGTCACGCTCAAAACCTGGTGTTTCCCGGTGGCTGGCTGTGTCGGCTACCGGGGCTACTTCAACGAGGCCGAGGCGCGCAGCGAGGCGGCCGCCTTGCAACAAAGCGGGCTGGAGGTCAGCGTCTATGGTGTGCCGGCCTACTCCACACTGGGCTGGCTCAACTGGGTCGGCGGCGACCCGATGCTCAATACCTTCATTCGCTACCCCGAGGGCGAACTGGCGCGGCTGATTTTTCATGAACTGGCGCACCAGGTGCTCTACGTGCCGGACGACACCCGCTTCAACGAGTCTTTTGCCACCGCCGTCGAGCGCCTGGGCGCCCGACGCTGGCTGGCCCTGCACGGTACGGACCAGGCCCGGCGGGAGGACACCGAGCTGATGCAGCGGCAGCAACAGTTCCGCACGCTGGCGCTGGCCACGCGCGCCCGGCTGGCCGAGATTTATCAGTCAAATCAGGCGTCAGGCCCTGATGGCAATGGCCTTAGTGCTATGAAACTTGAAGCAATGCAGGCCTTCCGGGCCGACTACGCCGCGTTGCGGCGCGGCTGGGGCGGTTATGCCGGTTATGACGCTTGGGTGGCTGGCGCCAACAATGCCGCCTTTGGTGCCCGTGCCGCTTACGATGGCCTGGTGCCGGCGTTTGAGGCGCTGTTTGAGCGCGAGGGCCAGGACTGGCGGCGGTTTTATGACGCGGTGCGCCGCCTGGCCGCCTTGCCGGCGCCTGAACGGATCCGTGCCCTGCAGCAACTCACCCCGGGGGCCAGCCATGGCTGACCTTCACATCCTGCGTCCGCACCAGCTGGGCCTGCCCAAGGCGCGCCAGCTGGCTCTGCGCTGGGTCGAGCAAGCGCAAACCGGGTTCGGCCTGCAATGCACCTACGAAGAGGGCCAGCAGGAGGACGAGGTAAGCTTCAGCCGCCCGGGGATTGACGGCACGCTGGCAGTAAGTCACGACCGCTTCGAGCTCAATCTGAAACTGGGTTTTCTGCTGGGCGCCTTCAAGGACCGCATCGAGCGCGAAATCGTGAACAACTTCGACGCCCTGCTGGCGCCAGAAGCCGCGCCCATCAGCAAGCTCTGAGCGCAGGCCCTGAGCGCTCAGCTCAGCGATTCGATCAGGTCCACGTACTGCTGCATGGCGTCCTCGGCGCTGGTGCCCTTCAGGGTGTTCCAGGCCTCCCACTTGGCGCGGCCCACCATGTCGCTGAAGCCGGGTTTTGCCTCGGTGTTGTCGCCCAGGCTGCCCTGCTTGAACAGGGCGTAAAGTTTGAGCAGCGTCATGTTGTCGGGCCGCTCGCTCAGGTCTTTGGAATTTGCCACCGCCGCGTCAAAGCGGCTTTTCAGGTCTGACATGCTCAGGGACTCCAAAAAAGGTAATGCCCCGGTTGTCAGGGCGGTCGACCGCGATCTTAAGCGCTGTTCGCTGATCGGGCCCGTACGCGCTTTACCGCGACCGGGTCTCAGGCTGCGTCGTCAGCGGCGTGGTAAGCGCCCGCCAGTTCCAGCAGATGGTGGCGCTGGCCGGCCTCCATGTAGGGCGCCAGCAAGTGCAGCACATGCCGGGCGCCGCGCAGCAAGGCACCCTGCGCCTGGCCGTCCTCCAGCGCGTGGCGCGGGTCAAGTACGTACTCGTAGCTCAGCCAGTAGGTCAGCACCACCACCATGCTGGTGGCCGTGGCCTCTACCTCGCGTGCGTCGATGCGCAAGGCACCTGAGCGGCCCAGGCTGTCGAGCAGCGCTTTCACGGCCCGCGTCTTGTGCTTCAGCACCGCCTGGAAATGCGTTTCTAGCCGCCGGTTTTTGCTGAGCAAGTCGTTCAGGTCACGGTACAAAAATCGGTATTGGCAGATCAGCTCAAACAGGCTGTGCAGAAAAAACCAGGCGTCCTCCACATCCCGCACGCCGTCGCCAGCGTCCAGTAGCTCATGCAGCGAGCGCTCGTAGCGGTCGTACAGCGCGTTGATCAGCGCTTCCTTGGCCGGGTAGTGGTAGTACAGGTTGCCCGGGCTGATGCCCAACTCGCTAGAGATCAGCGTGGTGGACACATTGGGTTCACCAAAGCGGTTGAACAGGCCCAGCGACACCTCCAGGATGCGCTCGGCCGTGCGTCGCGGCGCTTTTTTGACCATCACCATTGGGGCGCAGTGTAGGCCGCAGGCCCGCGCCGGTTCAGCTTACCCTGCGCTTGACAGCCCGCCGCGCGGCCGGCTTGGGCTTGGGCTTGACCGCCACGCTGCCCGCTGTCGGGGGTTGTGGCAAACGCTGCTCCAGCGCGTCGATGCGGGCCACCAGGGCCTGCAGGTCACTGGCCAAGGGCACGCCCAGCTTGTGCAGCGCCTTGGCCACTCGGTCTTCAAAAATGTTCTCCAGCCGGTCCCACTGGCCGCCAGCCTTGGCCGACAGCTCGCTGGCCAGGCTGCTCATCTTGCTCGTGGCCGCGGCAATTTTTTCCTCGGCCGCCGTTTGGGACTTGCGCTGCAAGGTCACGCCCTCCTTCACCAGCGCGTCAAAGGCCTTGCCGCCCTCGGCCTGAGCCCGGTTGAAGGCGCCCAGCCCGGCCTGCCAGATTTGCTGGGCCGAGTCGCGAATGGCGCCTGCCAGCGGGGGATCGGCGGGGGTGGCGGCTGCCGTGGCGGCTGGCTTGGCGCTGCGGGCGCTGGCTTTGGCAGGCCGGGTGGTTTTGGCAGCGGTAGATTTGGTCGGTGTCTTGGCCATAGCAACTCCTGAAAAAAATGTGCTTGGAACAGTCTGCACTTTAAGCTTGCGCCGGGCCGCTGTGTAGGCGTACCTGCCTAAATGGTCTGCGGCCGTGGTGCTTGGCCGCTGCGATAATCCGCTTGCCTTTAAATAGCCCGAGCGTGTTCGGGCGGGGTGCCACTCGGGAGTAAAAAACATGATTCTGGTCACGGGCGGCGCCGGCTTTATCGGTGCCAATTTTGTGTTGGATTGGTTGGCCCAGTCGGATGAGCCGGTGCTCAACCTGGACAAGCTCACCTACGCCGGCAACCCGGAAAATCTGGCCTCGCTGCAGGGCGACGCCCGCCACGTGTTTGTGCATGGCGATATTGGCGATGCAGCCCTGCTGCCGCAGCTGCTGACGCAGCACCAACCCCGTGCGGTGGTCAACTTTGCGGCTGAGAGCCATGTGGACCGCTCCATCCTCGGCCCCGAAGACTTCATCCAGACCAATGTGGTGGGCACCACGCGCCTGCTGCAAAGCGTGCGCAGCTACTGGCAGGGCCTGGGCGATGCCGAGCGGGCCGCCTTTCGCTTCCTTCATGTGTCCACCGACGAGGTGTACGGCAGCTTAGGGCCTGGTGAAGCGGCATTTACCGAGAGCCACCGCTACGAGCCCAACAGCCCCTATTCGGCCAGCAAAGCTGCCAGCGACCACCTGGTGCGCGCCTGGCACCACACCTACGGGCTGCCGGTGCTCACCACCAACTGCAGCAACAACTACGGCCCCTACCACTTCCCAGAAAAACTCATCCCGCTGATGATCGTTAACGCATTGGCGGGCAAGCCCCTGCCGGTGTACGGCGACGGCCAGCAAATCCGCGACTGGCTGTATGTGGCAGACCATTGCAGCGCCATCCGCCGTGTGCTGCAGGCGGGCAGGGTGGGTGAGGTCTACAACGTCGGCGGATGGAACGAAAAACCCAACCTCGACATCGTGCACACCGTGTGCGCCCTGCTGGATGAGTTGCGCCCGCGCGCCGACGGCCAAAGCTACCGCAGCCAGATCAGCTTCGTCAAAGACCGCCCCGGCCATGACCGCCGCTACGCCATCGACGCCCGCAAGATCGAACAAGAACTGGGCTGGCGCCCCGCCGAAACTTTTGACACCGGCATCCGCAAAACTGTGCAGTGGTACCTGGCGCATCGCGACTGGGTGGCCCATGTGCAAAGCGGGGCGTACCGGGATTGGGTGGCCAAGCAGTATGTGGGTTAGCCTTGTGATATCCTGATGTAATATGACAAAAGGAGGGTTATGAGCACTACCGCAAAACTGTTTATGAGTGGCCGTAGCCAGGCGATCCGGCTACCTGCCAAATTGCGCCTGGATGCCAAGCAGGTACGCATTGAGCAGGTGGGCGATGCGCTGTGGGTTCAGGCCGAAGCTGATCCAAATCTGGGTATGGCCGAGTGGCTGACGGCGTTCTACCATGCCACCGAGCCACTGCCAGAAACCTTTTTGGTCGATCGCATCGACCCGGCGCCGCAAACGCGCGACTGGTCTTAAACCGCCATGCGGCGTACGCTGGACACCAATATTTGCAGCTACATCTTGCGTCGCCACCCCGCGGCGATGGTCGAGCGTTTTGCGGGCTTGAATCGCACTCAGCTCTGGCTGTCGGCCATCGTGGCGGCTGAGCTGCGTTTTGGTGCCCTCAAGCTGGGTTCTGCCAAATTTTCAGCGGCGGTGGAATCGTGGTTGGCTGGGTTTGAGGTGCGGCCCTGGCCGCTGGATGCGACGGCCCACTATGCGAACGTTCGAAACGCGCTGGAGCGGGTCGGTCAACCGATTGGTGGCATGGATCTGATGATTGCGGCCCACGCTTTGGCTGAAGACTCCGTTTTGATCACCAATAACGCACGCGAATTTCTGCGGGTTCCCGGCCTGGCCGTGGAAGAGTGGGCACTACCCGCATGAAAATCCTGCTCTTCGGCAAAAACGGCCAGGTCGGCTGGGAACTGCAGCGCAGCTTGGCGCCTCTGGGTGAGCTGGTGGCGCTTGGGCGGGATGATGCAGACCTGTGCGGCGACCTCAGCAATTTGGAGGGCCTGGCGCGCACCGTGCAAACCGTGCGGCCGGATGTGATCGTCAATGCCGCCGCGCACACGGCGGTGGACCGGGCAGAGAGCGAGCCCGAGCTGGCCCACATTCTCAATGCCCTGGCGCCTGGGGTGCTGGCGCAAGAGGCTGCCAAACTGGGCGCCTGGCTGGTGCACTACAGCACAGACTACGTGTTTGACGGCAGCGGCAACCGCCCCTGGGCCGAAACCGATGCGCCAGCGCCCTTGAATGTCTATGGTCGTGTTCACTTTGAAGGCGAGCGCCTTGTCCAAGCCGCCTGCCCGCAGCACCTGATTTTTCGCACCAGCTGGGTTTATGCCGCGCGCGGCGGCAACTTTGCCAAAACCATGCTGCGCCTGGCGCAAGAGCGCGAGCGCTTGACGGTCATCAACGACCAGTTTGGCGCGCCCACCGGCGCCGATCTGATTGCCGACGTCACAGCCCAAGCCCTGCGACAGTGCCTGCGTCAGCCGCAAGATGCCGGCCTGTACCACCTAGCTGCCAGCGGCGAGACCACCTGGTATGGTTACGCCAATCAGGTGCTAACCCTTGCCAGGCTTACGGGTAGTGCTATCAATATAAAAGCAACCGAGGTGGCGCCTGTGCCCACCAGCGCCTTCCCCACCGCCGCCCGGCGGCCGCTCAACTCGCGGCTGGCTACGCAAAAACTGCAGAGCACCTTTGGCTTGGTGTTGCCCCACTGGGGGCAGGGCGTGGCGAGAATGCTGAACGAGGTGTGACAGGCACCACCTATACTCCTGCAAGAGGGTATCGACAAATATGGAATCTAGAGCCAACCAAGCCAGCCTGCTCGACCTGTTGGTGGTTCTGGCGGAAAACGCCAAATTACTATTGCTGGGGCCCTTGCTGGTGGGCCTGCTGGCCTTGGGTGTGTCCTTTACGCTGCCGCAGCAGTTTGTCAGTGAGGCCATCCTGGCTGTCCCGGCCACACCCCAGCCTCCGCCGCAGGCGGCCTCGCTGATGCGCTCGCCCTTGGTGCTCGACCCGGTTGTCGCGGCGTTTGATCTGGCCAAGAGTCGGTCGGTCAATCAGGCTCGCCAGGAATTGGCAGACGCTGTCAAGTCAAGCGTGGGCAAAGACGGCCTGCTGCGCCTGAACGTGACTGGTCCCTCACCCGCCCAGGCCCAGGCCCTTGCCAATGCGGTGATCGATGCCTGGGTTAAAACCACCAAGCCCGCTGAGCAAGACCGCAAAGACCTGGAAACGCGGCTGACTTATGCCAAGGCCTCATTGGAAGGGGCATCGGGCCTTCTGGCGCGATTGTCGAAAGAATCGGCAGGCTATCTGGCGCAGCCCCTGACCCGAGGTGAGGCTGGTACCACGCTGGCCTCTGTGGGCGACCTGCAAACGCGCTACCTCAATGAGGTGCTCAGTGTTACGCGTTCTTTGCAAGGTCTAAGCCGCGACGTTGTTGTGCAGCCCCCCACCCTGCCGACCGAGCATATGTCGCCCAAAAAATCACTGATCACCGTGCTTGCAGCGCTGGCTACTGGCTTTGCATTGCTGCTTTGGGTTTTTATCCGCAGATCGTGGAGAGCGCTGGTCACCCAGCCCGATGCGGCCAATAAGCTCGGCCGGTTGCGTGCAGCCTTGAAGATCAATGCATTTGGGGTTGCCAAAAGCTAAATTTCAAAGGGCACCGCATGAGCCATTGGTATCTGATCCACACCAAGATTCGCAAAGAACAGTGTGCAATGCAAAACCTGGAGCGCCAAGGTTTTGAGTGCTATTTGCCGCACATCCCGGCAGAAAAACTGCGGCGCGGTTCGCTGGCTGTGGTGGATGAGCCATTGTTTCCACGTTACCTGTTCATCCGTCTCGGCGGTGGCCTAGAGGCGCAAAGCTGGGCGCCCATCCGCTCAACCACCGGTGTCAGCCGACTGGTCACCTTTGGCAATGTGCCCGCCAAGGTGGGCGATGAATTGGTGGACGCCATTCGGTCACAACACTCTGGCGCGGACGCCCTGCGCCGACAGTTTGTGCCTGGCCAGACAGTGGTCATCACCCAGGGACCGTTTGCGGGTTTGGAGGCGGTCTACCAGATGAGCGACGGCGAAAGCCGCGTCATGGTGCTGCTGAACATCTTGAGCAAAACGGTTAAGCTGGCACTTGCGCCTAAAAGTATCCGTAAGGCCAACTAGAATCCAGTCTCTGCGTCTGCGTTCAAACTTGGCCCTAAGTGCCAAAATTGTTTCCCATCTGCGGAACGCCGCCGCAAGCAAGCTGACCACGATGCGGCATGGCGGTAGCGTGGCCGATTAAGTTCACCATGACCCAGCGATGATCCCACCATCAAGAAAAACCCCGACCCAGGGTTTTACGCAAGCTGCTGCTTCAAATACATGACGAACATCACCCCCGTCATCCTCTGCGGCGGCTCCGGCACGCGTCTGTGGCCGCTCAGCCGCAAGAGCTTCCCCAAGCAGTTCGTGCCGCTCATCGGCAACAAGAGCCTGCTGCAGCTCACGCTGGAGCGCGTCACACGCCTAAGCAACAACGTCATCTGCGTCGCCTCAGACGAACACCGTTTCCTGGTGGCCGATGCCCTGCAAGCCGCCAAAGTGCAAGGCACGGTTTTGCTGGAGCCCGTGGCGCGCAACACGGCAGCCGCCATGGCCATTGCTGCCCTTTCGACGGCTGCCAAGCCTGAAGACCTGCTGCTGTTCTGCCCCTCAGACCACCACATCCCCGACGCGGCTGCCTTTGCGCAGGTGGTGCAGCAAGGCATTGCCGCAGCCCAAGCAGGCGCCATCGTCACCTTTGGCATTACGCCCACCTTTCCCAGCACCGCCTACGGTTACATCCGCCAAGGCAGTGCCCGGGCTGACGGCGCATTCAACGTACAAGGCTTTACAGAAAAGCCCGCCCAAGACAAGGCCGTGGCTTTGCTGCTTTCTGGCGGCGCGCTCTGGAATGCTGGCATCTTTTTGTGTTCAGCCCAAACCCTGCTCAGCGCATTAGGGCAGCACGCGCCAGACATCCTGCAAGCCTGTCAGCAGGCCATGGCATCAGCCGCCCAAGACGGCAACTTTGTGCGCCCGCAGCCCCAGGCGTTTGACGCCTGCCGGTCTGAGAGCATTGACTACGCCGTCATGGAGCACCACGCCAACGTGGCCGTGCTGCCCTTTGCCAGC
>JBAXMQ010000116.1:0-10497 GCA_037134215.1 Betaproteobacteria bacterium
TATTGGCCTCCGAAGCCAAGGGTCGTGGGTTCGATCCCCGCCAGCCGCACCAATCAACGCTTTGCCAGTGCGTGACTGTTCACGTTGCTATTTGGTTGCCAACTGCGAATGCGTCAATGGGTTGTTGCCGTGGCATGACGCGCAGGAGAGGCAAGGGTCACTGCCGAGCTGAAGCCTGAAGCTTCAGCCGGGCAGATCATCGCGGCCCGGTTTAGATGGACACTACTTCTTGCTTCGAAAGATAGCCAAGTCAATGCTGCTGGCCATGGCTTCATACCCTGCCGGGCTCGGATGGAGATGATCGCCTGAATCAAAAGCCGCCTGGGATTTGTTCGGATTGGCCGGGTCGCGGACGGCAGCGTCGAAATCGAGCACCTCGTCATAGGCTTTGCTGGTCCGGATCCAGTTGTTGAGCGCTTGGCGCTTCGCTTCGCCTTCCGGTGTCCAATAAGCTGCCCCCTCAAACGGCGTTAGCGTCGCACCAATGACCCGTATTCCCCGCGCATGTGCCCGGTCGATCATTTGGCGATGACCTGCGATCAGGTCGGCCACACTAGGATAAGGTTTCGAGCCGCCGCCGCCGATGTCATTGATCCCCTCCATGATCGTCACATGCGTGACCCCAGGTTGGGCCAGCACATCTCGATCAAAACGCGCGAGCGCATTGGGGCCTACGCCATCGTCAAGGACCCTACCGCCGCCAATTCCTCCGTTGACGACGCTCATGGACATGCCGGCCGAGGCCAGCCGGGCTGCCAGCAGATCCGGCCAGCGCCGGTTGGCATCAATGCCTGATTGGGTACCGTCGGTAATCGAATCACCCAACGCCACCAGTACGCCGGTGGGTTTGTCTGGCACCACCTCGACGCGTGCCAGGAAGAACGAAGACGCTGAAGCGAGGCCGTCGCCGCGCCGATACGCAGTGGTCGTTGCAACAGGAAAGGATGTGGATCCCACATGATTGCCTGGTGTCGAAACGAAGTTCACCTGCCAGGATGCCGCGTGCATCGTCACAGGCGATTTCCAGGCCGATGTGTCATCCGGAAGGTAGAGATCAATCACAACATCGGAGAAATTTCCCACCTTGAGGTCAACAGGATCGCTCACGAGAATTGCGCCTGCGGGGATCACTGGCGACGCAAGCCCACCAAATGTGAGCGACCTGTTTGATCCCGCCAATACCGAAGACCCACTGCCACGCATTGCAACCGAAGCAGCTCCAATCCTCAGCGGCAAGGTGCCTAGGCTGTTTGCCAGAACGATTCGCACTTGACTTCCGCCGGCAGAAACATGGGCAATTTGGCGGATCGTTTGATCCTTGAAATGCTGTGGAGATGCGCCGGCAACCACTAACTCCTGTCCGGCCGCTGCGGTCGGGACATTCTGCGACCATGGAAAGGCTCGGGCAGTTGGCGAAAGCGTCTGCGCAGGCTGATCAACTCGCGCAAAGGCAGGCGCCGCCCATGTCGAGATCCAGGTCTGCGCCGCAACCGGGCAGATGACCCCCCAAAGAATCAATGCTGTACCGGCCAAGGCCCACGATTTTTTCATTCGCTAATCCTAAAAATAAATCTGATTTTTATTCTTAGCTTTGGGTGTGGCATTGTCAAGTGCGGAAACCCTAAAAGGTCGTGTCCCATGAAGTGGTGTCAACCTACACCCCGGATAGGCTCTTCACGTTTCGCAGCGAAGTGGCCTCGGACTGCCCAATCGGGCGGAGCCTGGCATCCCGAGCATCCGCGCCGCTTTGCCCAAGCGAGTGTCGAAGCAGGCAAATTGAATTTCCTCCCCCGCCATGTCCTGCAAAGTCCGCGCGGCCGCAAGATGCACGCTGTCGTAACCACGCAGGGCAAACGTATCGGAATACTCACCGGCCAGTTCCACGAGCGCCTGAGTTAGCTCAACGACGACATACCTCGGCCAGTCTGTTCGCAGGCGTTTTCGGACCACTTCGATCGCATCAGCGTCGTTCGGGAATTCGCGGGCGCGACGCGCCAGGGCAGCCATCATCTCTGCCCATGCAATCCGACAGACCGCAATGGCGCTGGCCACGCCAGCCAATGTCTGCATGTCGCGGCTCGAATCCTCGAGGATGTACAGCTTTACCAACGCAGAGGTGTCGCAGAACAGGATCACCGGCGGTCCTCAAGCACCATTTGACTGACGGATGCTCCGCGCGATGTCAGCTGCGCCGGTAACTTGTGCCGAGGCTTGCCACCACTCCAAGACACGGCGCCGCTGGCGATAAGCCTGCGCAGCCCGGCAGGTTAATCATGACCTTTTTGCATCTGCATTGCTTCCGCAACGACGGCCATCAAGCGTTGACAGCCTCACCAACCATGGCTTTGCCAGTGAGCGCTGGATGTCCGCAGGTCTGGGCACAAAATCGCCCTCCCACTGGCCCACAATGCCGCCATGCGCGCCACCCACCATGTCTACGTGATCGAGCTGTCCAGGGACGTCCTCTTCGACGTCAAGTTCATGAAGTCCAACCCAGGGTACGTGGCAGGTATGCCATGCGTCTACGTCGGCATGACCGGGCTGGACCCAGATGTGCGCTTTGACAACCACAAGGCCGGAATTCGCGCCAACAAGTACGCCAAGCGCTTTGGTCTTCGCTTGATGACGGAGCTGTTCGAGCACCTCAACCCCATGCCCTATGGCGACGCCCAGTACATGGAGGTGGACCTGGGCATCCGCTTACGGGCCCGGGGCTTCGGCGTCTGGCAGAGCTAGCGCCCGCTGCTTTATTGCCCTCTGGGCTGTGGATTGCCATGCTGTGCGACTTTCCTTAGTGGTCGCACCTATACTGTATGAATGCACAGTTTATTGATTTCGGCTACACCCGTCCTGGCGGGTGACGCGGCACTGCCGGCCACCTTCCTGCGCGGCAGCGTCCAGGCCGGTTTTCCTTCCCCAGCGGAAGACTTGGGGGCGCAGCGCATTGACCTGGCCCAGTTGCTGATCAAGCACAGCCAGGCCACCTACTTTTTGCGCGCCAGCGGCCACTCCATGACCGGGGCCGGCATCTTCGACAACGACATCTTGGTGGTGGACCGTGCCATCAAGCCGCGCAACACCCACATCGTGGTGGCTATCGTGGACGGAGACTTCACCGTCAAGCAGCTGTACCAGCGCGCCGGGCGTGTCAAGCTCAAGGCCGCCAACCCAACCTACCCAGACATCACACCGAAGGATGGGCAGACGATCGAGATCTGGGGCGTGGTGACCAGTGCCATCAAGCAGTTCCCGGTTTAGCTGCACAAGTTTGATTGCCGCGACGCTCTGCACTCCACCTGTCATGGAGGCCTCTGGTGTACGCCCTGGTTGACGGCAACAACTTCTACGTCAGCTGTGAACGCATCTTCCGGCCCAGCCTCAACGGGATTGCCGCCGTGGTGCTGAGCAACAACGATGGTTGCGCCATTGCCCGCAGCAACGAGGCCAAGGCGCTGGGCATCAAGATGGGCGCACCCTGGTTTCAGATCCGGCACCTGGTCGAATCCGACGGCCTGGTGGCACTCTCAGCCAACTTTGCGCTGTACGGCGACATCAGCGACCGCATGATGAGCCTGGCTGCTGGTTTGGGCCCGACCCAGGAGATTTACAGCATCGACGAGTCCTTCATCGGCCTGGACGGGGTGCGTGGCGACCTGGTGGTGCGCAGCCACAAGGTCCGCGCCCGCATCCTGCAGTGGGTGGGCATTCCCTGCGGCATCGGCATTGGCGCGACCAAAACCCTGGCCAAACTGGCCAATCACATCGCCAAGACGGCGGAGCGCAAACCCGGCATCTACCCGGACCACCTGGCGCAGGTGTGCAACCTGGCCGCCTTGGCCCCGGCCGAATTGCAAGCGGTGTTTGAGGCCACCGACGTCAGCGAAGTTTGGGGCATTGGGCGGCGCATCAGCCAGCAGCTGCGCGAAGGCGGCATCCAGACGGTGCAGGACCTGGTGCGCATGGACCCGGCCACAGTTCGGCGGGCCTGGTCGGTGGTGCTGGAGCGCACCGTGCGGGAATTACAAGGTATGTCCTGCATCGGCCTGGACGACGCACCCCTGCCTAAGAAAGAGATCGCCTGCACCCGCTCCTTCGGCCACCCGGTGCTGGACCTGGCTGGTTTGACCCAGGCCGTGACGGAGTTTGCCAGCCGGGCGGCGGAGAAGCTGCGCCGGCAGCACTCGCTGGCCTCGGCAGTCATGGTCTTCATTCGTACCAGCCCGTTTCGGCAGGATGCGCAGTACAGCCGCTCGGTGGTGGTGCCGCTGGTGCGCCCGGCAGCAGACACCGGCGCCATCGTGCAGGCTGCCGGGCAGGGCTTACGCGCCATGTACCGTGAGGGCTTCAAGTACGCCAAGGCCGGTGTGATGCTGCTGGAGCTGCAGCCGGAGTCGGTGCGGCAAGGTGAACTGGACTGGGGTGATACGGACAAGGTCAGTGACTGTCCCAGTCTGGCGCAAGCGGACGATAAGACCCGACTCATGAGCGCGCTGGACAGCATCAACCAGCGTTTTGGCAAGGGCACCATGAAGATGGCCAGTGCCGGTCTCGAAGGCGATCGCCGAGTCTGGTCGATGAAGCAGGAGCGGCGCACGCCGGCCTACACCACCTGCTGGGCGGATATTCCGGTGGTGCGGGCTTGATGAGATTGATTAACTGACCATGGCAGCAGAACGCCCTGTCACTTTGAAGCGTGCACACGCCCAGCGGCTGCGCGAGGTGTACCGTTCGGCCGGCTGGCCTTATCAAGACACCCTTGAGATCGAGCTGCTGGCGGCGGGTTTACTGGAGCGCGTCAGCGACGGCCAAGGTCAGGAATTGATTCGAGTCACACAAGCCGGGCTGGTCTACCTGGCCGATGCGCTGGCGGGTAATCGGCAGGCCTTCTCGGCCCATGAAGCACTGGTGAGCCAGGTGGCGCAGGCCATGCTGCGCGATGGTCGCTTGGTCTGGACGGCGCTGGAGCTGCGGGCCAGGCTGCCCGACAGCCCGGATACCCCCTCGGGCTGGAAAACCTGCAAGCCCGATGTGTTCTCCATCCGCAACAGCTCACGCCCGGACTACCTGGAGCCCATCGTGCACGAAATCAAGGTCAGCCGGGCTGATCTGCTGGGTGACCTCAAACGCCCGCACAAGCGCCAGGCCTATCTGGATGTGGGCGGCCAATGCTGGTACGTGCTGGGCTGCGACGGGCGCGGCAAACACATCGCCAGTGCTGATGAGATTCCTACCGAATGCGGGGTCATGCTGTGCCAAGACCAGCGATTGAGCGTGCTCCGGGCAGCGCCCAAACGGCCGGTGCGGCATCTGCCCTTTGGCGTCTGGATGGCGTTGGCCAAGGCGACGCCGGTGAAGGCGCACACCGTCATGGTTGATGGCTTGCGGGATCAGGCGCCGTTGGTCTAAAGTCAAAGACCCAAAACCCGGCCAAGTCTGAAATTGGTCTATCCTGCATCACCGAACACCATGAAGACGACCAACAAAGTCTCCAGCCCCGGCACCGGCCCCAGCTCGATTCTGTCGCGACGCACTGTGCTCGCTGGGGTCGCACTCCTGGCCGGCACCGTTGGCTGGCAGGCGATGCCCGGGCGGGCCAGTGAGGCGGCCATCCTTGTCCCGCCGCTCATTGACGCTGCCGCATCGGGACCTGCAGCGGGCACGATCACGTCCGACACAGCCGTCCTCGCTGGTGGCTGCTTTTGGGGCGTTCAGGGTGTGTTTCAGCATGTCGTCGGCGTCACCCGTGCTGTTTCAGGCTATGCCGGTGGCGACGCCCATACCGCCAACGACGATGCCGTCGGTTCGGGTCACACCGGCCATGCCGAGGCCGTGCGCATCAGTTTCGACCCGCGACAGGTGAGTTTTGCGCAATTGCTGCAGATTTACTTTTCTGTCGCGCACGACCCGACGCAGCTCAACCGTCAGGGACCGGACAGCGGCACACAATACCGCTCAGCCGTATTTGCCCAAAGCACCGAACAAGCACGCATCGCCCGGGCCTATATTGTGCAGTTGGACCGGGCGCGCGTTTATGGCAAACGCATCGTCACCACGGTGGAATTGAACAAACCGTTTTATGACGCTGAGGCCTACCACCAGGATTACCTGACACTGCACCCCGACGAGCTTTACATCGTGATCAACGATTTGCCCAAGGTCAGCCAGCTCAAAAGCTTGTTCCCCAAGCACTACCGCGCCGAACCGGTGCTGGTGGGCACAAAACCCCATGTCTGACGACAACCAGATTGATATCCCGGCCTCATTTACCGCCTTATTTGTAGCGCCTGGCCGACAAAAACCCAGTGAGCCGCGACATGTGGTGGCCAATCGGTACGAGCTGTGCGAGGACATGGCCACCATGCTGACCGAGACGGCCAAGAATATGCTGTTCAGTTTGGGTATTTCTGAGCATGAGGTTCTGCTGCGCATTCAGCGCGGCCTCACTGGCGAACAAGCTGTGGTGTCGGAGCGGGAGGCGCAATGGGTAATACAGCGTCTGGCCGAATTAGTGGATTGGGAGATTGATCCGACACTCTTGGCATAAATACCGGAGAGTTGGCACAACAGTCCTTACTGCCATAATGTTATCTGCCGCCGCTGCAGAGATAATCAGCAACAGTCGGCTGCGACTAAAATAACGATGGTTGGTAATTAAATAAGGAAAATTGAATGAGCAATTTGATGGAACTCCAGGGTCAGATCGAGAAACTGCAAAAGCAGGCCAATGACATCAAAGCCCGCGAGTTTGACAAAACGGTGGCTGAGATCAAAGCGCAGATGCTGGCCTTCGGCATTACTGTCAAAGACCTGACGGCCACAAAACCTGCGGGTAAAAGCCGGGGCAAAGCGGCCAAGACCGTGCGCGCGGCCAAAGCTGACACGGGCGCTAAAAAGTCTGCCAAGCCAGTGGAAGCCAAATACCGTGGCCCTCATGGCGAAAGCTGGTCTGGGCGCGGCCTGATGCCAAAGTGGATGAGGGCTCTGGTTGCCGAAGGCAAGTCAAAACAAGATTTCGCGGTCTGATCCATCCAGAACTGCCTGATTGAATTGGCTGACTTGCGGCCAAACAGTTCAAGCGGACATCGGCAGCGGACTCAGAAAACTGGCTTAGCGGCAGCCAGCCTGAGCTTCCTGCCACGCCTGACTTGACCGCAGGACCAGCGAGTACCAAGGTCACTCAAGACGCGCCATGACCGGCATGCCGTACTTTGCGGGTTGCTCGGCTTGGCCATCGAGCCGCGCTCGTGCTCTGACAAAGCATTCCACACCCGCTGGCAGAACGACCCCGGTCTGGGCGGACTCAGTCCAGATGTGGCTCGTGACGTCAACAGCATTGGGGTCGTCGTAGCAGCCGCGGGATATGGCGCGAACGTCCGGCCAGCGCTCAAACGTCAGACCGACGGTTGTGCCGCATGATGGGCAAAAGTGCACAAAGACTTTTTTCTTGCTCCCGTCTGACAAGTGCTCGTAACGACTGAGCTTACCGTCATTGAACTGAACGGCATCCGACGGGAAAATCGACTCTGCGTAGAAAGCGGTACCTGTTACGCGTTGGCAGAACGTGCAGTGGCAGGCAAACGTTCGCAGCGGCGGCTGATTGGCACGGAATCGAACCTTGCCACAGAGGCAGCCACCTTCAAGTACTGATGAGGTCATGTCAATGCTCCGACGGGTGTGATGGTGAGAGACGCAATCGGGTGACGCCTGATGGCTGACAAAAAGCCATGACATAGTTCACGGCTTTCGAACTGCAGTGGGATTATGCCGATGCCTTTTTTCATCCCGTCTGCTGAACGAGCCAGCGTCGGGCAGGCGCTACTGCCTTGGCGGGCCGCCCGGTTATGCTTCTGGCCCATGATGAACATGGATCCCGACCGATTGGCGATGGCCCGTGCGCAGTGGCGCTGGCGAGGCACGGGGCGCCCGCCATTCGCCGACCCGCCCGGGCCGGGGCAGGTGTCCGTCTGGGACTTTCCGCGCCCGCCGGAGCTGGTGCGTGACCCGCGCGACATCGTGGTGCACTGGGGTGAACGCGAGATTGCGCGTACCCACAGTGCCTGGGCCGTGCGCGAGACCGCGCACCCGCCCACTTTTTACCTGCCACTGGCCGACGTGGCGCGTGCGCTGCTGCAGCCTGCGGGTAATGGCTCGTTATGCGAGTGGAAAGGCCCGGCGCGCTACTGGCATCTGGTGGACGGCGATCGCCGCCTGGCCCTGGTTGCCTGGAGCTACCCGCAGCCCCTGCCGGGCGCTGAGCCGCTGGCCGAGTGCGTGGCCTTCTACGCCCACCATCTCGACTGCCGTGTTGGTGACGACAGGGTGACGCCCCAGGCAGGTGATTTCTATGGCGGCTGGATCACTCCCGACTTGTCCGGACCGTTCAAGGGTGTGCCCGGCAGCGGCAATTGGTGATCGAGATGGTTCAGCGCTCAGCCTTACCCCTGGCACCGTTAATCATGGGCAGTGGGTAGCGGCAGCGCGATGGCTGGCGCAGGGGGCGGCCCGAGTGGCTTGCGCAGGTGTGCGATGCCGCGCTGTTCCACGAATTGGGTGGTGGTGTCCCACAGGTGGTCACCAAAGTAGAAAGGGGCGAAGGGCTTGGCCCCTGCCAAAGGCAGCGGCGCAATCACGGCGTCAACCCCGGCCTCATAGAAAAACGGGATGGAATGCCGTTCACGCCCGCTGCCCAGCACCCGGTGAACCGTGGCGCGGATGGCGCCGTCAGTCCAGCGCTCCAGCACTTTGCCAAAGTTCACCGCCAGGGTGGCCTCCTCGGGCGGCACGTCCATCCAGGTGCCGTCCAGGTGCTGCGCCTGCAGTCCGGCCACCCCGTCTTGGGCCAGCAGGGTGATGAAACCGGTGTCGACATGGGCCCGGGCCAGCAGGTAATGGGCTTGGCCTTGGTGGACGGTCCAGGCCTCGGCAGCGGCACCTTCGAATGATTCTGGCGGCCGCACCGGGTAATGCAGCAGGCGCAAGGTTGAAACACCGCCCTTGAAAGCCTTGTCAAAGCAGTGTTCGGGCAGCCCGAGCCCGCGTGCCACCGAGTGCATCAGCGCCTCGGACAGGCGGACCATGGCCAGGTAGTAGTCCCGGGCGCAGGCCTGCCAACCCGGCAAACTATCCTCAGGCGGCAAGGGCGTGGCCTCGCGCAGCGGATCGCGAGGATCGACCACGCCGGGCCCGTAGGCGATGTCCGGTCCCATATCGATACCCTGCTTGTAAGTGGGCAGACCGTTCTGCAACGGAAACCAGCCCCGGTAGACATTGGTTTGCGCCGGGTCGAAGTTCCAGCGCCACAACTTGCGGATGTCAGCTTCGGGCAGTGCGAACAGGCTGAGCAGCAGGCGCCGCCGGGCGGGGCTGAGCACAGCCCAGTGCGGCAGGCCGGTGATGACCAGCATGCCCTCCGATCGTGCGGCCGTCAGAATGGCCTGATCCACCGCAGCGCGGGCCGCCAGGTCTTGCCCGAACAGGGCGCCGATGTCGATCCTCGGGATGTCGTGTGTCACAGTGGGCCTTGAAGTGATCGGGGGTGGTGTTGTCATCTTGGCAAGCCCTAGAGCGCCGCCGCCAGCCGGGCTGCTTGGTCGATGGCGCGTTTGGCATCCAGCTCGCCGGCCTCGTGGGCGCCGCCGATCAGGTGCACGGGTTGCCCCTGCGCGAGCAGGGCATCGGCCAGTTCACGCAGCGGCAGCTGACCGGCGCACAGCACGACCGTGTCGCAAGCAATCCAGCGCAGGTTTTCACGCTTCTCGCCATCGCTGACCAGCAGGCCTTCGTCGCCGATGCGCTCGTAGTTGACGCCGCCGATCATGGTCACCCGCTTCATTTTGAGCGCGGTGCGGTGGATCCAGCCGGTGGTCTTGCCCAGACCATCTCCCAACTTGCCCGCCTTGCGCTGCAGCAGCGTCACCTGGCGCCCGGGTGGCGTCGCCTGCGGGCCGGCCGGGTGCAGGCCGCCCGCGGCCAGCGCCGGGTCGGTCACGCCCCACTCAGCCTGCCAGGCCGGCAAATCGGTGGTGGTGGAATGGCCCTCGCTGACCAGAAATTCGGCCACATCAAAGCCGATGCCGCCAGCGCCGATCACCGCCACCCGCTGCCCCACCGGCTTGCGGTGGCGCAGCACGTCAACGTAGCTCAGCACCTTGGGGTGGTCTTGCCCGGGAATGCCGGGGTCGCGCGGCACCACGCCGGTGGCAACGATGACCTGGTCATAGCCCCGCAGGTCCGCCGCCTGAACGCGCCGCTCCAAATGCAGCTGCACCCCGGTCACCTCAACCTGGCGCCGCAGGTAGCGCAGCATCTCGTGGAACTCTTCCTTGCCCGGCACCACCTTGGCCATGTTGAGCTGGCCACCAACCTCGCTGGCAGCGTCAAACAGGTGCACCTCATGGCCGCGTTCGGCCAGCACGGTGGCGGCCGTCAATCCGGCCGGGCCGGCGCCCACCACGGCGAAGCGTCGCCGTGCCGCCGCGCTGGCAATCGGCCGATAGA
>JBAXMQ010000117.1:0-10365 GCA_037134215.1 Betaproteobacteria bacterium
TGCGAGGGTCGTCAAGGCGGTGGCAGGCTGAGCGGCGGAGCGAGGTAAAGGGGGAGCCCGAAGGGCGGAGGACACGAGCGCAGTCGCTCAGCCTGCCACCGTCTTGACCGGCGCGAAAAACAAGCGCAGCCGCTCAGCCAGCCACCGCCTTGACCGGCGCGAAAAAACAAGCACTGTGGCTGACCCAGTCACCACCTTGACCGGCGCGCCAGCCAAGCTTCCCGGCCAGTCCCTAGCCGCGTCAAATATCAAAAAAATAGCAAACTATCCAATGGCGACAATGCCTTGAGCCGATTTTGACGACTGAAAGCGGCCTGGGTCTTGGACGGCGCTGGCGTCCATGTCAGTAGACCGGTGGCATGCCCGGAGGGCGGTCTTTGAAGCGTTTGTGGACCCAGTAGTACTGGTCGGGCATGGTCTCGATGTAGGTGGCCAGGCGTTGGTTCATGAGCGCGGTGTCGGCCTGCAGGTCGTCGCTCGGGAAATTGGTCCAGGCCGGCAGCACCTGAACCTCGTAGCCGTTGGGGGTCATGCGGGTCAGCACCGGTACCACGTGGGCCCGGCCGAGCCGGGCAAAGCGTGACAGCGAGGGCAGGGTGGCGGCCGGGATGCCGAAAAAGGGCACAAACACCGAGTCGACCACATCGAAGTTCATGTCCGGCAGCAGGTAGAGCGCCTCACCGGCACGCAAGGCCGCCACGACCGGCTTGGCCGCATCCGTGCGAGCGGCAAGACGCGCGGCACCAAAGCGCTGCCGGCCGGCGCGAATCCAACGCTCCAGACCGGGCTGCGCCGAGCGGGTGTAGATGGTGATGAAGCGGCGCGGCACCTGCTGAGTCAGCGCGGTCCAACCGGCATCGAGCCCGACAAAGTGCGGCGCAAACAGCACCAGCGGGCCATCGCCCGTCAGTTGCGTCACCGCACCTTTCAATTGCAGACGCTGGCGCACCTGAGCCGGGTCGCCCTGCCAGAGCCAGGACCGGTCCAGCCAGGCCTGGGCAAAACGCACAAAGCTGCGACGGGTCAGGGCCCGCAGGGCGCGGGGGGACAGGCCCGGAAAACACAGGCCAAGGTTGGTGCGGGCCACCCGCCGCCTGGGTACCGCCACAGCGTACAAGAGAAGCCCCAGCAGCGCGCCGAGCGCCCGCAGCCACGTCAACGGCAGCCGCGCCAGACCCCGCATCAGCGCAACACCCAGGCGGCTCAGCATGGCGTGGCCAATCAACTCAGGCCGCCTGGCGCGGCTGCTTGAAGCGCGCATAGCCCCACAGGTACTGCGCCGGGCAGGCCAGGATCAGGCCTTCGATGGCCCGGTTGATCTGGGCAGCGGCTTGCCCGGTGTCGCCGGTCAAGGGTGCCTGCAAGGGGCGCACATGCACCCGGTAGCCGCGCCCGAAGGCCAAGCGCTCGCCCCAGGCCAGCAGCACGCTGGCGCCGCTTTGCTGTGCCAAGCGGGCGGCCAAAGTCATGGTGTAGGCCTCGCGGCCCAGAAAAGGCAGCCACAGGCCCTGGCCCTCTGGTGGCACCTGGTCGGGCAGCAGCCCGACACACTCGCCCTGTTTGAGGGCGCGCAACAGCTGCCGCACGCCGCCTGACGTGGTCGGGGCCGTTCGCAGGCCCGGGCGGGCGCGCGCCTTGGCGACCCAGTCGCGCAGCCAGGCTTGGCGGGGCGGTCGGAACAACACGGTCATGGGTTGTGTGGCACCAAAGCGCGCGGCATAGGCCTGTGCGGTGATCTCGAAGCAGCCCAGATGCGGCGTCAGAAACAACACGCCGTGCCCGGCCGCCAGAGCAGCCTCCACATGCGCCTGGCCGGCCCACTGCACCGGTACCGGCGCACCCAGCCAAAGCCGCGGCAACTCGGCCACCAGGCGGCCCGCTGCCGCCACCGCCGGTCGCCACTGCCGGGCGCCGAGCCCGGCCTGACGCGCCTGCACCAGAAAACGCCGACGGTACACGCCTGAGGCCGCGAACACCAGCCAGCCCAGCAAGCCGCCCAGCGCATGGCACACGGCCAAGGGCATGAACGACAGAATTTTGAAAAAACGCGGCATCCGTGGGATAAACTCGGGGCGTCGCTGAGTTATGGAACTACTTGCAGGGCGACGCGCACAAGGGGCAGGCTGTCAAAAGCCGCCATTGTGCCTTGTCAATTCATTGACACATCTGCTAAAGCGTTCGCCGAAAGCCTCCCAGCCCAAGCAACGCGAATTTCGATCTGTTGCAACTTGAACACTGGAGCTTTTGACCATGGCCAACGATTTTCTGTTTACTTCCGAGTCTGTCTCTGAAGGCCACCCCGACAAGGTGGCCGACCAGGTGTCGGACGCTATCCTTGACGCGATCTTCAAGCAAGACCCCAAATCCCGGGTGGCCGCCGAGACGCTGTGCAACACCGGTTTGGTGGTGCTGGCCGGTGAGATCACCACCAACGCGCATGTGGATTACATCCAGGTGGCGCGCGACACCATCAAGCGCATCGGCTACGACAACACCGAGTACGGCATCGACTACAAGGGTTGCGCCGTGCTGGTGGCTTATGACAAGCAGAGCAATGACATCGCCCAGGGCGTGGACCACGCCTCGGACGACCACCTCAACACCGGCGCCGGCGACCAAGGCCTGATGTTCGGCTACGCCTGCAACGAGACGCCCGAGCTGATGCCGGCGCCCATCTACTACGCCCACCGGCTGGTGGAGCGCCAGGCCCAGCTGCGCAAGGACGGCCGCATGCCCTACCTGCGCCCGGATGCCAAGAGCCAGGTCACCATGCGGTACGTGGACGGCAAGCCGCACAGCATCGACACGGTGGTGCTGTCGAGCCAGCACAGCCCTGAAATGAGCAATGGCGCCACCATGAAGCAGGAGTTCATCGACGCCGTGATCGAGCAGATCATCAAGCCGGTGCTGCCCAAGGAGTGGCTGGTCAACACCAAGTACCTGGTCAACCCGACCGGGCGCTTTGTCATCGGCGGCCCGCAGGGTGATTGCGGCCTGACCGGGCGCAAGATCATTGTTGACACCTATGGCGGCGCCTGCCCGCACGGTGGCGGCGCCTTCAGCGGCAAAGACCCAACCAAGGTGGACCGCTCGGCCGCCTACGCGGCACGCTACGTGGCCAAAAACATCGTGGCCGCTGGCATCGCGCGTCAGTGCCAGATCCAGGTGGCCTATGCCATTGGTGTGGCCCGGCCCATGAACGTCACGGTTTACACCGAAGGCACGGGTGTGATTTCGGACGAGCGCATTGCCGCGCTGGTGAACGAGCACTTTGACCTGCGGCCCAAGGGCATCATCCAGATGCTGGACCTGCTGCGTCCGATTTATGAAAAAACCGCAGCTTATGGCCACTTTGGCCGTGAAGAGCCCGAGTTCAGCTGGGAGCGTACCGACAAGGCGCAGGCGCTGCGTGCCGCGGCTGGTCTGTAAGCGCTGGACCCGGCCAGCCCACTGCGCATGAAGCTGCAAACCCAACGCTGGATAGACCGTTGGGTGGGGCAGTTGCTGTGTGCGGCGGTATCGGCGTGGGTGCGGCTCAGTCAACTGGGCCAGCCCCCGCCTGCCCTGCCGCACGCGCCGCGCCACATGCTGGTGATTCTGCTGTCCGAAATGGGCAGCGTGGTGCTGGCCGGGCCGCTGTTTGCAGCGCTGCGCCAGCGCTACCCTGGCGTGACGCTGCATGTGTTGCAGCTCAAAAAAAACCAGGAGGTGGCGGCCCTGCTCGGGCTGGCGCGACCCGAGCATCTGCATGCGCTGGATGACAGTTCGGCCCTGAGCCTGGTGCGCGACATTTTGCGCGTCTGCCGCAGCTTGCGCGCCCTGCCGCTGGATGCGGTCATTGACTGCGAACTGTTCTCCCGCATCAGCAGCCTGCTGAGCTTCCTGAGCGGCGCGCCCCTGCGGGCCGGCTTCACACCGCACACGCAGGAGGGCTTGTACCGCGGCAGCTACATCAACCGCGCCATTCCCTACAACCCCTACCAGCACATCAGCAAGCAGTTTTTGTCGCTGGCCGATGCCTTGCAAGCATCGAGCACACCACGCCACAAGGGTGCCGCTCAGCGTGACCTGCCGGTGGACACCGCCCTGAGTGTGGCGTTCAGCCCTACCGAGCTGAGCGGCTACGGGCGCCAGATGCAGGCCGATTTTCCGCAGCTGGGCGGGCGGCGACTGGCCCTGCTCTATGCCGGCGGCGGCCTGCTGCCCGAGCGCGCCTGGCCGGCGGCCCACTATGCGCGGGTGGCCAGCAGCCTGTGCCAGGCCGGACACGCCGTGGGGCTGATTGGTTTGCGCGACGACGCCGCGCTGGCCCGCGAGCTGCAAGCCCAGGCCGGCAGCCCGCTGTGCCTGGACCTGACCGGCTACACCCGCAGCATCCGCGAGCTGCTGATGCTGTTTCACCATGCCGACCTGCTCATCACCAACGATGGCGGTCCAGGGCACTTTGCCAGCCTGACCCCCATACGGACCATGGTGTTCTTCGGCCCCGAGACCGCCCGCCTGTACGGGCCGCTGGGCCCTCGGGCCAGCGTGCTGGAGTCGGGTGTGGCCTGCTCGCCCTGCCTGAGCGCCTACAACCACCGCCAGACCTTTTGCGACGGCGACAACCAGTGCCTCAAACGCATCGCCCCCGACCCGGTGCTGGCCGACGCGCTGTTGGCCCTGGCGCACAGCGACCGGGCCCTGGCATGAGTGAGCCGGGCCGACTGACCCAGCGCTTGCTGGCGCTGCTGGCCTGGATGGATCGCGTGCGTTACCTCAAGTTTGGCGTGGTGGGGGCCAGCGGCACGGTGGTGAATCTGGCCGTGTTGCACTTCGGGCACGAGGTCTTGTTTGCCCAGATTGAAGCAGACTACAACAAGCCCTATTTTTCACTGGCGCTGGCGATTGCCGTGGCCACGGTGAACAACTTCACCTGGAATCGGCTGTGGACCTGGTCAGACCGTGTGCAGCAGCTTGAGGTGGATGAGGTGCCCCGTGTGAGCCTTCGCACTCTGGGCATGGAATTCAGTCAGTACGTGACCGCTTCGGCCTTTGGCAGCGGCCTGCAGTATGTGCTTACCCTGCTGCTGTCTGGCGGCATGGACTACCGCCTGGCCAATATCGTCGCTATTCTGGCCGCCAGTGTGAGCAATTTCCTGGCCAACGACCGCTGGACTTTCCGCCGCAAGCACAGGCGTTGACAGGTGAAACGCTCAGCCCCGACATCGGAACCAGCAGCCGGCCCGACCTGGGGCTGGGGCGTGCTGCTGGCCCTCGCCGTGGCCATCTACGCCCTCGGATTGGGCAACCCCTATATCCCGACCAATGGCGACGAGATGGTGTATGCCCACATCGCCCGCCTGACGGCGGGCTCGGGCCATTGGCTGCCACTGGTGTCGGAGTTGGATCAGATGCGCAACACCAAGCCGCCTCTGTTGTTTTGGCAGGCGCTGGTGGCGGGGGATTGGGGCCGGCACTGGACACTGGCGGCGCTGCGCACGCCCAGCCTGGTCTACACCCTGCTGCTGGCCGCCATGGTGGCGGCCACGGTGCAAGGCATCACCCGCTCGGCGGCGCGGGCGGCGCTGGCCGCCTGTGTCTACCTGGCGTTTTTTTCTACTTTCCGCTACGGTCGCCCTTTTCTGACCAGTGCGCCCGAGACCTTCTGGCTCAGCCTGCCGCTGTTCTGGCTGCTGTGGCAGCGGCTGCGCCAACCGGCGGGCACCGGCCCGAACGCGGCCCCGGGCTGGTGGGCGCACACGGCCTTCGGCCTCGCTATTGGCCTGGGTCTGGCCTACAAGTCCTTTGCCCTGGTGGCGCCCGCTGCCGCCGCGCTGTGGTGCGCCCGGCTGGCCACCGAGCCCGCCCTGAATGCGCGGATGTTGGCGCGCGCCACGCTGCAGGTGGCCTGGAGCGCCAGCCTGGCTCTGGCGCTCTTTGGCCTGTGGTTTGTGCTCGACCCCGATCCGCGCGCTGTGTGGCAGGAGTTTGTACTGGCTGAGAACGCCGGCAAGATGGCCAGCCCGCAAGGCTATTGGCAGGTGGCGTTACGCGGTGGCGATGCCAGCATGGCGGCACAGTTGTTGGCCTATGTGCAAAACGCTGGCTTGCTGGCTTTTGTGGTGCTGGGTCTGCTGCCGGCTGCACTGGCGCGCTGGCGCGCCGGCCGCAGCGGCGGGCTTGCGCCGCTGCCGCCCCATGCGCGCATCCTGCTGGTCTGGCTGGGGGTGTGGTTGCTGGTGTTCATGCTCCCCAGTCAGCGCTCGGCGCGTTATCTGATCCCGGCCATGCCGGCCCTGGCCTGTGTCTTGGCATTGGGCTGGCAGCGCATCGGTCGGATGTGGTTTTTGCTGTGCCTGCCGCTGTGCGCGCTGATGCTGCTGGTGCTGGGTCGCATCTCTTGGGTGGCGCACGAGCTCGGTGTTGGCAGCACCGGCGATTGGCTGGCGGCCATGGCAGCGGCTTCGGTCGGCCTGCTGTTCGTGGCCGGCGGCCTGTGGCGCGCGCACTGGAGCCGCGCCTGCAGCGTCGCGGCTTGCCTGGCTGTGTATGCCTGCCTGGGCCTGAGCACCGCGCCGCTGAACGGCCCAGCGGGTCGGTACGACGCGGCGGCGCCCTTGCCGCCCAATGCCCGCATTGCGGTGCCCAACAATTTCAACGGCCAATTCGAGCGTTTCGAGTTCCTGTTGCCGGGCCGGCGTTTTGTGCCTTACGACAGCGAGGCACGCGCCAGCACGGCCCCGGGCGAGGCAGAACTCAACCGGCTGTTGGCGCAGCATGACGCCGTGGTCTGGTTACAAGCGTCACCGGCCCAAATCCAGCCGCCCTGTGCGCCCGGCTGCACCCTGCTGGGTACGCGCTGGGAGCTCAAGGGCCGGCACCGTTCGGGCGAAATCACGCTTGACAACCTGTGGTACCCGCAACAGTGGCTGTTCAGACGCGAATGGCTGTTGCGCCAGAACCTCGCGAATTGAGCGCTTGCCTTGACCTGTACCTGCCGGGTGTTAACGAGCCTTCAGGCCTTGAATGAAGCGTCGGCCAAGGGTTCGGGTTCTGTCTTGGCATCAGGCCCGGCGCCGGGATGTGCCCATCGCCAGAGGAGGGTGGAGACCTCGTCGATGCCCAGACGTTTGGTGGCGGAAAACAGCCGGACCTCGCCACCGCCGGATTGCAACTTCATGATGGACAGCGCTTTGGTCTGCTCGGCACGTGTGAGCTTGTCGGCTTTGGTCAAAACAACCAAAAATTTCAGGCCCTCGGCCACACGCGGCCGCACCACATCGAGCAGGATTTCGTCGAGCTCGGTCAGACCGTGTCGCGGGTCGCACAGCAACACAATCGCCGTCAGGTTCTCGCGCGTCACCAGGTAATTGGCCATCACCTGCTGCCAGCGGATCTTGTCCTGCTTGGGCACCGCAGCGTAGCCGTAGCCCGGCAGGTCGGCCAGCACCGCGTCCGTGACGCCCTGCTTGCCCAATGAAAACAGGTTGATGTGCTGGGTGCGCCCCGGCTTTTTTGACGCAAAGGCCAGCTGCTTTTGTTGTGTCAGGGTGTTGATGCAGGTCGATTTGCCCGCGTTGGAGCGGCCAACAAAGGCGATTTCAGGCACGCTCAGCGCCGGCAAAAAATGCAGTTGTGGTGCGGTCGTCAGGAATTTGGCCGTGTGCAGCCAGCCTGATGCCACCAGAGCATCGGCCGAACTGGGGCCTGGTTGGGTGGCTGGCGGGGTGCGCCCGGGCGAATGGATTGGAATGGTCATGCAGTCTTTAGGGGAACCCCGGGGGTGCATTGTAGAATCGGTGCAGAGTACACACTTGACAACACCATTCCCATGAAGCTGTTCGCCCCCCTCCTGATCTCTGCCCTCCTGGTGGTGACTGCGGTCACAGTATCGGCCCAAGAAGCCGCGCCCAAAGCCGAGCCGGCCAAAGCGGCCAAGCCTGATCTGGCCAAAGGAGAGGCCAGCTTCACCGCCGTGTGCGCTGCCTGCCATGGCGCCGATGGCAATTCCGGCACGCCGGTGAACCCCAAACTCGCGCAACAGCACCCCGAGTACTTGGTCAAACAGCTGCAGGAGTTCAAAAGCGGCAAGCGCGCCAACGCGGTCATGTCCGGCATGGCCGCCACCCTGACCGAGGCGGACATGAAAAACGTCGCCTACTGGCTCAACAGCAAGGCTGCCAAACCGGGTTTCGCCAAGGACAAAGAATTGGTGGCCCTGGGTGAGCGCATTTACCGCGGTGGTATCGCCGACCGGCAAATCGCCGCTTGTGCGGGTTGCCACAGCCCCAACGGTGCGGGCATTCCGGCCCAGTACCCGCGCATGGCTGGCCAGCATGCCGAATACACGGCCGCCCAGTTGACCGGTTTTCGCGACGGTGTACGCAAGAACGCCATTCAAATGACGCAGGTCGCAGCCAAACTCAACGACCGCGAAATCAAGGCCGTCTCCGACTACATTGCCGGCCTGCGCTGACCGGCGATGGCCGGCCCCGGCAGGGTCGCCGGGGCAGGAAAGGGATGGAAACGGGGCTGTTTCGGGTTGCCCACTGTTGAGCCCCGTGTGTCAATGGGGCCATCTCGGCGGTTCGGGCCCAGTTTCAAGGAGCACTGCACCATGTTGATCAAGACCTCTGACAACGGCTACAAGCACCCGGTACCCAGCGAGATCACCAGCCCTGCGGTGTACGCCGGCCGGCGCGACATGATCAAACGGATGGCCACCGGCATGGCCGGGGCTGGGCTGGCCGCTTGGGCTGGCCGGTCGGCCTGGGCGCAGGCCGCGGGAACGCCACGTCCAGGCAAGCTGGCCGCGCTGGCCGGGGCCAAGTCGGCAGTGGCCGGGGCGATCTCGATGGACAAGCTGACCGAGTACAAGGACGCGAGCACTTACAACAATTTTTACGAGTTCGGCACCGACAAAGCCGACCCGGCCAAAAACGCCCACACCCTGAAAACCACGCCGTGGACCGTGGAGGTTGAGGGCCTGGTGAAGAAGCCGGCCAAGTACGCGCTGGAAGACCTGCTCAAGCTCAGCGCCCAGGAAGAACGCATTTACCGCCTCCGTTGTGTCGAAGGCTGGTCGATGGTGATTCCCTGGGTGGGCTACTCGCTGGCCCAGCTGATCAAAAAAGTGGAGCCGCTGGGCAGTGCCAAATACGTCGAGTTTGTCACCCTGGCAGACCCCAAGACCATGCCCTTTGTAGGCTCGCGTGTCTTGGACTGGCCCTATGTTGAGGCGCTGCGGCTGGACGAGGCCATGCACCCGCTGACCCTGCTGAGTTTTGGCATGTATGGCGAGGTGCTGCCCAACCAGAGTGGTGCGCCGGTGCGGCTGGTGGTGCCGTGGAAGTATGGCTTCAAGAGCGGTAAAAGTCTGGTCAAGATCCGCTTCACCGACAAGCAGCCCGATACCGCGTGGAACAAGGCGGCTGCCAACGAGTATGGCTTCTACTCCAATGTCAACCCGGATGTAGACCACCCGCGCTGGAGCCAGGCCACCGAGCGCCGCATTGGCGAGGACGGCCTGTTTGCCAAAAAGCGCAAGACACTGCTGTTCAACGGCTATGAAGCGCAGGTGGGCCAGCTCTACGCCGGTATGGACCTGAAAAAGAACTTCTGATGCCCGCGCTGGGTCGCGCGCTACTGCACCCGGCGGCCAAGCCACTGGTGTGGCTGCTGTGCCTGCTGCCGCTGGCCTGGCTCGTTTACGGCGCCGCCAGCAACAACCTGGGCGCCAACCCGGCCGAAGCCCTGGTGCGCGCCACCGGCGACTGGGCCCTGCGTTTTCTGTGCGTGGTCCTGGCGGTGACGCCGCTGCGCCTGATGGCCGGTCTGCCGGCCTTGGCGCGTTTTCGGCGGCTGCTGGGCCTGTTTATGTATGCCTACCTGTGGCTGCATCTGCTGAGCTATGCCTGGTTCGACATGGGCCTGGAGTTGGCCGACATCGCCCGTGACATCGCCAAACGGCCTTTTATTTTGGTTGGCTTCAGCGCGTTTGTGCTGCTCACGCCCCTGGCGCTGACCTCTTTCAACCGGGCCATCAAGACCCTGGGTGCGCGGCGCTGGCAGTTGTTGCACCGGGCCGTTTACCTGGTGGCGGGTTTGGCGATACTGCATTTTTTCTGGATGCGCGCGGGCAAGAACAATTTTGCCGAGGTGCTGGTTTATGCAGCCATTTTGGGTGCGCTGCTGGGTTGGCGGCTGTGGCGGCGCTTGAGCCGTTGACCTTTCGGTTTTAGTTGTCGTTTGAGTTGGCGTTGGGCGGGGCCGGCGTGCCTGATTCCGCTCGTGTCCTCCGCCCTGCGGGCTCCCCCTTTACCTCGCTGCACCAGGCACGCCGGCCCCGCCTTGGACGGGTGAGACTCGATACCCGGATACCAA
>JBAXMQ010000118.1:0-10341 GCA_037134215.1 Betaproteobacteria bacterium
GGCCTTCGGCCATATCGGTCTCATAGACCCGGTCAAAGTGAATCGTGGTATTGCTTTGCTTCAAGATCAGCTCAACCATCTGCCCCAGGTAGGCGCCTGGGGCGTAGCCCAGGTAGGGCAGCGGCTGGCCGGCCGCACCGGGCAGACGGAACAGCGGCTCCCCGTCCGGCCCAGGCCTGACATAGGGCGCCACCACCTCTTGCCCCAAGCTCACCATTTCATAGCGGTCGGCATCGAGCTGGTAGGGTTGGGACGGGTGATGGTAGGCAATCAGCAGGTCACAGCTGCCCTCGACCAGGCGCAGCACCGCATCGTGCACGTTCAGCGCGATCAAACGGCTCTTGATGGGCCCGAAGTTCGCGCGCAGCGCCGACACCCAGGCCGGGAAAAAGGTGAAGGCCAGCGTGTGCGGCACAGCGAACTCGATCACATCCTGCCCGGCCGCTGTGTGCCCGCGCATCAGGGCGCGGGTGCTTTGCAAGGACTGCAGCACCTCCAGCGCCTGGTCGTACAGGATTTCGCCCGCCGGCGTCAGGCTCGTGGGGTAGGCGCTGCGGTCCACCAGGTCGGTGCCGGCCCAGGCCTCAAGCGATTGGATGCGACGCGAAAACGCGGGTTGGGTCACATGGCGCAACTGGGCCGAGCGGCTGAAACTGCGGGTTTCTGCCAGGGAGACAAAGTCCTCCAGCCATTTGGTTTCCATGGCCCCGATTATCGACGGGCATACAGTGGGTAGGCCGGGTCGGTATAGCCCGGCGTGGAGGGGTGACCCGGGCGAACCAAACTGTCGACCAAAGCCTCGTCCTCATCAGTCAGCCGATAGTCCAGGGCGGGCGCGTAATCCTGCCACTGCGCCAGCGTGCGCGGCCCGGCAATCACCGAACTCACCGCGCGGTTGGCCAGCACCCAGGCTGTGGCGAACTGGGCCACAGTCACGCCCTGGCTTTCAGCATGCTGCTTGAGCGTCTGCGCGATCTGCAGCGACTCGGCACGGAACTCGGTCTCGACCATGCGCTTGTCGGCGCGACCAGCACGGGTGCCCGCATCCGGCGCCTGTCCCGGCAGGTACTTGCCGGTGAGCACGCCTCGCGCGATCGGACTGTAAGGCGTCACGCCAATGCCGTAATGCTGACAGGCAGGCAGGACCTCCACCTCGGGCATGCGGTTGAGCAGGTTGTAGTAGGGCTGGCAAACCACCGGGCCGGGCATGCCGAGCTGCGCAGCCAGCCGCACCACCTCGGCGATGCGCCAGCCGCGGAAGTTGGACAGCCCCCAGTAACGGATCTGGCCGGCGCGCAGCATGGCGTCGAGTGCCCGCAGCGGCTCCTCCAGGTTCATGCCGTTGTGGTCCAGGTGCATGTACAGGATGTCGACGTAATCGGTCTGCAGCCGAGCCAGTGAAGCCGCGATGCTGCGCAGCATCCAGCTGCGGGAGTAGTGGCCCTCGTTGACCCGCTCGGACATCTTGTTGCCCAGCTTGGTGGCCAGCACCCAGTCATGGCGCTGCCCCTTGAGCAAGGTGCCCAGCATGGTTTCCGATGCGCCCTTGGTGTAGACGTCGGCGGTGTCGATGTAATTGACGCCGCGCGCATGGGCGTCGGCCACGATGGCAGCCGCCTCGGGCTGCGCCGTTTGGTCGCCAAACATCATGGTGCCCAGACACAGGGCGGATACTTTCAGGTTGCTGTGACCAAGGGTTCGGTAGTGCATGGCATTCCTTTGTGTGATGAATTCATTCGCTGCTCTGTTGCAGCGACCACATGGCGGCGTAGCGGCCGTCGGCCGCCAACAGTTCGGCATGGGTGCCGCGCTCAATGATGCGCCCGGCGTCCATCACCAGGATCTCATGGGCATCCACCACCGTGGACAAGCGGTGCGCAATCACCAGCGTGGTTTTGTTTTGGGCAACGCTTTGCAGTTCGGCCTGAATGGCACGTTCGTTGGCGGAATCCAGCGCCGAGGTGGCCTCGTCAAAAATCAGGATCGGCGGGTTTTTGAGCAGGGTGCGGGCAATCGCCACCCGCTGCTTTTCTCCACCCGACAATTTGAGCCCGCGCTCGCCCACCATGGTGTCGTAACCCTTGGGGGTGGCGCTGATGAAACCGTGAATGTGCGCCGCGCGGGCTGCCTCTTCCACCTGCGTCTGGCTGGCGCCCGGCTGACCATAGGCGATGTTGTAAGCCACCGTGTCATTGAACAGCACCGTGTCCTGCGGCACGATGCCGATGGCCTGCCGCACCGAGGCCTGTGTCACTTGCTTGATGTCCTGCCCGTCAATCAGGATCCTGCCCTGTTGAACGTCATAAAACCGGAACAACAGCCGCGCCAAGGTCGACTTGCCGGAGCCAGACGGCCCGACCACCGCAACAGTCTTGCCCGCTGGTATGACAAAACTGATGTCCTGCAAAATGGGCCGCGCCGGGTCGTAGGCAAAGTGCACATGGTCAAAGCGCAGGTCGGCGCCGTGTACGTTCAGAGCTGGCGCGCCCGGCAGATCGGCAATCTCGCGTTCGCGCTCCATCAGCGTGAACATTTTTTCGAGATCGGTCAGGCTTTGCTTGATCTCGCGGTACAACACGCCCAGGAAACCCAGCGGGATGTAGAGCTGGATCATGAAGGCGTTGACCATCACCAGGTCGCCCAGCGTCATGCGGCCGTCCACCACGCCCTGGGTGGCGCGCCACAGCATGGCCACCAGCCCGCCGGCGATGATCAACTGCTGACCGGCATTGAGCAGGCTCAGCGTGGTCTGGCTCTTGATGGCAGCGCGCCGGTAGCGCTCCAGGTTTTCGTCGTAGCGCTTGGCCTCAAAGTCCTCATTGTTGAAGTACTTGACCGTTTCGTAATTGAGCAGCGAATCAATGGCCCGGCTGTGCGCCGTGGAGTCCATCTCGTTCATCTTCTTGCGGAACTGGGTGCGCCATTCGGTGACTGCAATGGTGAAGGTGATGTAGAACGCCAGGGCGATCAGCGTGATCCAGGCAAACCAGATGTCGAACTTGACCGCCAGCAGCGTCAGCACCAAGGTGACCTCGATCAGTGTCGGCACGATGCTGTAGAGCGAATACGAAATCAGCGAATGGACCGCCCGCGTGCCGCGCTCGATGTCGCGTGTCATCCCGCCGGTCTGACGCTCCAGATGAAAACGCAGGCTCAGGCCGTGCAAATGACGAAACACCTGCAGCGATATGCTGCGCGAGGCGCCCTCCGTGGCCTTGGCGAACACCAGGTCACGCAGCTCGGCAAACAGGGTCGTGGACAGGCGCAACAGCCCATAGGCCACCAGGAGTGCCGCAGGCACCACCAGCAGAGCTGACACACCGACCCCGCTCTGGGGGTTCATGGTGTCCACCAGTTGCTTGAGCAAGAGCGGCACACCGACATTGGCCAGCTTGGCGCTAACCATGAAGGCCAGCGCCGCGATCACGCGCCACTTGTACTGCCACAGGTAGGGAAACAGGCGCCGCAGCGTGTCCCAGTCAGAGCGCGATAGGTCGGGTGAGGCCACCGTGGTGGCGGCGGAAGGGGGGCTGAGTTCGCCGGTACGGCGCATGGGTGACGATCCAATACTTGAGTTTTGACCCCGGATTGTGCCCCTGTCTGCAAATACAGGCGCCAAGCAGCCGCCTTCGGTGGCGCTGCCTGACCGATGTGGGCATGGACGATCAAGAACAGCCGTGCGACGTACCCCAACCGGCTGATCGACAGGGACGCTCTAGGGTTTTCCTGAGCCCATGCGTCGGTAAAAACCCTGTCGGGATTCCCGGCGACGTCCGCTATAAACGGGCGGTCATCATTTGGGAGAGACAGTGCAGTTTGTTCAGCTGGTGATCAGCGGCATCGCACAGGGGTGCATTTACGGGCTGATCGCATTGGGCTTCGTGCTCATTTACAAGGCCACAGAAACCGTGAGCTTCGCTCAGGGCGAGCTCATGATGCTGGGCGCCTTTGGCGGGCTCGCCGGCATGACCCTGCTCGGCTTTCCGTACTGGCTGTCGATTTTGTGCGCCATTGGCGCCATGGCGCTGTTTGGCATGCTGCTGGAGCGGGTGGTGATCCGGCCCATCCTGGGGCAACCCGCGTTTTCCATCGTGATGCTGACCATCGGCATCGGCTACGTGGCGCGCGGCCTGATCACCATGGTGCCCAACATCGGCACCGACACCCACACCCTGCCCGTGCCCTACAAGGACGAGATCTGGAAACTGGCCGGGCTGGTGCTGAATGTGGAGCAAATGGTGGTCATCGCTGCCACGGCCGTCCTGTGCCTGCTGCTGTTTGGCCTGTTTCGCTACAGCAAACTGGGCATTGCCATGCAGGCCTCTTCGCAAAACCAACTGGCCGCCTATTACATGGGCATTCCGGTCAAGCGGCTCAACGGCATTGCCTGGGGCCTGGCGGCGGCCGTGGCGGCCATTGCCGGCCTGCTGCTGGCGCCCATCACCTTTGTCCATGCCAATATGGGCTTCATTGGGCTGAAAGCCTTTCCGGCAGCGGTGGTCGGAGGCTTTGGCAGCCTGCCTGGCGCCATCGTCGGCGGCCTGGTGATCGGCGTGGTCGAGTCGCTCTCAGGTTTTTACCTGCCCGACGGCTTCAAGGACACGGCTGCCTACATCGTGGTGCTGATCATGCTGGTGGTCAAGCCAACTGGCCTGTTTGGTGAAAAGCAGCGCAAGAAAGTCTGACATGCGCTTCATTTTCAAAACCAACTACAGCCAGGATATCCGGCTCGCCAAGCATGGCGGCCAACTGTTCTGGTATGGCGCCCTGCTGCTGCTGCTGCTGGGCGCGCCCTGGCTGCTGGCCGAGTACTGGCTGGCTCAGCTCACCTTTGTGCTGATCTATGCCGTGGCCGGCCTGGGGCTGATGCTGTTGGCGGGCTACACCGGGCTGTTTTCGCTGGGCCACGCGGCCTTTCTCGGGGTGGGCGCCTACACTCAGGCGGTACTGACCAACGCCGGTGTGCCGTTTCCGGTGGCGCTGGCCGCCGCCGCCGCCTTGTCAGCGGCAGTAGGTTTTGTGGTGGGACTGCCCGCGCTGCGGGTCAAGGGCATTTACCTTGGCATGGCCACACTGTCCTTTGGCTTCATTGTGGAAGAGGTGCTGGCGCGATGGGAGTCTGTGACCGGTGGCAACGCCGGCATCCACATCAAAAAACCCAGCATGTTGGGCTGGACGCTGGACAGCGGTGAATCCTTCTACTATCTCTGCCTGCTGATCACCGTGCTGGCGACCCTGGGCATCCTGAACCTGCTGCGCGCCCCGACCGGACGGGCCTTTGTCGCCATCCGCGACTCTGAGGTGTCAGCCCAGAGCATGGGCATTGACCTGGCGCACTACAAGACCCTGTCTTTTGCCATCTCGGCTGCGCTGGCGGGTGTTGCTGGCGCCTTGTATGCGCACAAACTGCAGTTCATCTCGCCTGATCAATTCAACATCCTGCAGTCGATTGACTTGCTGCTGATGATCGTGATTGGCGGCCTGGGCTCGGTGCATGGCGCCTTTCTTGGCGCCCTCTTCCTGATCTCCATGCCGCAGGCCATTGCCATGCTCAAGGATTACCTGCCTACGGCTGTTGGCCAGGCGCCAGGTCTGCAAGGCTTGGTCTATGGCCTGGTGCTGATCGCCTTTGTGCTGTTTGAGCCCATGGGCCTGTATGGCCGCTGGCTCAAGGTGCGTACCTACCTTCAGCTGTTTCCGTTCTACCGCAAGGGCATGTTCAAGCGGCAGAAGTCCTTCCAGAAATCGGACCGATTGAGATGACTGCCCCCACGCTTGTCGCTGCGCGTACGGCGCTGCCCCCCGAGGGGGCCCTCCCGGCTAGGGGCGGCCCGGCGCCGGTCGTGCCCGCCCCCACGCTTTTATCTGCCAACAAACTGAGCGTGCGCTTTGGTGGCGTGCTGGCGGTGAACCAGGTCAGCTTTGATGTGCGACAGGGCGAGGTGTTCACGCTGATTGGGCCCAACGGCGCGGGCAAGACCACGGTGTTCAACCTGATCAGCCGCATCTACACCCCCACCACCGGCCACATCGACTACCTTGGGCCGCAAGGCCTAATCCGCCTGACCGATCAGCTGCCGCAAGCGGTGGCCGGCTTGGGCATTGCCCGAACTTTCCAAAACATCGAGCTGTTCGAGCACGCCACGGTTCTGCACAACCTGCTGATTGGCCGTCACACCCAGCGCCAAAGCGGCTTCTGGCAAGACCTGCTCTTCACCCCCGCCACGCGTGAGGCCGAATTGCTGGCGCGCCAGAAGGCCGAAGAGGTGATCGAGTTCCTGGACCTGCAACACCACCGCGACGCCATGGTGGCCGGCCTGCCTTATGGCGTGCGCAAGGTGGTCGAGGTGGCGCGTGCCCTGTGCACCGAGCCGCGCCTGCTCTTGCTCGACGAGCCCTCGTCCGGTCTGAATGTGGAGGAAACCGACGACATGGCCTTCTGGATTCAGGACATCCGCAACGAGCTCGGCATCACGGTGCTGATGGTGGAGCACGACATGAGCCTGGTGTCCAAGGTGTCGGACCGAGTGCTGGCCATGAACCAGGGCGAGGTGCTGGCCATGGGCACGCCGCGCGAAGTGCAAAGCGACGCCGGCGTGATCGAGGCCTACCTGGGCTCGGCCGATGACGTGTCATCCCTACGCAGGGAGACCCCATGAGCAGCATGCCGCCACCCGTGAGCGACCTGCCGGTGCTCAAGCTGCTCAACGTGGAGAGTGCCTACGGTCCCATCAAGGCCATCCGCGGTGTGAGCCTGCAGGTACGCCGGGGCGAGATTGCCACCGTGCTCGGCTCCAATGGCGCCGGCAAGACCACCATCCTGAAAACCATCTCGGGCATCATCGACCCGCGCAAGGGCTCGATCGAGTTCAAGGGCAATGACATCACGGCGCAAGACCCGGCGCTGATCGTGCAGCAGGGCCTGAGCCATGTGCCCGAGGGGCGCGAAGTCTTCCCGTTGCTGAGTGTGCGCGACAACCTGCTGATGGGCGCCTACACCCGCCAGGACCGCGACGGCGTGGCCACCGACATCGAGGCGGTGTACCGCTATTTCCCGATCCTGCGCGAGCGTGCCGCCCAGGACGCCGGCCTGTTGTCGGGCGGGCAGCAGCAGATGCTGGCCATCTCGCGCGCGTTGATGGCCAACCCCGACCTGATTTTGCTGGACGAACCCAGCCTGGGCCTGAGCCCGAAGCTGACCCGGGAGATCTTCGAGATTGTGGTCCGCATCAACCGCGAGCGCGGCACCACCATCCTGCTGGTGGAGCAAAACGCCAATATGGCGCTCAATGCCTCCGACTACGGCTATGTGCTGGAGACTGGCCGCATCGTGATGGAAGACACCTGCGCCCGCCTGCGCGAAAAAGACGACATCAAGGAGTTCTACCTGGGGCTCAAAGAAGACGGCGTGCGCGGCGAACGCCGCTGGAAGAAGAAGAAAACATGGCGATGAACATCAGCACAGCACAGGGCCTGTGGGACACACGCCGCATCCAGCCCTGCCACGACCTTGTCATGGCGGGCGACACCATCCCGGCCATCTTCTGGAACGCGGTCAAGCAGCGCGGTCCCCGGGTCTGGATGCGGCAAAAGCATTTAGGCCTGTGGCGCAGCTGGACCTGGGACCAGACTGCGCAAGCGGTGCGCGAGATTGCCGGCGGCCTGCTTAGCCTGGGCTTTGCGCGCGGCGAATGCGCCTCCATTCTGGCCAACACCGTAGTCGAATGGGTCTGGGCCGACCTGGCGGTGTTGTCTGCGGGCGGCGTCTCCAACGGCATCTACCCCACCGATGCGGCCTCGCAGGTGCACTACCTGTGCGAAGACTCCCGCACCAGCGTGCTGTTTGTTGAAGACGACGAGCAGCTGGACAAGGCGCTGGAGGTACGGGCGCAACTGCCAGGATTGCGCAAGATTGTGGTGATTGATATGGAAGGCCTGCGCGGCCTGGACGACCCCGGCGTGATCGGGCTGGACGCGCTGCGCGAGCTGGGCCGGGCCCACCTGGCGCAGCACCCTGAGGCCTTGCAACAGCGCATTGACGCCTGCAGGCCCGAAGACCTGGCCATTCTGGTCTACACCTCGGGCACCACCGGCCGGCCCAAAGGCGCCATGCACCTGCACCGCGGTCTGGTGTTCACCGTACGCGGCTACAACACGCTGGTGGCGCAGGATGAGCGGGACGAGCGCATGTGCTTTTTGCCGCTGTGCCACATTGCCGAGCGCATGGGGGGCGAGTATTTTTCGCTCTACACCGGCTCCGTGCTTAACTTTGTTGAAAACCCCGAAACCATCCCGGAAAACGTGCGTGAGATCGCCCCCACCGTGTTCACCGCTGTGCCGCGGGTCTGGGAAAAGTTCTACTCGGGCGTGATGATCTCGCTGAAAGAGGCGGGTGCCGTGCAACAGGCCGCCTATGCCTGGAGCATCGGCGTAGGCACCACCATTGCCGAGCAGGTGCTGGCCGGCCAGCCGGTCAGTGCCTGGCTCAAGCTCAAGTTTCAACTGGCCCGCTGGCTGGCGCTGAACAATGTGCGCAAGCTCATCGGCATACACCGAGCCCGCTTTCTGGTCACCGGCGCGGCGCCCATCTCGCCCGACCTGGTGCGCTGGTACCTGGCCCTGGGCGTGCCCATGCTGGAAGCGTGGGGCATGACCGAGACCTGCGGCGCCAGCACCGGCGTGCCGGCCGACCGCATCAAACCAGGTTCCATAGGCCCCGCCGCCGGCTTCAACGAGGTGCGCCTGGACCCGGCCACCGGCGAGATTTTGGTGCGGGGCCCCAACGTCTTTGCCGGTTACCTGAACCTCCCCGAAAAAACCGCTGAGGCCCTTGACGCCGATGGCTGGCTGCACACCGGTGACGTGGGCCTGGTGGATGCGGATGGCTACTTCCGCATCACCGACCGCATGAAGGACATCATCATCACGGCCGGTGGCAAGAACGTGACGCCCAGCGAACTCGAGAACGACCTCAAGTTCTCACCCTACATCACCGACGCGGTGGTCATTGGTGACAAACGGCCGTACTTGACGGCGATCATCATGATCGACCAGGAGAACGTGGAAAAATTTGCGCAGGACCGCGATGTGCCCTTCAGCAACTACAGCAGCCTGACCCGTGCGCCCGAGGTGCAGGCGCTGATCCAGGCTGAGTTGGACCGCGTCAACAAGAAGTTTGCCCGGGTGGAGCAGATCAAGAAGTTTTTCCTGTTGGAGAACCAGCTGACCGCAGAAGACGAGGAACTCACCCCCACCATGAAGCTCAAACGCAAACTGGTGGAAGCGAAGTACGCGACCCAGATCGAAGCCATGTACCGTTAATTTTTTAAGGAGACCGATGATGAAACTGACGATGAAAACCACCCTGGTGCTGGCCGCACTGAGCTTGGCCTTAGGCCAAGCGCAAGCCCAGTCCAAAGCCGTGCCGCCGCAAGGCGTGTCGGCCACCGAGATCACCCTGGGCTCGATCCAGGATTTGTCCGGCCCGCTGGCCGGCTTTGGCAAGCAGGCCCGCCTGGGCATGATGCTGGCAGTGGACGAGATCAACGAGCAGGGCGGCATCAATGGTCGCAAACTCAAGCTGGTGGTCGAAGACTCGGGCTACGACCCCAAGAAAGCCTTCTTGGCCGCGCAGAAACTGGTGAACCAGGACAAGATTTTCATGATGGTCGGCCACATCGGGACCGCCCAGAACCTCGCCGCCATGCCGGTGCAGTTTGAGAAGAATGTCATCAACTTCTTCCCCATCACTGCGGCACGCGAAATGTATGAGCCGCTGGACCGGCTGAAATACGCCTATGCCGCCACCTACTTTGACCAAATGCGCCAGGCCGTGCCCAAGCTGGCCAAGGAAAAAGGCGCCAAAAAGGTCTGCACCCTGTACCAGGATGATGACTTTGGCCTGGAAGTGTTCAAGGGCGGCGAGGCCGGGCTCAAGACCATCGGTATGGACTACGCCGAGAAAACCACCTACAAACGCGGCGCCACCGACTTCTCCTCACAGGTCGCCAAACTGCAATCCAGCGGCTGCGACATGGTGGTGCTGGGAACCATCATCCGTGAAACCATTGGCACCATTGGCACGGCGCGCAAGCTGGGCTATAACCCGACCTTCATCGGCTCCAGCGCCTCTTACACCGACCTGATCCACAAACTTGGCGGCAAGGCCATGGATGGGCTGTACGCCACCATGACGGTGCAAAACCCCTACACCGAAGGCCTGACGCCACAACTGCAGTTCTGGGCCAACAAGTACAAGACCAAGTTCAATGAAGACGCCACTGTGTTCTCGGTCTACGGCTACACCATCATCAACACCTTTGCCAACGCCGCCACCAAGGC
>JBAXMQ010000119.1:0-10298 GCA_037134215.1 Betaproteobacteria bacterium
TCATCATCACCTTGGCGTGCTTCTGCCAGCACCACCACATCAATCAAGCCCTGCGGCGCATATTTCACCGCGTTGTCCAACAGATTGTCCAGCGCGATCCGGAGCAAGTGCGGGTCGCCCATGACCAAAGCCTCTTGCACGGGTACGCTCAATTGCATGCGCTCAGTGACGCCAGGTGTGCGGAATTGAACAGCCTCACGGGCCAGCTGAACCAAATCGACACTTTGCATGTTCGTTTTGCGAACGTTGTCCGCCAACCGGTCTTCGGCTAGCACGTTCACCAGCAGCTGAGACATGCGTTCGACGGCCCGGCGGATCTGCTGCAAGGGCGCGTCGCCACCGATGCCGCGGGAAATGTTCTGCGCCGCACCATCGACCACCGCCAGTGGATTGCGAAACTCATGCGACACCATGGACAACAGCTGGCGCTGGTCCTCAATGGCTTTGGTGAGTTCGGCGGTTCGTTCGCTGACACGTGACTCCAGCTCACGCTCGTTGCGCTGCGACAGTTTCAACTGTTCGTTTTGGGCCTCTTGTCGCTCGGTGCGCAAGCGGTGCAGGCGGTAGGTGGCCATGGCAGCCAGACTGACCGACTGGATCAGCACCCCCAGGTGAAAACCGTGGTCAGTCAGGGCATTTGTCGGAAACCAGCCCAGGTTTCGGCCCAGTCGGCTCATGGACAGAAACAAGTAGGTCACATACGGCAAAAAGAAGATCCTGGCATCCCGGTTGCCGCGGGCAACCAAGGTCGCGGTGATCAGAATGACGATCGCGCCTTCAATTTGCCCCATGGTTTGCACCAGGTGCGCGATGCTGCCGTACTGTCCTGCCATTGCCGTCAAAGCCACGGGCACAGCCATGACGCCGATGACCCGGCGCCCATACATTGCAACCCGGGGTGCGGCTTCGCCAAGTCCGCCCAGTTGCACCAAGATCTCCCAGCCAATGAAAAAATTGAGCGCCAGCCCCACCCCGATCAAGACGTCCGGCAGCAACGGATAGCTCGGTAGCAGGTAGAGTTGCAAGTAGCCCTCGTTGGGCAGCAAAATCATCAGCAGTGAAATGTTGAAGCCAGAGCTGGCCAGAATGCCGCGATCTCGGACCGTGCCACCCACCATAAAACCGGTGAGCGTGATCACTGTCAGCAGCATAAACAGGCCGCCGAAGATGGCGTCTTCCCGGCTCGTGTTGGCCGCAAATGCGCGATCTGACCACAGGGTGGGCTCTGTCACCAGCGCGTTGACGCTTCGCAGGCGCAGGAAATACGTTGACGTTGAGCCGTCGGCAATGGTCAGGCGAAAGACCACCTGGCGGTAGGGAATGCTGTCGCGCAGCTGTGCCGCAATCTGCTCGCCGGCGCGGCGCTCCGTGTAGGCCGACTTAGCCTGGTGACCGCTCTGCTTGGGTACAAACAGCGATACCTCATCAATCAGCGGGTTGGGCACCTCCAGCCACCAATCGGTGGGGGCGTTTGCCGCGCGCGTCAAGTCAAAGCGCAGCCAGACGTCACCGCTAACATAGCCCGCCGATAAACCGCCGGGTAGCGGCTTGAATTGGTTCGCCGTGGCTGCGGCAGTGACATCTTCAATCGTGAGCTTGCCGCTAGGGTCGTGGAGCAGGGTCATCTGCCCGGCCAGCGAGACACGGCCCGCGCCCGCTTGCAAGGTGGTGGCTTGCACCAACGCGCCGTAGCAGGCCAGCAACCCCATCAGACAGATACGCCAGGCAAATCGCCAGTGCGTGCCATGGCGCTTGCGGGCCATGCTCATGGTGCCCTCAGCACGCGAACCTTGTCCGCAAAGGCATAGCCGGCCCCATGGCGGGCTTTGATGGGCAATGGCGGCAGCCCATTGCGCCGGGCCTTGGCACGCAACCGGCTGAGCGCTGTTTCAAGCCTTTGGGCCGCATAGTCGTTATCAGGATCGTTGGTGGCGCGGTACAGTTGCGCCCTTTGGATCACAGCGCCCGCGCCCTCGGCAATGCAGCCCACAATCAGTGCTTCGTTATGGGTCAGCGCAGTCTGGGTGCCGTCGGGTGCGATGAGCGTGCTATGGGGCAGGTCCACGGTCCAGCAGGCCGCTTGCGGTGTCAGCCGGTGCGACAGGTTTTTGAGCGCAGTGGCCAGCTCCTCATGGTCCACGGGCTTCACGAAATACTGGTCAGCACCACCGGCATAGCCGCGCACCCGGCTGTCCCGGTCACCCTGGGCGGTCAGCATCACAATGCCAATGCCCGGGTGTGCTGCCCGGTAGCGTGCGGCGATGGCGTTCCCGTTTTCGCCGGGCAAGGTGAGGTCGAGCAGCAAGATCGCGGCAGGCCGGCTCAAGAATGCCCGGTCTAGATCGACCGCATGGCCCACACCTCGCATGTGCAGACCGAAGTAGGTCAGCGAAGCGACAAGGATGTCACGCAGGTCAGGTTCATCTTCGACCAAGATGACATCAATGGTGTGCGATTCACTCACGTTGCGGTGGGGTAATCAGGGGGCCAAGCCGCGCGGCTGCGCCGCAGTTTTATACATCGCCGCACTGTAAAGCAATTACCGCCGCCGTTGAGTAGACGTAAGAAAGTGTCAGCGCTAGCTGCAGCATTTGTCTCTACCATCAAACTGCCCGGCCAGCCTGGCCTGGCGCAAACCCAGTCACCCCAGCCACCCCTTTCGTTACAGGTGTCCCCATGGTCAGCAAAGCCCCAGCCAACCCCATGACTGCAGCCCTTGTGCCAGCGCACAACGGCAAGGCGGTATGGGCCCCGGCGCGTGAAGCAGCCAAGACGATCAAGAAAAAAGGCGCGTCAGAACAAGCCACGCCAGAACACGATCTGGCCGCGCTGCCCCCCGGCGAGCAAGCCGGGGTGGTGGCTGACACGGCAGAGACAGCAGAGACCGCCGCAGCGGGTAATGACTGGCGTGACGCCGCGCAGCCCTTGGAGCCTGAGGGCGGGGGTGGGGATGAGCGAGAAAGCCTGAGTGGCGACCCCGCCGGCAGCGCCAGCGCTGGTGCTAGCTCGGGCGGGCTGCAACTGGCACAGGCCCAGACCACCAGTGCGGGCCAGAGCATCACCCCCCCCACCAGCGAGGCACCCGCCAACCAAGACGACGACCGGGACCGTGGCCTCTTTTGGCTGCCCCTGGGCGCCGTGGCAGTCGCCGGCCTGGCCAGTGGGTCGGGCAGTGGGTCGGGCAACGGGCCTGCTGTGGCGCCCAAGCCTGCTGCCAACAGCATCGTCACCGGCACCGTGGTGGCCGGCCCAGTGATTGCCGGCCACAGCCTCAAAGTGGAGATCTACGCCGCCAACGGCAGCACCAAGCTGGGCGAAGCGGCACTGGACGCCACGGGTAAATTCAGTGTGGACATTGGCGTCTACAGCGGCGTCATCATTGCCCGGGTGGTCAACACCGGTACCGGCCAAGACTACCTGGACGAAGCCACGGGCCTTGCCAAAGACCTCAACGCCACCCTGATGGCCACCGCCGTGGTGCCTGGTGGCACCATTGCCGTCAACATCAACCCGCTGACCGCCATTGCCGCGCAAAAGGCCGGCCTGGCCGCCGATGGCAGCGGCAGCATTGCTAACGCAACGTCAGTAACCAACGCCAACGCTGCCGTGGCAGCAGCCTTCGGCCTGGCTGACCTCACTGGCACAACCGTGGTGGCCACCAACAGCGGCAGCTTCAACGCCACCGACGGCCTGACCAGCGGAGAAAAGTACGGCGCCGTGCTCGCTGCCCTGTCGGGTGTCGACCAGGCCAAGGGCGGCGACTCGCAGGCCACCATCAACGAGATCGTGGCCGGCCTCACGCTTGGCGCCGGCACCGGGGGAGCTGGTGGCACCGGTACCCTCAGCACAGCCACGCTCGACACCGTCATGGTCGGCGCCAGGGCGGCGGCCAAGGCAGCCGGCGGTAGCGACAGCAGCAGCCTGACCGCCATTGTGTCCACCCTCACCTCGCAGGTGAGTGCGTCCGTCACCATCGACACCATTGCTACAGACGGCGTGATCAATGCCAGCGAACAGGCCGTGGCCATCACCGGCACCACGGTGGCCGGCGCGGCGGTGGCCTTGAGCATCGGCGGCAACACCCGTAGCGCTACTGTGACAGGCAGCACCTGGCGCTACGACCTGCAGAGCAGCGACATCACCACCATGGCCGATGGCGGTGAAACCATCCGCGCCACCGCCACGCTGAGCGGTGGTAGCACAGCCAGTGCCAGCCGCACCATCCTGGTCGACACTGTCGCCCCCAGCATCAGCAGCGTTGCGATCACCAGCGCCAGCGGCGCACAGAGCAGCACCCTCAACGCTGGCGACACGGCCAGCGTGACGGTGACTCTGAGCGAGGCCACCACGGTGAGCACGGCAGGCGGCACCCCCCAACTGGCCCTGAACATCGGTGGCACCACGGTGCAGGCCACCTACACCTCGGGCTCGGGCAGCACAAGCCTGGTCTTCAGCTACACCATTCAAGCTGGCCAGACGGATACCAACGGCATCAGCATCGCCGCTAACGGCCTCAACCCTAACGGTGCCGCATTCAGGAGCAATGCTAAGGCGTTTCAAACATTGTCATCATCCCCGCCAGCCATCCACGAGACATCTGGTTTCTCCAGAGCTTTTTATACGGGTAATAACCGAGGCTTCCCGACCGAATCCGCTCGATGTCAGTGGCCGCTGAATTTGAATGAATCCAGGTGTTCACGCGAAGTTTGGCGATGGGCCTTTAGTGGCGGGTAAGATCATTGAAAAATGTTGGAGTGAACTTGGGGAGTCAGATGCGTTGTCTTTTGCTGCTGCTTGCAACTCCATTGGCTTTGGCGCAAGCGATCCCGGATGCTGGGCAACTTCGCCAGCAAATTGAGCAGAGTTTGCCACCCCCCGATCGGCCCCCCATGCCGCAGGAATCCGCGAACCCGCCACCCATGCGTGACACCGCCGGCCCCATCTTGGTTCGGGAATTCCAATTTGTGGGCAACACCTTGCTAAACACCCCGGTACTCGCCGAGGTGACGCAGCCATGGCTCAACCGCCATCTACAGTTTTCCCAGTTGCAGGAGGCTGCCAACGCCGTAGCAGCGGCCTACCGCTCGACGGGATGGGTGGTCCGCGCCTACCTGCCACGCCAAGAAATAATTGATGGCATTGTGCGTATTCAAATTGTGGAAGCCCGGTTTGGCAAAGTCCGAATAGAGGCAGCCAGCGCATTGCGTCACCACGATGCCACCCCAATCGCTGCCTTTGCCGAGCAAGATCAAATCCAGGGGCAACCGCTCAATGCAAAAGCTTTGGACAGAGCCCTGCTGCTGCTCGGAGATTTGCCGGGCTTAGAAGCAGTGGGCAGCTTGACACAAGGGCAGCAACAGGCCGAGTCAGACCTGGTGCTCACGATCACGGACAAGCCGTTGTGGACAGGCGATGTCGGCACGGACAACACAGGTTCTCGCTCGACTGGAGCAGCGCGCTTGTTTGCCAATCTGGCCCTCAATAGTCCGTGGGGCCGCTTGGACCAAGGCCAGGCGAACTTGGCATCGACGCAGGGCAGCGATTTTCTGCGATTGGCTTACTTTTTTCCGATTCGGTCCAACGGCCTGCGCGCCGGAGCCAGTGCTTCGCTCCTTAAGTACCACCTAGTGGGTGCCGATTTTGAAGCACTGGGCGCCCGCGGGGACTCCAGCACTTACGGGCTCGAATTCAGCTTTCCGGCGCTGCGCAGCCGCGATGCCAATGTGTACCTGACAGGCGCATTGGACTACAAGGCCTTCAACAATCTTTCAGCCAATGCCACCACCAGCAACTACCACACAACGGCGGTCACTTTGGGTGTCAATGGCAATCAGCGCGATAGCGTCAGTGGTATCAATGGCGGTTTGACGCAGGCCAGTTTCAATCTCACGGTAGGTGATGTTGACTTGCGCGACTCGCCCAACCAGGCAGGTGACACGGCCACAACGCAAGTGGCCGGTTCGTATTACAAATTGCGCTACAGCTTGAGCCGACAGCAACCCTTGTTGCAGCAGTGGAGCTTGCTGGCGTCATGGAGTGGCCAAGTTGCTGGCAAGAACCTGGATTCAAGCGAAAAGTTTTACCTGGGCGGCTCCAGCGGGTTGCGCGCTTATCCATCTGGTGAAGCGGGCGGGTCGGATGGGCATATGGTCAACATCGAACTGCGTTGGTCCTTATCGTCCAATGTGGCGTTGACCGGGTTTTATGATTGGGGTGCTGTCACCGTCAACCACAACAATGATTTTCCTGGAAATGCCCCGCGTAACCATCTGCTGCTTCAAGGTTCAGGACTGGTACTGGGCTGGAATAGTGAACGAGGCACCAACGCCAAAATCACCTGGTCGCGACGCGTTGGCGAGAATCCCAACCCGGGTGCCTCGGGCAACGACCAGGATGGTTCGCTCGTCACTGACCGCGTGTGGTTGTTGGTCTCCGCCACCTTCTAGTTTAGGCAGCAACCAGAGATGAACCGTATTTTTAGACTGCTCTGGAATCGTGCCGCCCATGCGTGGGTTGTGGTGGCAGAAATAGCCCGATCAAAAGGAAAAAAAGCCGGGTGCAGCCTGCTGTTGGTAGCGTCAACCCATGCCTGGGCGGGACCGCTTGCGCCGCCGCCCGTGGAGCAGTTGCCCACTGGCGCGGTGGTGGTGGCAGGTCAGGCTGCCGTCAGCCAGTCGGGCGGGCACATGAAAATTCAACAAACGTCTGACCGCGCTGCCATCGACTGGGCCACCTTCAACGTCGGCAGCCAAGCGTCGGTCCACTTCCAACAGCCCTCTAGCAGCAGTGTGGTGCTGAACCGCGTACTCGATAGCCAAGGAAGTCAGATCTGGGGCAAGCTCACATCCAATGGCCAGGTTTTCCTGAGCAATCCCAATGGGGTGTATTTCTCACCAACGTCCTCGGTTTCTGTCGGGGGTCTGGTTGCTACGACGCACAGCATGTCCAATCTGGACTTCATGGCAGGTAGCAACACGTGGTCCCGGAACGGCGCAACCGGCGCGGTGGTGAATGATGGTGAATTGAAAGCCGCCTTGGGTGGCTACGTAGCCCTTTTGGCGCCAGAGGTACGTAATCGCGGCATCGTGATCGCTCAAGCCGGTACGGTCGGCATGGCAGCGGGTGAAACCCTGGAACTCCAGTTCGAGGGCAGCGGCTCCTTGGCAAAAATACGCGTCTCACCCGCCGAGCTCAAGACATTGGTGGAAAACAGCAGGGCCGTGCTTGCGCCAGGTGGATTGATCGTACTGTCAGCACAGGCGGCAAACCAATTGGCCGGTAGCGTCGTTCGCAATACGGGCTTGCTCGAAGCCAGCGGCGTGTCGCAGCAGGGGGGGCGCATCTTCCTAGACGGCGGCGAACACGGGCAAGTTTCTGTTTCTGGGCAGGTTCAGGCCAACGCACCAATAGGGCGGGGCGGATCGATTGAAGTCCTTGGGCAACACATTCGCATTAACGGAGATGCTCTCCTAAGCGCTTCGGGCGCGACGGGTGGTGGTGAAGTGCGGGTGGGCGGAAGCTGGCAAAGCCAAGATACGAACGTGCGGCCATCCACCACCACGACCATCGAAAGCGGGGCGCTATTGGCGGCCAACGCCACTGGCCAAGGCAGTGGTGGAACCGTGGTGGTCTTGTCGGACATTCACAATCCACAGTCCGTGACACAGGTGGGTGGTACGTTGCAGGCGCGAGGGGCGGATGATGCTGGTCAGGGTGGACGCGTTGAAACCTCGGGCTATCGCGTCAAGATTGATGAGGGACTGCATGTGGATACGCGTGCGCCTTCAGGGCACAACGGCACTTGGCTCATTGACCCCAACAATTACACCATTGCAGCAGCTGGCGGCGACATCACTGGGGCTGCGCTGTCAGCCAATCTGGGGACAGGAAACGTCTCCATCAACACCTTGACACAGGGCACGCTTGGCAGTGGCGACATACTCGTCAACGACGCTGTGACCTGGGCTGGGGCCAACCTGCTTACTTTGTCGGCAGAGCGGAATATTGCAATCAACGCGGACATTTCCGCCTCCGGCAATGGTGCGGGCATTCAGCTGTTTTACGGTGGCAGCAACACCACCACGGCCCCGGCCCCCGGCACGGGGTACAAGCTGGGCGCTGGAGCCAACATCACGCTCTCCGGCACTGCGCCGGTGGTGTGGATTGGTAACAGCCTGTACACGCCATTGAAGACGCTGGCCAGCTTTTCAGCGATGAATAATTCGAATGGAAAGTTCGTACTGGTCAATGACATTGATGCCTCAGTCAATGGCATAAAGAATGGCGGCTGGGTGGGACAACTGGGCAGCGGCGTGGGTTCCGCAGCGGTATTTGATGGATTTGGCAACACCATCTCCAACATGACCATTTCCTCGACCTACGCGTACCAGGGCCTCATTGGCTACAACTTCGGCACAGTACGCAATGTAGGCATCCAAAACTTCACACTCTTGAGTCCCGGAAGCGATCAATCCCTAGGGCTTATTGGACTCAATACAAAAGGCAGCGTGAGCGGCATTACCGTATCCGGCACCACCAGCATTGCCTGCAGTTCCCAGTGCGGCACGATCATTGGCTGGAACGACGGGGGAAACCTGAGTAACTTCAACCTGTCTGGCACCATTGCACTCAGTGGCACCAGTACCGGCGGGGCTGTCGGGCGTAACACGACGAATGCGGGCGTGACCGGCACGGTGAGCAGCGGCACCAGTAGCGCGGACATCACTTCTGTCAAACCCGGCTATTTCAGTTTAGGCGGCATGGTTGGCAGCAATAGTGGCGATGTCAGCGATGTGTCCAATAGCGGCACAATTACGGTCACAGGCGCTCGCGTCGGCTCGGTCGACACACGCTTTGGCACCGGTATAGGAGGACTCATCGGTGAGAACGGCAGCGGCACTGGCGCCGGGCAAACCGCCGGATTGCTGACCAATTCCAGCTTCTCGGGCGCTGTCACGGTGGGCAGCGGCACATCGCTGTCTAACGGATTTTGGGGCGTGGGTGGGTTGGTAGGCTACAACCACACAAGCATTCAGGGCAGCACCAGTTCCGGAACCGTGAGCGCGGGCGACTTTGCCCAGTATGTGGGTGGGCTGGCAGGTAATAGTTCCAACGTTTACGCTAACAGTGCCGTAACGTCTATTTCCAATTCCATATCGACCGGTAACGTGAGCACCGAGCTTGGCGCACAGTTTGTGGGCGGTATTGCAGGATCTACACCCAACTACAGTGCCCTCACAGCAGTAACAAGTCGGGGCACTGTCAGCACAGGAAATGGCAGCACGTATGTTGGCGGGCTGACCGGTTTTCTGGGCGCCACCGGCACTTCACTGACCAATTCAGCCAGCTCCTCGGTGGTGTCGGTCGGCGGGGTCGGACCGATCGGCAACTACGGCGTCGCGTCGACTTACCGTGGTCTCCTGATAGGACGCAACATTGGCACGCCCAGCAGCGTATTTGCGCAAAACGCGATCACCGTGAGCAACGTGCCATTGACGGTAAATTTTGGTACGGCTCCCGTATATTCATATGCGCTTCTTTCCGGCTCCCTGGCCGGGGCTGACACCTTGCAGGGAATATTGAGTGGAAGCGCAGATTGTGCAGCATGCACCAACGTCGGCGTGTATACCGTGACCGTGGGAACTTTGAGCGCCAACAGCAACTACTACTTGACTTGGCAAAACGGTTCGCTCACGGTCAATCCAGTCTCGCTCAGGGCTATCACCGGTGGATTGACCGGTAGTCTGAGAAAAACATACGATGGCAACACGTCTATTATGCTGGGCCCAACGAACTATGTGTTGACCGGCTTCGTCGGAAGTGACAACGCCACAGTGACCCAGACGCTCGGCAACTTCAACAATACCAGCGCCGGTGCTGGCAAGACCATTACCGTCAATCTGAGCAATGCGGATTACGCTGCTGTGGGAACCACCAATTTATCCAATTACATACTGCCCACAACCATTACCAGCAGCACCGGTGCTATTGACCTGGCCGCATTGACGGTCAGCACCAAGGCTGCCAGCAAGACCTACGACGGCATTGCCTTTGGCGGTGGTAACGGGGTGGTCTACAGCGGCTTTGTAGGCGGAGAGTCCAGCGCAGTGCTGGGAGGCATGCTTTCGTATGGCGGCACCAGCCAGGGGGCAAAGGATGCAGGCAGCTATAGTTTGCTGGCGCAGGGCCTTACAGCTACGAACTACAACCTGACCTATGTTCCGGCTGAGCTGACTGTTGGCAAGGCCGCATTGACGGTCAGCACCAAGGCTGCCAGCAAGACCTACGACGGCATTGCC
>JBAXMQ010000120.1:0-10204 GCA_037134215.1 Betaproteobacteria bacterium
CCTCAAACCACCTGTCTTCGCTGTAAAACGGCCCGGGTTTCTCGTGCAACTGCTCGTATTTGCAGATCTTGGGCTCGTCACCTAGCGGCACGGACTGGCCGTCTCTAAACGCCCATTCGCCGCGGTCGCTGGTGCTGGCGCGCACATAGCTCTGGATGGCAAAGGCACGGTCCTGAGCCGAGGTGTTGGCGTTGGAGCCATGTACCGTCAGCAGTCCCCATAAGGCCAGGTCTCCCGGCGCGAGCTCGATGTCCACCGCCGCGGCCGGGTCCAGGCCGGCGGCGATCAGCTCGTGGTCCTGGGTGCTGCCTTTCATGATCGGGCCGTCGTCTGACAGGCCCAGGTAGCCGCGCTGGTGGCTGTCGGGAAAGATGCGCAGGCAGCCGTTGGCTGTGGTGGCCGGGTCGATGGCCAGGCCAGTGTTGATGTAAGAGGTCATCAGGTCGCGGTAGACGTCTTGCCGCTCCCGGAAGCGCAGATCCTGATGAAAGCGGTAGCCGGTGCGGCGGGTGGCGCCGGGTGGTTTCCAGTGAATTTGCTGCGCCACCTGTTTGATGTCTTGCCCCAGCAGCGGCGCCATCACCGCCAACACGCGAGGGTCACGGCGGATTTTTTCAAACAAGGGGCTGAACCAGGCCACCCAGTGCGCTTGCAGCACGTAGCGCTGGCCAGCAAAGGATTCGGGCAGGATTTCAAACAGCACATTGCGGTCGCGGTAGGTGGCGTGGTGCTTCAGGCCCTCGGCGTAAATGCGGCGGCTCTCGGCTTGCACCGCCTGCATCTCATCGGGGCTGAACAGGCCGCGGATGACGGCGTAGCCGTGGTCCCAGTAGTGCTGGACGTGGTCTAGGCGCGTGGTTTCAGGATTCTGCATTGCTACAAAAAAAGAAGCAATATAACTATATTTTACAAGGCTTTGCGGCGTATTGCTTAGTAGTTCATGACCACCAGCCGGGTCTGGGTGAACTCCAGCATGCCGTGCTTGCCGTCGTCGCCGCCCAGGCCGGAGCGCTTCCAGCCGGCGTGGTAGCCCTGGTAGGGGTCGGCCGGGGTGCGGTTGATGTACAACTCGCCCGCTTCGATCTCGTTGCTGGCCTGCATGATTTGCTGGTAGTTGCTGGAGTAGATCACCGAGGCCAGGCCGAACTGGTGGTCGTTGGCCAGGGCCAAAGCGTGGTCGATGTCGCGGTAGGGCAGCACACACAGCACCGGGCCAAACACCTCGTCTTGCACGATCTCCATGTCCTGGCGCACCTGGGTCAGCAGGGTGGCAGGGTAAAAGTAGCCAGGGCCGCCCGGCAGTACGCCGCCGCAGTCCAGCTGGGCGCCTTGCGCCACCGCCCGCTGCACCATGGCGTGGATATCGTCCCGCGCCGTGGCGCTGATCAGCGGCCCCATGTGGTCTGGATGCTGGGCGCGGTCACCAATTGCGCGCGCGGCCAACCCGGTTTTGAGCTTGGCCACCAGGGCGTCGTGCACAGTCTCTTGCACATAGACCCGCTCCACCGCCGTGCACAACTGGCCGCAGTTGGTGGTCTTGGAGCGCACGATGTCGCGAGCGGCTTGGTCCAAATCGGCGTCAGCGGCCACGATGGCCGGCGTTTTGCCGCCGAGTTCGAGCGACACCTTGGCGATGTTGGCCTTGGCGTAGTCCAGCACCCGACGGCCGGCGCTCAGCCCGCCGGTCAAGGTGATCATGGCCACCTTGGGGTGGGTGCACATGGCCTGGGCCTGTTCGTGGCCCATGGCCATGATGTTGACCACGCCCGGCGGCAGGCCAGCGTCCAGCACCGCCTGGGCGATCTCAAACGCCGAGCAAGGCGTGTTGTTGCTGGGCCGCACCACCACCGTGTTGCCGGCAATCAGGGCCGGCGCAATCTTGCGCAGCAGGGTGTAGACCGGGTAATTGAACGGGATCAGGCAGGCCACCACGCCCATGGGCTCGCGGTGCAGCATCAGGTTCTCACGGGGGGAGTCACTGGGGATGATCTCGCCCTCGATGCGTCGCGCCCACTCGGCGTGGTAGCGGGTCACTTCGGCCGCGTACACCGCTTCGTCGGTGGCGTCCTGCAGGCTTTTGCCGGCTTCCTGGGCCAAGGCCTGCCCGATCTGCGCACTGCGCGCCACCAGGGCGTCGGCCAGCTTGTGCAGATGGGCGCCACGCGCCACGCTGGTCAGCTTGCGCCAGCCGCGCTGGGCGATAGCAGCTTGGTCGCAGGCCGCCAAGACCTGCGCGGTGCTGGCGGCGCTGACCGTGGCAAACCGCGCCTCGGTGGCTGGGTTGTCCACCGCAAATGTGGCGCCGTCTTCGGCGGCCAGCCATTGGTTGCCAATGAGGTTCAGGTAGGTGGTCATGTCAGTAGTCGCCTAGAAGGAGTTGCGCCATGCGCGCCAATTAGCGGGCAGCCTGCAGAATAGCCTCAGCCCCCTTGTGGGCCACCATGGTGGTGGGCGCGTGGGTGTTGCCCGAGGTGACAGTGGGGAACACCGAGGCGTCCACCACATACAGCCGGTCCAGACCATGCACCTTGAGCTGCGGGTCCACCACAGACGTTTGCGGGTCCGAGCCCATCATGCAGGTGCCCACCGGGTGGTAGCAGGTGCTGGCACGGTCGCGGAAGTCCTCCAGCATGGCGGCGTCGTCCAGCGCATCCAGCGACGGCGGGATCGCCTCCTGGATCAGGCCGCGTAAGGCGGGGGTTTGGCTCAGGCGCTGAATCAGTTTGGCACCCAGCAGCGCCACGCGCGCATCGTCTGGATGGGACAGGTAGTTGGGCTTGATGTGCGGCGCCACCTGCACGTCCGGGCTGACCAGGTTGATGCGGCCCCGGCTCAGCGGCCGGCAGGGCTGAAAACACAAAATGAAGCCGGCAAACTTGTCGGGCACGATTTGGGTGCCGGTGTCGGACTTGGCCAGGGTGTAGGTGATGGGGTTGCAGTACAGCTGCAGGTCGGGCCGCTCTGCGCCGGGGTGCGAGCGCACAAAGCCGCCACACTGGTTGACGCTGATGCTCAGCGGCCCACCCAAGGTGCTGATGTATTGCAGCCCCACAAGCAGCTGGCCCCACCAGTTGCCCAGCACATTGTTCAGTGTGGGCTGGGTGGCCTTGTAGTAGTAGCTCATGGCCAGGTGGTCTTGCAAATTGCCGCCCACAGCGCCGTTGGCTTGCACCACGGGAATGCCGTGGGTGCGCAGCAGCTCGGCAGGCCCCACGCCCGAGAGTTGCAAGAGCTGCGGGCTTTGCACCGCGCCGGCACTCAGCACCACGGCGCGCCGGGCGCGGGCCTGGCGCTCCACGCCGCCCTGGCGGTAGCTGACGCCGGTGGCCTGCCGGCCCTCGAAAAGCACCCGGCTGACCCGGGCGCCCGTAACGAGGCGGACCCGGCCACGCCGCAGCGCCGGCCGCAGAAAGGCATCTGCGGCCGACCAGCGCATGCCGTGCCGGGTGTTGATCTGGTAACGCCCCACGCCCTCGGGCGCCGGGCCATTGAAATCCTCGGTAAAGGGCAGGCCGGCTTGCTGGGCACCGTCAAAGAAAAACTTTTCCATGGGGTGCAGTTGCCGACGCACATCGCTGACAAACAATTGGCCGTTGGCGCCGGCCATCCCCTCAGCATCAACCCGCCGCTCAAAGCCTTCGTACACCGGTTGCACATCGCGCCAGGCCCAACCCGGGTTGCCCAGCGCGGCCCAGTCGTCAAAGTCTTGCGGCAGGCCGCGGCAGTACACCATGGCATTGATGGAGCTGGAGCCGCCCACCACCCGCCCACGCGGAAAGTAAATCTGGCGATGGTTCAGGCCGGCGTCGGGCTGGGCTTCAAATTTCCAGTTGACGCGCTGGTCATAGAAGGTTTTGCCGTAGCCAATGGGCATGTTAATCCAGAGGCGGCGGTCGTGTTCGCCCGCTTCCAGCACCAGCACGCTGGCTTGCCCGTCGGCACTGAGCCGATCGGCCAGGACGCAGCCGGCCGATCCGCTGCCGACCACAATGTAGTCGTAGTCATCGACTGTCACTTGACACCTCTGAAGATCTGTTCATAGCAAGCACTTGTCACTGGCTTTTGGGTTCATCGTTCGAGTGTAGGTCAGCCGCTGTGGGTGCTTCACGCGATCGCCTGGGGTCCATCTGCAGCACTGCCTGCGAGCCGCTGCCCATCATCACATAGTCTGATTTTTGCGGCAGCGCGCCCAAGCCTTTCACGGCACGTCCGACAAAGCGCCAGATCGCCAGCGCTAGCCCGACCAGCACCACACAAAAGTACAGCATCAGACTCTCCGGCCCCAGCCAGTCCATCATGGCGCCGCCCAATATCGGTCCGATGGTGGCGCCAATGCCGTACAGCAGCAGCAACCCGCCTGTGACTTCAAGCACCTGCGACGGATCGATCAGGTCGTTGACGTGGGCCACGCTCAGGCCGTAGATGGTGAAGGCCAGCCCACCGTAGACCACGCCCAGCATGATCAGGGCGCCTTCGTATTCCCGCGCCAGGTAAAAACCAGCAGCCGCCACGATGGCGCAGGTGACACAGACCCAAAACAGCACCCAGCGCCGGTCGCGCCGGTCTGACAGGTGGCCCACCGGCCACTGAAACACGGCACCACCCAAAATGGTGGCGGCCATGAAGGTGGCGATGCCGCTCTCGCTGAAGCCCACCCCCTGGCCGAACACGTGGCCCAGACTGAGCAAAGCCCCGTTCAGCAAGCCCGACCCAATGGCCGTGATCACGCCAATGGGTGAAATCGCAAACAGTTTGAGCAGGCCCAGTGTGGGCGCATCGGAGGGCTGCGGCTCCTCCACTGGCGTCAGGGTCAGCGGCAGCAGGGCAAAGGAAAACAGGATGGACACCAGCGCAAAAGGCACGAAGCCAAAGCGGTCTCCGACCAGGATCAGCCATTGGCCAAGGGCCAGCGAGCCGCTGCTGACCGCCATGTAAGCGGCAAAGACCTTGCCGCGCTGGTGGCTCTCTGCCACCACGTTCAGCCAGCTTTCCACCACCATGTAGAGGCCGACGATGCACACGCCGCTGGTAAAACGAAGCCCGGCCCAGAACCAGGGATTGATCCACAGCGCATGGAGCAGGGGCAGCGCCGAAGCGATCGACGCCATGGCGGCAAAGGCCCGGATGTGTCCCACCCGGCGGATGATGGCCGGGCAGCCGTAGGTGCCGTAGACGAAGCCAGCAAAATAGGCCGCCATGACCAACCCGGTGACCAAGCTGGAGAAGTTGGCCGACCCAGCTTGCGCGCCAATGGCCGAAAACAGCAGGCCGGTGCCCACCACCAGCATGCTGACGCCACTGAGCAGTGAGGCCAGCGGCAACAACAATTGAGTCAAGGCGAAATCTCCCAAGTTCCCGAGGCCGTCCCGGCCTATGGTGTAAAGAGTCTGACACAGCGGACGACTTGGGAAGGTTCATTTTGCGACCCGAAATGACCCGGTTGGAGGTCGCCCAACGTCAAGATGGGGTCGTGCCCGCGCGTCAGCCGGGTCCTGGGCGGCGTTAAAGTGTGGTTTTTTCTGCCAACCGGTCCCCCAAAAAAGAAGGAGCTCACGTCCATGAACCATGATGTCATCATCACCTGCGCGCTAACCGGCGCCGGGGACACGGTGGACAAGCACCCCGCCATTCCCGTCACGCCGATGCAGATCGCTGCGGCGGCCGTTGAGGCGGCCAAGGCCGGCGCCACCGTGGTGCACTGCCATGTGCGTGACCCAAAGACCGGCAAGGGCAGCCGTGACCCGGCCCTGTACCGCGAGGTGATGGCGCGCATTCGCGATTCGGGCGTGGACATCATCGTCAACCTGACGGCCGGCATGGGGGGCGACCTGGAAATCGGGGGCGGCGAAACGCCTCTGGCCTTTGGCCCGGCCACCGATCTGGTCGGCCCGCTGGCGCGCCTGGTGCATGTGGAAGAACTGCTGCCAGACATCTGCACGCTCGATTGCGGCACCCTGAATTTTGGCGATGGTGACACCATTTATGTCTCCACCCCGGCGGCCCTGCGTGCTGGTGCCAAACGCATCACCGAGCTGGGTGTCAAGGCCGAACTCGAAATCTTTGACACAGGCCACCTCTGGTTTGCCAACCAGATGATCAAAGAGGGCTTGTTGCGCGATCCCCTGTTTCAGCTGTGCCTGGGCATCCCCTGGGGCGCGCCGGCAGACACCACCACCATGAAGGCGATGGTGGACAACGTGCCGGCCAGCGCCAACTGGGCCGCATTTGGCATTGGCCGCATGCAAATGCCGATGGCGGCACAGGCTGTGCTGCTGGGCGGCCACGTGCGTGTCGGGCTGGAGGACAACCTCTGGCTGGACAAAGGCGTGCCGGCCAGCAACGGCTCGCTGGTAGAACGCGTGATCAAGCTCATCGAATGCATGGGCGCCCGGCCGATGAGCCCGGCCGCAGGACGCGCCAAGATGGGCCTCAAGCCTCGCGGCTGAACCCGGCTTTGCCCCAGGCTTCTTTCAAGGAACTTATCTATGTCATTGGTCACGGATATCAAGACCTTTGCTGCCCTGGGCAGCGGTGTGATCGGCAGCGGCTGGGTGGCCCGCGCCCTGGCCAATGGCCTGGACGTCGTCGCCTGGGACCCGGCCCCTGGCGCCGAGGCGCAGTTGCGCGCACGCATTGCCAAGTGCTGGGGCGCGCTGGAGCAGCAGGGCCTTAAACCGGGTGCCTCGCCCAGCAGGCTGCGCTTTGTCGCCACTTTGGAGGAATGCGTGGCCGAGGCCGATTTCATCCAAGAGAGCGCGCCCGAGACGCTCAGCCTGAAGATCGACCTGCACACCAAAATCAGCGCCGCAGCCCGGCCCAATGTGCTGATTGGCTCGTCCACATCGGGTTTGTTGCCGTCCGAGTTCTATGCCCAAGCGAAAAACCCTGAGCGCTGTGTCGTGGGCCACCCGTTCAACCCGGTTTACCTGCTGCCGTTGGTGGAGGTGGTGGGTGGGGACAAAACCGCGCCCGATGCCATCCAGGCCGCCATGGCGTTTTACCAGTCGCTGGGCATGAAGCCACTGCATGTGCGCAAGGAGATACCCGGCTTTGTTGCCGACCGCCTGCTCGAAGCCATGTGGCGCGAGTCGCTGCACCTGGTCAATGATGGCATCGCCACTACAGGCGAGATCGACGACGCCATCCGCTACGGCGCTGGTTTGCGCTGGTCGTTCATGGGCAGCTTTTTGATCTACACCCTGGCTGGTGGCGATGCTGGCATGCGGCACTTTATGGCGCAGTTTGGCCCGGCGCTCAAGCTGCCCTGGACCAAACTGGAAGCGCCGGAGCTGACCGACGGACTGATTGACGAGGTGGTCGATGGCACGGCGGTCCAGCTGGGCAAGCATTCCATCGCCGACCTGGAGCGTTACCGAGACGACTGCCTGTTGGCGGTGCAGGCGGCGGTGCGGGCCACCAAGCTCAAGCACGGCATCAGCCTGGACGAGTAAGCCCAGTGACCGAGCCAGCGCCCCTGACTGCCCCGCTGTGCACCTACCGCAGTGCGGTGATTCCGGAGTGGGTGGATTACAACGGTCATCTGCGCGATGCCTACTACCTACTGCTCTTCAGTCTGGCCACCGACGCCCTGATGGATCAGTTGGGGCTGGACGAGGCGGGGCGGGCAGCCACCGGCCATTCCTTGTACACGCTGGAGTGCCACCTCAATTTTGTGCGGGAAGTCAAGCTGGGCCAGCAGGTGGAGGTGCGAACGCAGATCCTTGGTCACGACCAGAAGCGGCTGCATCTCAGCCACAGCCTGCACCTGTGGGGCGAGGCGTCGTTGCTAGCGGCCAGCGAACAGATGTTGCTGAACGTGGCCACCGCCATGGGCCGCGCAGCCCCGTTTGACGCGCTGGTGCAGGGCCGGGTGGAAGCGCTGGCCCTGGCCCACCAGGGGCTGCCCGTCCCCCGATTTGCCGGCCGCGCCATCAGTCTGACCCGTTCATGAAGCCCAATGAACCTGAGCGGCGTTTGCGCACCCCGCTCGAAGGCAGCGGCCACCGGCCCTGGGACCCGCATGCCGTCATCGCTGCGCCGCTACAACTGCACCAAACCAGCGTCTTGCCAGAATGGGTGGACTACAACGGGCACATGAGTGAGTCCTGTTACCTGCTGGTGTTTGGCGACAGCTCGGACGCGTTTTTCCGTTTCATCGGCATTGACGAGACTTACCGCGACGTGGGGGGACATTCTTTCTACACGGTCGAAACCCATCTGCACAACCTGCGCGAGGTGGCACTGGCAGCGCCGCTGCGGCTGAGCTTGCAGTTGCTGGACCTGGACGACAAGCGGGTGCACCTGTTTCATGCCATGCAGCATGGCGACACCGGGGAGCTGCTGGCCACGGCCGAACAGATGCTGGTGCATGTGAACATGCAGCAGGGCAGGTCGGCGCCCATTCTGCCGACGATTCACCAGCACTTACAGGCAGTTTTGCTGGCGCACGCCGCGCTGCCCCGGCCGGCCCAGGCGGGCAGCAGCATTGGCATTCGCCGTAAGCCGGCGAGTGCCTGACACAAGGAGTATTCCAGCATGAATTTTGACTTGACCACCGAACAGACCATGCTGGTGGACACGGTCCGCAGCTTTGTCGAAAAAGAGCTTTACCCGCACGAGGCCGAGGTGGAGCGACTCGATGATGTGCCCGCCGAGTTGGCCCGGCACCTGCAATCCCGTGCCATAGCGCTGGGTTTGTACGCTGCCAACATGCCCGAAGCCTTGGGCGGGGGCGGGCTCAATAACTTTGACATCACGCTCATGGAGCGCGAACTCGGGCGCGCCTCTTATGGCCTGCAAATGCTGGTCGCCCGGCCCAGCAACATCTTGCGCGCCTGCCAGGGTGACCAGATCGAAGCGTATTTGCTGCCCACCATCCGCGGCGAGCGCCACGATTGCCTGGCCATGACCGAGCCCAACGCCGGCTCGGACGTGCGGGGCATGCGCACGCGCGCCGTGCGCCAGGGCGATGACTATGTGATCAACGGTGGCAAGCACTTCATCAGCCATGCCGACAAATCTGACTTTGTGGTGCTGTTTGCTGCCACCGATGTGGAAGAAACAGCCCACGGCCCCAAGAAAAAAATCACCGGTTTTTTGGTTGATCTGGACAGCCCGGGCCTGACAGTGCGCCGTGGCCCGGCCTGTGTCTCGCACCGCGGTTACCACCAAAGCGAGCTGTTTTTCAGCGACTGCCGGGTGCCCGTCCGCAACCGCTTGGGCGAAGAGGGCAAGGGCTTTGACCTGATGGGCGAGTGGCTGGGCGCCACCCGGCTCACCGTGGCGGCCACCAGCGTTGGTCGTGGCCGCCGGGTGTTGGACATGGCCACCCAGTGGGCGGCCACGCGGCAGCAGTTTGGCCAGCCCATCGGGCGCTTTCAGGGCACCGGTTTCAAGCTGGCCGACATGGCCACCGACTTGGAGGCGGCTGAGTTGCTCACCCTGCAAGCGGCCTGGAAATGCGATCAAGGTCGCATGAGTGATTCGGATGCGGCCATGGCCAAGCTGTTTGCATCCGAGGCGCTGGCCCGCATCACCGATCAGACCCTGCAGATTTTTGGCGGCATGGGCCTGATGAGCGAGCTGCCGATTGAGCGCTTTTGGCGCGATGCCCGGGTGGAGCGCATCTGGGACGGCACCAGCGAAATCCAGCGGCACATCATTTCGCGCGCCATGCTGCGGCCCCACGGGGCGTGACCGTGTCAAGCACGGCCACAGCCTCTGATCCCTTGCGGCGATTGCTGTCGCCGCGTCATGTGGCGGTGTTTGGCGGGCGTGCTGCTGCCGAGGTGGTGCGGCAATGCCGCCAACTCGGCTTTGCCGGGGACATTTGGCCGGTGCACCCGCGCCACGAAGTCATCGAGGGCCTGCGCTGTTACCCGGATGTAGCGGCCCTGCCCGCGCCGCCTGACGCCAGTTTCATCGCGGTGCCGCGCCAAGGCACGATTCAATTGGTGGACGAACTCGCTGCCCGTGGCGCTGGCGGGGCGATTTGTTACGCCTCTGGATTTGCCGAAGTGGGCGGCGAGGGCATTGCCCTGCAGCAGCAACTGGTGGCAGCGGCCGCCGACATGGCGCTGCTTGGCCCCAATTGCTACGGCATGCTCAATTACCTGGATGGTGTGGCCTTGTGGCCGGACCAGCATGGCGGCGAACGGTTGGCGCGCGGGGTGGCCATCGTGACCCAGAGCGGCAACATCGGGCT
>JBAXMQ010000121.1:0-10027 GCA_037134215.1 Betaproteobacteria bacterium
GAGCAGGTTTGAGGTCTTTGTACTGGCGGAGAGGGTGGGATTCGAACCCACGGTACCTTGCGGTACGCCTGATTTCGAGTCAGGTACATTCGGCCACTCTGCCACCTCTCCGTTACTCGAGCCGCGATTCTAGCGTCAATCGCCTTCGCGAAGGGCTTGCAGCGCCGCATCAAGTTGCTGGCGGCCGGCGGTGCTGATTGGCTGCAGTTGCTCAGCCAGCGTACTCAGGGCATCAGCGCCTTCCGTTTTAAGTCGGGCAATGGCCAAGCCGGCCTCGCGCGGCGTGGCAAAGCCCAGGCTTTGCAACAGCAGCTGGCCGTGCGCATCGACCAGCTTGAAGTAAAACTGGCCATCGCCCTCGCGGTATTGCTTGAACAGAGGGCGCTCCACTTTGGCGGCTTTGGGGGCAAGCGCAGCGTCGGTGGTGCGCAGGTCCCGCAGGCCTACGGCCTGGCGCAGCCGGCCCATGAAGGGGGTGGCCAGTGTCCGCGCTTTGGCTGCACCCGCCAGCAGGGTCTGCTCGATGGTGGCCGGGTCGGCCAGCAGGGCCAGGTAAGCCTCGCGCATGGGGGCAATTTCTTGGTCGATACGCTCGAACAGCAGCTGTTTGGCATCGCCCCAGGCGATGCCGTCGGCATAGGCCTGACGCAGCTCGTCGGTCTCTTCGGCGGAGGCAAAAGCCTGGTAAATCTGGAACAGGGCCGAGCCCTCCACCGCTTTGGGCTCATTCGGTCCGCGTGAGTCGGTCACGATGCCGGCAATCAGCTTTTGCAGCTGGGCCCGTGGCGCAAAGAGCGGGATGGTGTTGTCATAGCTCTTGCTCATCTTCCGGCCGTCCAGCCCGGGCAGGGTGGCCACCGATTCTTCAATCTCGGCCTCTGGCGGCACAAAGTGCTCGCCGTAGCGGTGGTTGAAGCTGTGCGCCATGTCGCGCGCCATCTCGATGTGCTGGATCTGGTCGCGTCCCACCGGCACCTTGTGGGCGTTGAACATCAGGATGTCGGCGCCCATCAGCACCGGGTACATGAACAGGCCGGCGCTGACGTCGGCATCGGGGTCGATGCCGGCGGCCGTGTTTTTGTCCACCGCAGCCTTGTAGGCATGGGCGCGGTTGAGCACGCCTTTGCCCAGCACGCAGGTCAGAAACCAGGTCAGCTCGGGGATTTCGGGGATGTCAGACTGGCGGTAAAAGGTGACACGCGCCGGGTCCAGCCCGCAGGCCAACCAGCTGGCGGCAATTTCCAGCGTGGAGCGCTGGATGCGCGCCGGGTCTTCGGTTTTGATCAGCGCATGGTAGTCAGCCAGAAAATAAAAGCTCTGCACATCAGAGCGTTGGCTGGCCCGCACAGAGGGCCGGATGGAGCCAACATAGTTGCCCAGGTGGGGCGTGCCCGAGGTGGTGATGCCGGTCAGAAAGCGCTGGGGTGTCATGGTGTCAGGGGCGGTGCGGGTGTCAGTTGAGCAGGTAGGCCAGGGGGGACAGAATCAGGTGCAAAGCCGACATGGTGACCGCCATCAGGGGCTGCATCCAAAAGGTGCTGACCACGCCGGCCAGCACCAGGGCCATCACGATGAAGAAGCCCCAGGGCTCGATGCGCGCCAGCAGCGCGGCCTGCCGCCACGGCAGCAGCCCGACCAGAATGCGTCCACCGTCCAGCGGTGGCAGCGGGAACAGATTGAAGGCAAACATAACCACGTTCACCTTCAATCCACCTTTGCACATTTCACTGAAAAAGTATTCATCCACATCCAAGGTATCCAACAGCACCAGCAGCGCGCCCCAAAACAAGGCCTGCAAAAAATTGGCGCCTGGCCCGGCCAGAGCCACCCAGATCATGTTGCGCTTGGGGTCGCGAAGGCGGGCAAAGTTGACCGGCACTGGCTTGGCATAACCAAACAGGAAGGCGCCCGAGGTGGCAAAGTACAGCAGCAGCGGCATCAGCAGCGTGCCCACCGGGTCGATGTGTTTGAGCGGGTTGAGCGAGATGCGGCCGAGGGTGTAGGCGGTGTTGTCGCCAAAATAACGGGCCGCATAGCCGTGCGCGGCTTCGTGCACGGTGATGGCAAACAGCACGGGCAGTGCGTAGATGGCAACGGTCTGAATCAGGTGGGCAAGGTCCATGGTGGCATTGTCTCAGAGGCCCGGGTGCAGCTTCATAGCCTCATAGCCCGAGTGCCGCCAGCGGACCACGCCCTTCGCGGACGATGAGCGGCTCGTCGCCGCTGAGGTCAACCACGGTGGTGGGTTCACGCGGGCAGGCGCCAGCGTCGATCACGGCGGCAATGTGGTGCTCGAAGCGTTCGCGGATCTCCTGCGCGTCGTTGAGCGGCTCGCTATCGCCAGGCGCAATCAGCGTGGTGGCCAGCAGTGGCCCGTTGTGCAAGGCCAGCAGCGCCTGCAACACGCTGTGGTCGGGCAGGCGCAGGCCGATGGTCTTGCGAGAGGGGTGGCTGAGCCGCCGGGGCACCTCTTTGCTGGCTTCCAGAATAAAGGTGTAGGGGCCGGGCGTGGCCGATTTCAGCAGCCGGAACTGCCGGTTGTCCACCCGTGCATAGCTGGCCAGCTCGGACAGGTCACGGCACAGCAAGGTGAGGTGGTGCTTGTCGTCCACGCCCCGGATGCGGCGCAGCTTGTCGGCGGCGGCCTTGTCGTCCAGGTGGCATACCAGGGCATAGCTGGAATCGGTGGGGACCGCCAGCACCTCGCCTTTGGCCAGCAAGGCCACGGCCTGCTTGAGCAGCCGTACCTGCGGGTTGTCGGGGTGCAGTTCAAACAACTGGGCCATGGTGTCAGGCTTGTGCTGTGGCCCGTGCCGTGACGCGTGCGGTGACAGGGTGCGACACCAGCAGCGCGTTGGCCACGCCGCTGGCGGCGATTACACCAATGCCCAGCCAGGCCAGTGGCTCAGGCACATGGCCAAAGGCCAGCCAGCTCATCAGCATGGCAAAACCGATCTGGGTGTAGATGTAGGGCATCAACACTGGCGCTGGGGCGTGCATGAAGGCCCGGATCAGCATCAAGTGGCCAAACGCGCCACTGATACCCAAGAGCAAAAACCAGGGCCAGTGCGCCCACAGTGCGGCGCCCTCCCAGAAATACCAGAGCAGCGGCGCAAACGCCACGGCGCCAACCAGGCCGGTATAGAACTGGGTGGTGTAGGGGTCGTCAGCGCCGGAGAGGCGACTGGTCAGCACCTGGAAGCCGCCATTGGCGCACACCAGCACGGCCGGGAACACCAGCGCCCAGGTGAACATGTCGCCGCCCGGGTGCACCACCAGCAGCACGCCCAGCAGCCCAGTGACCAGCAGTACCCAGCTCAGGCGCTGCACGCGTACTTTGAGGAACCAGGCCGACATGCCGGTGGCGACCAGGGGTGAGAGCATCACCAGGGCCGTGAACTCGCCCACTGGCAGGTATTTGAGTGAGAAAAATGCGCAGATGGTGCTGACCAAGAGCAGCAGGCCGCGCGCGAGTTGGAAGCGCGGGTGCCTGGTGATCAACAGCGAGCGGCCCTGCACAGGCAGCCGCGCGGCCAGGGTAATGCCGGCCTGGAATGCGTAGCGGAACCACAAGAGCATGGCGGCTGGCGCCAGGGTCATGGCGTGCTTGACGCTGGTGTCCAACACACTGAAGGAGAGGCAGGACAGCACGATCAAACCAATGCCGACACCTTGTCGGGCGCGCAGTGAGGGCATGGCAGTCAATGGGCTGCGGCGCCGTGGGCAGCGGGCAGGCCAGAGCGCTGAATGCGGTGCGCCAGCAGTTCCCAGACCGGCTGCAGACCGCCAGCCAGGTAGGGTAGGGCGCCCAGTTCGGTGTGGCTTTCGGTGGGGCTGTGAAAATCACTGCCGCGCGAGGCAGCCAGGCCGAATTCCTTGGCCATATCGCCATAGGTCTGGTATTCGGCGGTGGTGTGGCTGCCAGTGACGACCTCCACGCCCATGCCGCCATGGTGCTTGAACTCGCTGAACAAGGCAAATTCCTCGTTGGCGCTGAATTTATAGCGCGCCGGGTGGGCAATCACCGCCCCGCCACCGGCCTGGGTGATCCAGCCTACGGCGTCTTTGAGGCTGGCCCAGCGGTGCGGCACATAGCCGGGCTTGCCCTCGGCGAGGTACTTGCGGAACACCTCGTTGGTGTCGCGGCAGACCCCGGTCTCCACCAGGTAACGGGCAAAGTGGGTGCGCGACACCAGCTCCGGGTTGCCGGCGTACTGGGTGGCGCCCTCGTAGGCGCCTTTGATGCCAACGCGGGCCAGGCCGTCCGACATCTCCATGGCGCGCTGGTTGCGGCCACCCCGGGTTTGCGTCAGACCTTCTTTCAGGGCGGCGTTGTCGGGGTCAAAGCCAAGGCCAACGATGTGCACGGTCTGACCGACAAAGGTGACCGAAATTTCAACGCCGGTCAGGTAATGAAGGCCGACCTCGCGAGCTGCCGCTGCGGCGCGTCGTTGACCGCCAATTTCGTCGTGGTCTGTCAGCGACCAAAGCGCCACGCCCTGGGCTTGAGCGCGTTCGGCAAGGGCTTCCGGGGTGAGGGTGCCGTCTGAGACCACCGAATGGCAGTGCAGGTCAGCGTTGAGGATGGATGTCACTGAGTTATTTTAGGCCGATTGGCTCGCGCCTGCCGGTTATTGAATCAGAGTTGAATCCAACCGAAAAAAATCAATCGGCAATCGAGATGATCCCGTTGAGCTCGGCGCAGGCGGCATCAAAAATAGTCGCCGACAGCTGCTTCCATGAATGAGGTCGCGCTCCTCTCTTTCGCCAGTCAAACGACTTCGGCTGGTGCGCCAACACATAGCCCACTTCGCCGCTTGCTGTGGTGAATTTGACGGCAAACGGGTTGGATTCGTTGAAGGTCGCGTGGGTCATTGGCAAACCAATAACGAGGCCTGTGCGCTCGTTGAAGATACGTGGCGACAACACCAACATCGGGTGTTCGTCTTTGATTTCACTTCCCACCTGCGGATTGAAGTCAATGAAAATCATGTCTCGGCGGTCGGGCACCCAGAGCTTATTCGGCGCTGCCATCAAAATATTTCGGCGCCAATTCGAGCGCTTGTCATGACTTCACCGCCGTGGAGACTGGGGTCAAAAGCTTTGAGCTTTTGGGCTAAGGTCAGCTTTGGAGCGCCAACCGTGCGGATCAGAATACCGCCTTGCACCACCTCCAGCACAATCGGCTGGCCTTGCGCGAAATGGGCAGCTTTTGCAATTGGCGCGGTAATTCGAACCCCCAAGCCATTGCCCCAAGCCTGAATGGTTTGTTTCGTTGTCATTGCAGTTGACATGGCGGCCCCTTTTTTGTTTATACAAGTTTAAACAAAACGCGTAGAGCGGTCAAGCACCCCTACACAGCACACCTAGCCAGGCGCTGACAAGGTTCACGCTTCGGCCGCCTCAATCAGAAAGCGCACCCGCCGTACGCCGTTCCAGGCGTCGGCGTCCAGCCGGAAAGCCAGTTTGGCCCGGGCCGGCAGCGGTTCGGTACGGCCAAACCACATGCCGTCCACTGGCTGGCCCTGGTGCTTGAGCTTGAGTGCGAGGTGCTTCTCGCCCACCAGGCGCTGCGACAGCACCTCCAGCTCCTCGCTGAACGTGGGGGCCGCAAAGCCCTGGCCCCACACCTCGCGCTGCAACAGGTCCACCAGCTCGGTGCGCCGGTACTCGGGCTTGAGCGGGCCGTCGGTCTCGGTGCGGCGAGTCAGGGTAGCGGCGTCCAGCCACTCTTGCGCTACCTCGTTCAGGCCCTGCTCAAAGGTGTCAAAGTGCTCTTCCAGAATGGTGCAGCCGGCCGCCATGGCGTGGCCACCAAAGCGCAGCAGCACGCCCGGATAGCGTTTGGCCACCAGGTCTAGCGCATCGCGCAGGTGAAAGCCGGGTATGGAGCGGCCCGAGCCCTTGAGTTCGTGCTCACGCCCCGGCGCGGCGCTGGCGGCAAACACAAAGGTGGGGCGGTGCAGTTTGTCCTTCAGGCGCGAGGCCACGATGCCGACCACGCCCTCATGAAAATCCGGGTCAAACACGCACACAGCCGGCGGCGGCTCGTCGTCCACGTCTATCAGTGTTTCGGCGATGGCAAAGGCCTGCTCGCGCATGTCGCCCTCGATCTCGCGCCGTTCGCGGTTGATGCTGTCCAGCGTCTGCGCCAGCTCAATGGCGCGGCCGGCGTCATCGGTCAGCAGGCATTCGATGCCCAGGGTCATGTCGGACAGGCGGCCGGCGGCGTTGAGGCGCGGGCCCAGCGCAAAGCCAAAGTCGAAGGTGGTAGCCGTGGCCGCCTGACGCCCTGATGCTACAAAAAGCGCAGCAATACCGGCAGGCATGGCAAGGCTTCGCACCCGTTTGAGCCCTTGGGCCACGAGGCGGCGGTTGTTGGCGTCCAGCCGCACCACGTCGGCCACGGTGCCCAGTGCCACCAGCGGCAGCAGGCTGTCGAGCTTGGGTTGGTGGCCATCGGCAAAGCGACCGCGCCGGCGCAACTCGGCGCGCAGCGCCAGCAGCACGTAAAACATCACGCCCACGCCGGCGATGGCTTTGCTGGCGAAGCTGCAGCCGGGCTGGTTGGGGTTGACGATCACATCGGCCCCGGGCAGCAGCGTCTGGCCGTTGGCCACTGCCGGCAGGTGGTGGTCAGTCACCAGCACCTGCAGGCCAAGTGCCCGGGCGCGGGCCACGCCGTCCATGCTGCCAATGCCGTTGTCCACCGTGATCAGCACATGGGCGCCACTGGCCTTGACCCGCTCGGCAATCGGCGGCGTGAGGCCGTAGCCATCCACCACCCGGTCGGGCACCAGGTAGTGCACATGCTGCGCCCCCAGCAGGCGCAGTCCGCGCACTGCTACAGCACAGGCCGTGGCGCCGTCGCAGTCGTAATCGGCCACGATGCACAGGTGCAAGTCAGCGGCGATGGCGTCTGCCAAGAGGGTGGCGGCAGCGGCACTGCCCAGCAGGTCGGCCGGTGGCAGCAAATGCGTTAAGGCGTCGTCCAGCTCCAGCGGCGTTTGGACGCCACGGGCGGCATACAGCTGTGCCAGCAGCGGGTGCACGCCTGCCTGCTCCAGCGCCCAGACGCTGCGGGGTGGGATGTCTCTTGCTATTAGTTTCATAGCTTTTCAATCAAGCTGGATAAAGGCTGAGGCCGGATTTTGTTCATGAATTTTTGCCAAATCGGCTGCGGCTGGACGAGCCAGCTTTGCGCCTGGCGCTCACCGCACAGCGTCAGCCGGGCGGGCCGGCCGGCCGCCAGCTCTGCGCCCAGAGTGGCCACCGGACCGGCGTCCAGGGCCTGCCAGGCTTGGGCCCAGGCGGCCCAGTCTTCGGCCAGTGCCGGTTCGCGCAGGGTGTTGATCACCTGCGGCGGAGGGCTGCCGGCAGGCGGGCTGGGCAGGGCCGCCAAGGCGCCACTGCCATGCAGCCAGAAAGAGTTGACCGGCAACAGGCCTTGTTGGCTGCGTGCCTCGTTGACGGGATCGGTGTAGAGCAGCATCTGCATCTCACTTTGCAGACGGCGCAGGCCGCTGGCGGCTGCCGAGTCGGGCATCCAGCCGTCCACCCGTCGCCCGGCCACCCGGTCCAGTGAGGCGGTGGCCAGATCGCGAAAAATCTCGCCCTGGGCCAGCCAGCGCTGCGGCTGCTCGTAGCGCAGCGTGATGCCGTCTTCGGCAAAGTAGGGCTGCATGGCGGCCAGCAGGGCCTGCGACTCGTCCGCACCGAACTCCGGCAGCGGCCCGTGGTGCATGGCAATGTGCAGGGCGCCAATTTGCCAGTGGCAGGGGCTGACAAAGGCCCAGGCGCCCTCGCTGCTGCCAGCCTGCAGGGCTGCCCAGGGAAGGCGGCCGTCGGCCCCGCTCAGGCCCAGAGCCCGCGCCAGCGCCCGCTCGTGCGGCGGCGACAGGCTGAATTCATCACCGCTGTCGGGGGCCTGGGGCGTCAGCCGGGCCAGCACCGCCTGCAGGGTGGGTAGCTTGAGCTGGCGCAAAGCCTGTGCGCAGCCCTCGGAGCTGGCAAACGCAAACGGAATCAAAAGGTGCATGCCGGCATTGTCCGGCATACCCTGGTATCGGGCGGCATGGCACGTTGTTGGCCGGTGCCACAATGGCAGCTGTACTTCAACCGCTGGGGCCATGCAACTTCCCTTCGAGCTCATTCTTGGCTGGCGCTACACCCGGGCGGGCCGCGCCACGCGGCGCAACGGCTTCATCTCGTTCATTTCGGGCGTGTCTATGCTGGGCATTGCGCTGGGCGTCGCCGCGCTGATCATCGTGCTGAGCGTGATGAACGGCTTTCAGAAAGAGGTGCGCGACCGCATGCTGGGCGTGGTCTCGCACATCGAAATCTATGCGGCCGACGGCGCTGCCCTGCCCGATCTGGCTGGCACCCTGGCAACGGTTCGGACCCATCCCCAGGTGGTGGGTGCTGCACCTTTTATAGCAACCCAGGCCCTGCTGGCGCGGGGTGAGGACATGAAAGGCGCGATGGTGCGCGGGATTGACCCGGCCCTGGAACCCCTCGTCACAGACCTGGCGCAGCAACCCGGCGGCAGTGCGTTGCTGCGTTTGCGCCCGGGTGAATTTGGCGTGGTGCTGGGCGGTGAACTGGCCCGCACTTTGGGCGTGCGCATGGGCGACCCGGTCACGCTGGTGGCGCCGGGCGGCCAGGTGACGCCGGCCGGGGTGCTGCCCCGGCTCAAGCAGATGACGGTGGTGGGCACCTTTGATTCGGGCCACTATGAGTACGACGCCAGCCTGGTGCTGATGCACCTGGACGATGCGGCGCGCATCTTTCGACTCGAAGGCGCCAGCGGCGTGCGCCTGAAACTGCACGATCTGCACCAGGCACGCGAGGTGGCGGCGGAGCTGGCGCTGCGTCTGGGCCCGGGCGTGCTGGTGCGCGACTGGACGCGCCAGAACCGCACCTGGTTTGCGGCGGTGCAAGTGGAAAAACGCATGATGTTCATCATCCTCACGCTGATCGTGGCCGTGGCGGCCTTCAACCTGGTGTCCACGCTGGTGATGACGGTGACGGACAAGCGCGCTGACATTGCCATTTTGCGCACCCTGGGCGCGAGCCCGCGCAGCATCATGGGCATTTTTGTGGTGCAGGGCGCGATGGTGGGGGTGATTGGCACCCTGGCCGGCCTGGCGCTGGGGCTGGGCGTGGCCTTCAACATCGACGTGCTGGTGCCTGCGCTGGAGCGGCTGCTGGGTGCCAGCTTTCTGCCCAAGGACATTTACCTGATCAGCCGCATGCCCAGCGAACCGCAGCAGGCCGACATCTTGCCGGTGGCGCTGATCTCACTGGCGCTGTCCTTTGTCGCCACCCTCTACCCCAGCTGGCGCGCCAGCCGTGTCAACCCTGCCGAGGCGTTGCGCTATGAGTGATGCCTTGGTGTTGCAGGCGCAGGGCTTGACCAAACGGTTTCAGGAAGGCAGGCTGGATGTGACGGTGCTGCAGGGGGTGGACCTGCAGGTGCACCGGGGCGAGACCCTGGCGATTGTGGGCGCCTCGGGCTCGGGCAAGAGCACGCTCTTGCACCTGCTCGGCGGCCTAGATGCGCCCAGCAGTGGCGCGGTGCAGCTGCTGGGGCAGGATTTGGCCGGCCAGAGTGCGCAGCAGCAGGGCGTGCTGCGCAACCGGCATCTGGGCTTTGTCTACCAGTTTCACCACCTGTTGCCCGAGTTTTCGGCGCTGGACAACGTAGCCATGCCGCTGTGGATCCGGCGCCAGCCCCGCCCTCAGGCCGCTGAAGTGGCCGCCGCCATGCTGGCGCGGGTCGGGCTGCAAGATCGTCTGCACCACCGCCCGGCTGAGCTCTCTGGCGGTGAACGTCAGCGGGTGGCGATTGCGCGCGCGCTGGTGACGCAGCCCGACTGTGTGCTGGCCGACGAACCCACCGGCAACCTGGACCGCAGCACGGCCGATGGCGTGTTTGACCTGATGCTGGAGCTGGCGCAGAACCAGGGCACCGCCTTTGTGCTGGTGACGCACGACGCGTCGCTGGCGGCGCGCTGCCAGCGACGGC
>JBAXMQ010000122.1:0-9993 GCA_037134215.1 Betaproteobacteria bacterium
TCTCGCGCATGGCCGGCAAGGTCGACGCCTTCGCCGTCGCCTCTGCCTTTGCTGTACGCAATCCGGCGCATGAGCACGCTGCACGGGAGTTGATCGTCGCGCGCACGTCCAAGCCGGTGACGCTGTCGACCGAATTGTCCTCGTCGCTGGACGCCCCCCGGCGGGCATTGACTGCTGCCCTGAATGCGCGTCTGATCTCGCGGGTCACTCACCTCATCGAGGCGGTGCGCCGCGCCATGGTGCAGCTCAACATTGCCTGCCCCTTGATGATCGTCAAGGGCGATGGCACGTTGGCGCTGGCGGAGTCGGTGGTCACGCGACCGATTGAAACCGTGTTGTCGGGGCCAGCGGCCAGTCTGGTTGGCGCGCAATGGCTATCGGGCCTGGACAGCTTCATCATGTCGGATATGGGTGGCACCACCACCGACCTGGGCGTGCTGCTCAATGGACGGCCCCGCGTGACACTGGATGGGGCGGAAGTGGGGGGCTGGCGCACCATGGTGCGCGCCATTGATGTCCGAACCATCGGCTTGGGCGGTGACAGCGAGGTGCTGTTGGGGCCGCAAGGCAAGCTGACAGTTAGCCCGCAGCGGATTGTGCCGGTCGCCCTGCTCGGCCACCGTTTTCCAGAGATGATCGCCATGCTGGAGGCAGACCTGGCCGACGTCGATGGTGGTAACTCGATGCAGGGGCGGTTCGTGTTGCTGCCATTCGGCGCGCGCGCCGATTCGCCGACCGGCGAATTGACCGCGCGTGAGCATGAAGTATTGCTGCAGGTCGGCGAAAGACCCCAGGCGCTGCGCAAGGTTGGCAACTCGGTGTCGGCACAGCGCGCGATCGGCTCGCTCAGGCGCAAGGGCCTGATCCAGCTCAGCGGTTTCACGCCGTCGGATGCTGCCCATGTCCTGGGCCTGCAGTCCAACTGGTCAAGTGAGGCAGCCAATCTGGCAGGCCAGCTTGGGGCCCGCTTGCGAGAGATGAAGTTTCCGACGCCCGATCGCACCGAACAATTCGCGCGAGATGTTTGGAATGAGACCGTGCGTTTGACAGGTCGTGCCATTCTCGACACCGCGATGGGCGTGAAGCTGACCGATGACCAATTGGTCGATGCCGTCTGCCGTGGCCATGCTGTGGTCGGTCTTGCCGCCATCAGCATGAGGCCCAGCGTGCCGGTGGTGGCCGTGGGCGGGCCGGTCAAGGTCTACTACCCCGAAGTGGCGCGGCGTTTAGGCTGTGACATCGTGTTTCCCGACTACTGCGACGTGGCCAATGCGGTGGGGGCCGCCACCGGGGTGGTGGCGCAGACCGTGGTGGTGCGCGTGGCGGGTGACGGCAGCGGTGTTTTTGTGCTGCATTCGACAGTTGGAACCCTGCAATTTCGTGACCCCGCAGAGGCGCTGGGCCGGGCCGCCGACATGGCGCGTGAGGCGGCTAGCTCGGCGGTGATTGCCATGGGCGCACAGGCGCCAGAGGTCAAGCTGACTCTGCACAAGACCCTTCTGCCCAATGCCACTGGGGATACGGGACTGCTCGAAGCCGTGGTCACTGCCGAAGCGATTGGCCGCCCGAACGCTGCCGCCTGAACCCCGGCTCACGGTGCCGGTGGCCACTCCTGAGCCGTTCAGTAATGCGGTGGTGTGATCACCCACAGCACCCGGGTCGGGATATCGGCAGGGTTAGCGCACCGATGGACCTCTGCGCTTTTGAACGAAAAGCTGTCGCCTTCCTCCAGACGGAAGTGCCGGTCCGACACCCACAGGTCCAGCGTGCCGGCCAGGACGACGCCGGCTTCGGCGCCGTCGTGGCTGTAATTTTCGCTGTCAGCGCCGGGCTCAATGGTGCTGATCAGCAGTTCCAGCGGGCCACTGAGGTTGGGCGACAGCAGTTCCTCGGTGATGCCTAGACCCGTGAAAGACAGCCGCCGCCGATGCTGGGCCCTGACCACAATGTCACGCTCAGTGGCAGCCCCTTGGGGCCCGCCCTGAAAAAACCAGTTCATGTGAACGCCAAGTGCATCGCTGATTTTTTTCAGGACACCGATCGGCAGCCGCGATTGGTTACGCTCCAGCTGGCTCAGGTACCCCACCGAGATGCCGGCGCGCTGTGCCACGTCCTTCAGGGTCAGGCTTTTGATTTGCCGCAGCTCTCGCAACTGCTCACCAATAGCAGCCTCCGGATCAAGCCTGTCCGGGCTGTCCTGGACCCGGTTCACATCGGGCAGCGGCAGGCTCAGCGCTTGAATGGCCATGTCAATGCCCCGGGGCTGACCCTACCGTGTCAGCGTTGGCTGTGCCTTTGATGCGCGCACTGCTGGGGTCATAGAACGGCGCGAGTGACGCTGTGGCCGCAACCCTGAGGCCCGCGACTTCGATCTCGTAGCTGCCAGCCATCACAAAGTCCTTGTCCGCCAGACCAGCCGTGTTCTCCACATAACCCATGCCGAGCGACTGGCCCAGTGCATGGCCGAACATGCCCGAGGAGATGCGGCCGACAATGGCGCCATTGCGCCAGATCGGCTCATTGTGGTAGAGCAGATGGGCCGGGTCGCTGAGCGCAAACTGAACCAGGCGCCGGGTCACCCCCTGCTGGCGTTGTTTGAGCAGCGCATCGCGGCCGATGAAACCGCCGGACTTGTCCCAGGCCACGGCAAAGCCAAGACCCGATTGAACCGGTGTGTCTTCGTCGCTGATGTCATGGCCCCAGTGGCGGTAGCCCTTTTCCATGCGCAGCGAGTTCAGCGCGTGGTAGCCGGCCAGCCGCAAGCCAAAGGGCTCGCCCGCCGCCATCAGCGCGTCGAACACGGCCGGGGCACAGTCGGTCGGGATGTAGAGCTCCCAGCCCAGTTCGCCGACATAGGTGATCCGGCTGGCGCGCACCCGGGCATAGGCCAGGTCAATGGTTTGCGATGTGCCGAAAGGAAAAGCGCCGTTTGACAGGTCGGCATCGGTCAGGGTGGCGAGCAACTCGCGCGAGCGCGGCCCCATCAGGCCCAGCACGGCCATGCCGGCACTGGCGTCGGTGGCGATGGCCCGCGCGTCTGGCGGGATCTGGCGTTGCAGCCAAGCGAAGTCGCGCACCTGGGTGGCGGCGGCGGTCACGACCAGAAAACGGTCAGGCGCCTCCCGCGTCACGGTCAAATCGGCCTCAATGCCGCCGCGTGTATTGAGCCATTGGGTGTAGACGATTTTGCCTACAGGTACAGCGACATCGTTGGCACACATCTGATTGAGCACGCGTTCGGCATCAGGCCCTTGCACCAAAAACTTGGCAAAAGAAGATTGGTCAAACAGCCCCACCGCTTCGCGCACGGCCATGTGCTCCTGGGCCGAGTAGTCGAACCAGTTCTGGCGGCCGTAGCTGTAGCCGTACTCGGCCTTGACGCCTTTGGGCGCAAACCAGTTTGGCCGCTCCCAGCCGGCTACCTCGCCAAAGCAGGCGCCGTGCGCCAGCAGCCGGTCGTGCAAGATGGAGCGGCGCACGCCGCGCGCGGTCTCGGGCTGCCGGAAGGGCCAGTGCATGGCGTACAGCAGGCCCAGGGTCTCCACTGTGCGGTCTTTCAGGTAGCGACGGTTGCGTTGAAACGGCATGCAGCGGCGAATGTCCACATCCCACAGGTCCATCGGCGGATGGCCGTCAATCACCCAGTCGGCCAGCACCTTACCGGCGCCACCAGCCGACTGGATGCCGATGGAATTGAAGCCGGCCGCCACAAACAGGTTGCGCACCTCGGGCGTCTCGCCCAGCAGGTAACGGTCGTCGGGCGTGAAGCTTTCAGGGCCGTTGAAAAACAGGTTGATGCCGGTCTTGGCCAGGGCCGGTGTCCGGTGCATGGCGGCCGTCAGCAGCGGCTCGATGTGTTCCAAGTCATCCGGCAACTGGTCGAAACTGAAGCTTTCGGGAATGCCTTTCATGCCCCAGGGTTTGGCCACAGGCTCAAACCAGCCCACCAGCAGCTTGCCCGCGTCTTCCTTGAAGTAAGCGCAGCCATCGGGGTCGCGCAGCACCGGCAGGCTGGAGGACAAGCCCTCCATGGGCTCGGTCACGATGTAAAAATGCTCGGCCGCGTGCAGGGGCACCGTGCTGCCGGCCTTGGCGCCGAGCTCATGGGCCCACATGCCGGCGCAGTTGATCACCGTGTCAGCGCGCAACACCCCCTGCGCTGTGCGCACGCCCACGGCGCGACCGTTCTCAACCAGGATCTCTTCGACCTTGGTGTTCTCAAATATGCGCGCGCCCCGGCTCTTGGCGCCCTTGGCCAGGGCCTGGGTGGTGTCAATCGGGTTGGTGCGCCCGTCCTTGGGCAGGAAAACACCGCCGACCAGGTCGCCGGTGTGGACACCTGGCCAGAGTTCGCCGATTTCGCCCGGCGTGAGGGTCTGCACTTCCAAGCCGAAGCACTTCGCCATCGACGCGCCGCGCATCAGTTCCTCAAGCCGGGCGGCATGGGTGGCGACGGCCACCGATCCTGTCTGGCGGAACCCGGTGGCCTGCCCGGTCTCCTGCTCCAGCGAGGCGTAGAGCGAGGTGGTGTACTGCGCCAGTCGCGTCAGGTTGTAGGTGGCGCGCAGCTGGCCAACCAAACCGGCGGCATGCCAGGTCGTGCCGCAGGTTAGCTGCTTGCGTTCGAGCAGCACCACGTCAGTGCAGCCTCGCAGGGTGAGGTGGTAGGCGATGCTGCAGCCCACAATGCCGCCCCCGACAATCACGACTTGAGCCCGATTTGGCAGGTCCATGGAATCACCTCAAAGTGAAAAAAGTTCGAGCAAATTATATTGGTGTGAAATTATGAGCAGAAATTTCACGAAGCTTCCTATAATTATTTATCGATGCAGCCCGCCTCGGCGCGGGGCAACAAAAAAGCAGACAAGCCGCGGGTCGCCATGCAGGTGGCCAATTGGTTTGCCGAAAGGTCCATGGAGACGGATATGACAGAGCATGCAAAAGTCGTTGTGATCGGTGGCGGTGTCGTCGGCTGCAGTTGTTTGTTCCATTTGGCCAAGATGGGCATTTCGGACGCTTTGCTGCTGGAGCGCGATGAGTTGACCTCCGGCTCCACTTGGCACGCAGCTGGCAACCTGCCCACCTTCTCGACCAGCTGGAGCATTCTGAAGCTGCAGAAATACTCCGCGGCACTGTACCGCCAGCTGGCCGCGTCTGCCGAAAACCCCATCAACTACCACCTGACCGGCTCGGTGCGGCTGGCGCACACCCGCAACCGCATGGACGAGTTCCACCATGTGCAGAGCATGGGTAAGGCCAATGGCTTGGATTACGACATCCTGTCGCTGAGTGACCTCAAGCAACGCTACCCCTTCATCGAGACCCATGACCTGCTGGGTGCACTTTGGGACCCGCTTGACGGCGACATCGACCCGTCGCAGCTGACCCAAGCCCTGGCGCGAGCGGCGCGAGAGCTCGGCGCCCGCGTGCGCCGGCACACACGGGTCACCGCCCTGGCGCAAAAGCCCAATGGCGAGTGGCTGGTCACCACTGACAAAGGCGAGGTGGTGGCGGAGGTGGTGGTCAATGCTGCCGGTTACAGGGCCGGTGAGATCATGGCCATGGTAGGGCGGCACCTGCCCATTGCCGTGATGTCGCACCAGTACCTGGTGACCGAGGACGTGCCAGAACTCAAAAACCGCAGCCAGCACCTGCCGCTGCTGCGCGATCCCGATACCTCGTACTACCTGCGTCAGGAGCGGGACGGCTTCATCCTCGGACCTTATGAGTGGAAGGCCACGCCCATGTGGCTCGACGGCATGCCCGATGACTTCGCCAACCAGCTGTGGAATGACGACTTTGGCCGTCTGGAGAGCTACATCGAAGACGCCATGGCAAGGGTGCCAGCCTTGGCGCGTGCCGGCATCAAGCGTGGCGTGAACGGCCCCATTCCTTACTCACCCGACGGCAACCCCTACATCGGCCCGGAGCCCGGGCTACGTAACTTCTTTCACTGCAACACCTTCAGCTTTGGCATTACTCAGGGCGGTGGTGCCGGCAAGGCTTTGGCGGAGTGGGTCATCCATGGCCAGACGGAGTGGGACCTGTGGTCGCTGGACCGGCGCCGTTACACCGACTACGCCACCACCGACTACACCGTGGCCAAGGCGATCGAGGTTTACCAGAACGAGTACGCGTCGTCGTTCCCCTATGAAGAGCGGCCGGCCGGGCGGCCGCTGCGTCCCTCGCCCCTTTATGACACCCTCAAAGCCAAGGGCGCCCGCTTTGGCGCCCGTGGCGGCTGGGAGCGTGCGGTTTACTTCGACCTGGACGGCACCGTGCCCGCAGAAAACCTGTCGTTCCGGCGCGAGAGCGTTTGGCACGCGGCGGTGGCGCAAGAGGTGGCCGCGGTGCGCGAGCGGGTCGGCGTGCTGGACTTGCCGGGCTTTACCAAGTTCGAACTCAAAGGCGAGGGTGCGGCCCAGCACCTGGACCAGCTCTCATGCTCCAAGCTGCCCGGCATGGGCCGCGTGTCGCTGGCCTATGCGCTCACGCCCACCGGCAAGCTGCTGAGCGAGTTCACCATCACCCGGCTGGGCCCCGACCATTTCTACATCATCAGCGCCGCGATTGCCGCCACGCACGACATGGATTTGCTCACAAGCAGCCTGCCCCCGGACAGCCCGATTAGCGTGCGCGATCTGTCGGCGCAACTGGGCTCACTCATCATCGCCGGCCCGCGCGCCCGTGAGGTGCTGGCGCAGGTGACCGGGGCCGACCTGTCCAACGCTGGCTTCCCCTGGCTGAGTGCGCGCGAGATCAATACGGTGACGGGGACTATGCTGGCGATGCGGGTCAACTACGTGGGTGAGTTGGGTTGGGAGCTGCATGCGCCGGTCGCCCAAATGCCAGCGCTGTACGCGGCGGTTTGGGCGGCCGGGCAGGCCTTTGGCATCCGCGACTTTGGTATGTATGCCATGGACAGCCTGCGCGTTGACAAATGCTACCGCGGCTGGAAGAGCGATTTGGAGAGCGGCTACTCGCCTTTGGACGCGTCCCTGGACCGCTTCATTGACCTCAAAAAGCCGGCCTTTGTGGGGCGGGATGCTTTGTTGGCCGAGCACGCACGCGGGGCTGCCCAGCGTTTTGTGCCCTTGGTGTTCGACGAACCCGGCGAAGCCGAGGCGCCCTACTGTGCCCAGGTGTTCCATGGCGCCGACAACGTGGGCCTGACCACCTCGGGTGTCTGGAGCCACACGCTCAAGCAAAGTGTGGCCCTGGCGTATGTCCGCGCGGACCTGGCACAGCCAGGCACGCGGCTGGAGGTGAATGTGTTGGGGCAGCGCCGAGCTGCCACGGTGCAGGCCGAGCCTTTGTACGATCCGGCCAACGCGCGGCTGCGCGCCTAGGTCTTTGGTTTTTCAGTGATTTTTACTAGTCCACTTTTATTGGGGTAACAGATGAGCGCAATCGAAGAAACCGTGGTTCGTCGTGGTGGGGCCAGGGAGGCCCGGCGAGCTGCACGCGCAGCGCCGCTGCCGGACAGCCTGAGACCGGTTCGGCCCGGCATGATGGGCGGCAGCTACAAAGCGCTCAAAGACGCCGATGTGCTGAAAATCCACAACGCCGCCCTTGATGCGCTCGAGACCATTGGCTTTGCCGATGCGCCGCAAAGCGGCATTGACGCCATGACCAAGGCGGGTGCCAAGTTGACTGACTCCGGCCGCCTGCTGTTCCCGCGCGCGCTGGTGGAAGACACCATCGCCAATGCCGGGCGTCATTTTGTGTTGCATGGTCAGGATCCCAAGCACGACATGGAGCCATGGGGCTCCAAGGTCTATTTCGGCACGGCCGGTGCGGCGGTCAGCATGGTGGACGCGCACACCGGCGAGTACCGCGACTCCACCACCCAGGACCTCTACAACATTGCCCGTGTGGTCGACACGCTGGAGCACATCCATTTCTTCCAGCGCTCGGTCGTCTGCCGCGACCTGGCCTTGCCCGAAGAGATGGACTTCAACACCACCTACGCCTGCGTCTCGGGCACCACCAAGCACGTGGGTGCCAGCTGGGTCGCACCCGAGCATGTCGAGCAAAGCCTGAAGATGCTGCACATGATTGCCGGCGGCGAAGACAAATGGCGTGCCCGGCCCTTTGTCAGCCAGTCGAACTGCTTTGTGGTGCCGCCCATGAAGTTTGCGTATGACGCCTGCAAGTGCCTGGAGGTGGCGGTGCACGGCGGCATGCCGGTGCTGCTGCTGTCGGCTGGACAGGCCGGGGCCACCGCGCCTGCCTCTTTGGCTGCAGCCCTGGTGCAAGAGGTGGCCGAGTGTCTGGCAGGTCTGGTGTATGTGAACGCGCTCAAGCCCAAGGCCCCGGCGATTTTTGGCACCTGGTGCTTTGTGTCCGACCTGCGCACCGGCGCCATGTCGGGTGGCAGCCCGGAGCAGGCCCTGCTGTCTGCCGCCAGTGCCCAACTGTCCCGCTTTTATGACCTGACCGGCGGCACCGCATCCGGCATGTGTGATGCCAAGATGCCCGATGCCCAGGCCGGCTACGAAAAGGCCTACAACCATGCGCTGGTGGGCAACAGCGGCGCTAACCTGATCTATGAGTCGGCCGGCATGCTGGCCAGCCTGCTGGGCTTTTCGCTGGAGAGCCTGCTGATCGACAACGACATCATCGGCGCGGTGCAGCGCACCATCCGCGGCATCGAGGTGGATGACGAGTCCATCTCGCTCGACACCATGCGCCAGGTCTGCCTGGAGGGCCCTGGCCATTACCTGGGCTCCGACCAGACCCTCAAGCTGATGCAACGAGACTACCTGTACCCGCAGATTGGTGACCGCTCCAGCCCGAACCAGTGGGTGGAGCAGGGCCGGCCCAGCCTGCTGGACCGGGCCTCCACCAAGCTCAACAGCATCCTGGCCACGCACTACCCGATGCACATTCCGGCGGCCATTGACGAGGCCATCCGGCAAAAGTTCCCGGTGCGTTTGCCGCTGGACGCCATGCGGGCCAAGCCCACCTTGCGGTAGTACCCAGACTTCAGGGCGACAGGTGTGGCACTGGCTGGCGCGAGTGCCGCATCAGGTACAAACCGCAGGCAATGATGATCATCGCGCCCAGCAGTGTGTGGGCACCGGGCAGGGTCCGCCATATCAACCAGTCCAGCCCGGCGCCCCAGATCAGGGCGGTGTATTCCAGCGGGGCCACCACAGCGGCCTGACCATGCCGGAAGGCCTGGGTGATGGTCAGCTGGCCCAAAAAGCCGGTCACAGCCAGCGCACCGATCAGTAGCCAGTCGGCCCGGGCAATCGGGACCCAGTCCGGCGCTGCCAAAACGCCCGCGCCCAAGCCGAGTTGCAGGGTCATCCAGAACACCAGACTGCTGCTGGTGTCGGTGCGGCTAAGGACGCGCCCGGCCACAGCAGAGACTGCGTAACAAACGGCTGAACCCAGAACCGCCAAGGCCCCAATCGACAGCATGGCATCGGCGTTGGGTTTCATGGCCACCATCACCCCCAACAGCCCGAGTAGCAGGCAGACCCAGTGGCGGGTATGGACCGCTTCTTTCAGGAACGGGACCGCCAGCACGGTGATGATGAGCGGCGCGATGAAAGAGATGGCGTAGGCATCGGTCAAGCTCAGCCTTTTCACCCCAAATGCGAACATGGACAGCATGAAGACGCCGATCACCCCCCGCAACAGGTGCAGCGGCCAGCGTACCCGCAGCAACTGGGGCGCTTCGCCTTGCCACCACACGTAGGCGCAGACCAGCGGCATGGCCGACAGACCGCGCATGGCGGCGACCTGCATCGGCGGGTAGCTGCCCGTCAAGGTCTTCATCACCGCATCCATCATCGAAAACGCCCCGACGGCGGCCAGCATGGCGGCGATGCCCAGGCTGTTTTCAGAATATTTCATGGGGCGTATTAGATAACAGCGGTGCCGAGCAGCGGTTTCACCCAAACATGTGCCGAGGCGGTTGCGGCCTATGTGGATACCAACGAGTGGCAGCTCAGCGAAATTCAGGCTGCGCTCACCGAAGCC
>JBAXMQ010000123.1:0-9830 GCA_037134215.1 Betaproteobacteria bacterium
TGAAACAGCGCGCCGAACAGCACACTGGCCAGGATGATGCCTACGGGATGGTTGCGGCCCATCAGGGCCACCGCTATGCCGGTAAAACCAGCGCCACTGACAAACTCCAGCAGCAAGCGACCATTGACGCCGGCAATCTCATTCATGCCAACCAGACCTGCCAAGGCCCCCGAGATCGCCATGGCCACCAGGACCTGATGACGTGACCGGATGCCAGCATACTCGGCCGCCGCCGGGCTGGCACCGACAGCGCGCAGGTGGTAGCCGGCCCTTGTACGCCAGAGAAAGAGGTAAACCAAGCCACTGGCCGCCAGCGCAAGTAAAAGACTCAGGTTAAGCGGCGAGGCCGGCCAGTCGATGCCGAACCAAGCCAAGGCATCGCGCGCACTGGCCAGCCGCGCAGAAGGCGCAAACGCGGCGCTCTCCACGGCCATCGCACCGGCGGGGCGCAGGTGGTTCACCAACAGATAAACCAGCAAGCTGCTCGCCATGAAGTTGAACATGATTGTTGTGATCACCACATGGCTGCCCCGGTAGGCCTGCAGGTAAGCCGGCACGCCCGCCCAGACCATGCCGAACAGTGCTCCGGCCAGCATCATCAGCGGCAAAATCACCCAAGCTGGCAGGCTGGACGACAACCACAGCGCCACCAGACCTGTGCCCAGCCCGCCCATGATGGCCTGGCCCTCGCCGCCGATATTGAACAGTCCCCCATGATGAGCCACAGCGACGGCTAGGCCAGTGAAAATGAAGGTGGTGGCGTAATACAGGGTGTAGCTGACACCACGCCGCGTGCCCAGGGCGCCCTGCACCAGCACCGAGACCACCTCTACCGGGTTCTGGCCCACCAGCGTCACCACGGCCGCCGCTGCCAGCAAGGCTACGCCCAAGCACACCAACGGCAAGAGCAGCAGCTCGGCCCAACGGGACAGGGGTTTCGCTGCGTTCATTCGACGGCACCGCTCATCAACAAGCCCAACCCTGCTTCGGTGCAATCGCCGATCGCCAGGTCGCCAGTGATGCGCCCCTGATTCATGACGATCACCCGGTCGGACAGGGCCAGTATCTCGTCGAGTTCACTCGACACCACCAGCAGGGCGCAACCGGCATCGCGCAGTTCGCGCAGGCGCGCGTAAATGAACTCGATCGCCCCGATGTCAACCCCCCGTGTGGGCTGGCCCACCAGCAGCACGCGTGGGGCCTGGCCCAGCTCGCGCGCCAGCACCAGCTTTTGCTGGTTGCCGCCAGAAAACTTGCTGCTGCGCAGCTCGGGCGCTGCCGGTCGCACGTCAAAGCGCGCCATCATGGCGGCGGTGGCCGAGCGCATGGCAGCATGGTCCATCCAGCCCTGATGGCTGTAGTCGGACAGCCCGTCATAGCCCAGCACGGCAGACTCCCAGGCAACAAAATCCATCACCAGGGCCCGGCTCTGGCGGTCTTCAGGGACATGCGCAAGACCCATGGTCCGTGCGGTATGCGGGTCCAGCCAGGCGTCGGCGGAAAAAACCTGACCCTGCAGCGTCATCTGCCCCGCAGTGGGAACAAGCAATCCGGACAGCACATCGAGCAGTTCACTCTGGCCGTTGCCCGACACGCCGGCCACGCCAACAATTTCGCCGGCGCGCAGGCTCAGGTCCAGTCCGTGGAGTCGCTGCACACCATAAACATCCCGCCACATGATGCCGGTGGCCTGCAGCAACCCGTGGCTCGCGCGAGTTCCCTGCGCACTCTCGGGACGCCCCATCTGGACCTTGCGGCCAACCATAGCCAGCGCCAGCCCTTCCACAGAGGCCTGCTCAATTGGCAAGCGCGCCACAACCCGGCCGGCACGCATGACGGTCACGTCATCGCACAGCCGCATGACTTCCTTGAGCTTGTGGGTGATCAGCACGATGGTGGTGCCCTGCCGGCGCAAGGCGTCAAGCACCCCGAACAGCTGCTCAGTTTCCTGCGGGGTCAGCACCGCCGTCGGCTCATCCAGCACCAGGATGCGGGCGCCCCGGTACAGGGCCTTGAGTATCTCAAGCCGCTGTCGGTCGCCCACCGCCAAGTCTTGCACGAGGGCCTGTAAAGGCACGTGAAGCCCGGTGGTCTGCATCAGCCCATCCAGCGTCTGCCGCACCTCGTCCTGTGCTCGCGACAAGCGCCAGTGCGGTTCTGCACCTAACATCACATTGTCGAGCGCACTCAGGGTTTCCACCAGCATGAAGTGCTGGTGCACCATGCCGATGCCCAGTGCGATGGCCTCGTCGGCGTTCCGGATGGTGGCAGGCTGGCCGAACACCTCGATGCTGCCGCTGTCGGCGCTGTAAAAACCATACAGCACCGACATCAGCGTGCTCTTGCCTGCGCCGTTTTCACCCACAATCCCGTGCACCGTGCCGGTACGCACGGTCAGGTCAACGTCCACATTGGCAGCTACCGCGCCAAAGCGCTTGTGGATGCCGTGCATGCGCACGGCCAGGCCGGCTTCCATCACCGGTCCAGACCGGCGATCAGTACTTGCAGGCGCTGGCAGACATGTAATCCACCACCTTGATCTTGCCGCTGAGGATGTCGACCTTGGCGGCATCGACCTTTTTCTTCATATCGGCAGTCACCAGTTTTTCGTTGTTCTTGTCCATGGCATAGCCCACGCCGTCTTCTTTGAGACCAAACACCGACAAACCGGGCTTGTGCGACTTGGCCACGTTGTAGACCGCCACATCCACGCGCTTGAGCATGGAGGTCAGCATGGTGCCGGGCTGGATGTGGTTCTGGTTGCTGTCCACGCCAATGGCCAGTTTTCCGCCGTCTTTTGCCGCCTGGTAAACACCAATACCCGTGCCGCCAGCCGCCGCAAACACCACGTCCGCGCCCTTGGCAAATTGAGCCTTGGCCAGTTCACCGCCACGCGCCGGGTCGTTCCAGGCGGCGCCGGTGGTGCCGGTCATGTTGGCAAACACCTCGGCCTTGGGGTTGGCCCACTTGGCACCTTGCTCGTAACCGCACTGGAAGCGGCGAATCAGCGGAATGTCCATGCCGCCCACGAAACCAACCTTGCCGGTCTTGCTGGCCATGGCCGCCATGGCGCCCACCAGGAAACTGCCCTCGTGCTCTTTGAACACCAGCGACTGCACGTTGGGCAACTTCACCTCGTCGTCAATGATGGCGAAGTTGAGTTTGGGGAACTCTTTGGCCACTTTCTCCACGCTCGACGCCATGCTGAAGGACATGGCGATGATCGGGCTGGCGCCCTTCTCGGCCATCCGACGCAGCGCCTGCTCGCGCTGCGATTCATTGGCAATCTCAAACTCCAAGTACTGCTTGCCCGTCTCCTTCTTCCACTTTTCCATGCCGTTGTAGGCGGCTTCATTGAAGGACTTGTCAAACTTGCCCCCCATGTCGAACACGATCGCTGGTTCGGCGGCTGCAGAAAAGCTGGCAGCCAGGGCTGCGGCCAAGAGTCCCAAACGGGCAGTCATCATCAGTTTCATGGTGGTTCTCTTTCGAAGTTGAATGAACATCATCTGGACAAAAAAACAAGGCGCCGAGCTCTTGAATGCCGAAGTTCAAGATCGAAAGATAGCATAACAAATTCAAGGGCGACGATCCAAAGCCGGGGGTGCTCGTTGCAGGTTTGAGGTGCACGCCAGCATTCATACAATGGGCCGAACAATCGAGTCGGAGAAGCAGCGTCTGCGCGGCAGCGCCTTCGCCTCCAGGCCCCAAAGGTACATTCATGTTACTCGTCGCAGGCTCAGCCAACCTCGATTTCGTGGTGCGGGCACCGCACATTCCTGGCCCAGGCGAGACGGTGCTGGGTGGTGCTTTCAAGACCTATCCTGGCGGCAAGGGCGCCAACCAGGCGGCGGCCTGTGCCCGTGCCGGCGGCGCGGTGACCCACATGTTGGCGGCACTGGGCAACGACGCTTACGCCCTGCCGATCGAGGCCTCGCTGGCCGAAGCGGGCGTGGTGCTGCATTCGGTGCGCGTGGCAGACCAGGCTACCGGCACGGCTTTCATTTGCGTGTCAGACGACGCTGAAAACGCCATTACCGTGGCGCCTGGGGCCAATCAGGGCCTGGCTCCTGCGCACCTGACATCCAGTGGCCTGCCGCCGCTGGCCCGCTTCAGTCACCTGCTGATGCCGCTCGAAACACCCCTGGTCACCGTGGCGGCCTACGCCCACGCGGCCCATGCGCAGGGGGTGACTGTGGTGCTGAATGCCGCGCCGGCGCAGGCGCTGCCCGCCGCCCTTTTGGCGGACATCGATATCCTGATCGTGAACGAGGGTGAATTGGCGGCCTTGGCCGGAGCCGCAGGTGACCTGGAGGCTCAGTTGGCCCGCATCGCCGTGCCCACTGTGGTGGTGACGCTGGGTGCTCGCGGGTGCCTGGCGCGCAGCGGCCAACAGTGGCTGCGCCAGCCGGCCTTTGCCGTGACCCCAGTGGACACCACCGGCGCCGGCGACACCTTTTGCGGCGCTCTGGTGGCGGCCCTGAGCCATGGCCAGACGCTGGCCGAGGCGATGCGCCAAGCCAGCGCCGCCGCCGCGCTGGCTTGCACCAAAATGGGCGCGCAATCGTCCATCCCTACCCTGGCTGAGGTCGCCGATTTCCTGGCCCAACACAGCCCTAACCCGACACAAGCCCCATGAGCTCTGCCCTGCCTCACCCCGTCATTTTTGACACCGATCCTGGCGTGGACGACGCCATGGCGCTGTACTTTGCCCTGGCCCACCCGGACATCGAGGTGCTGGGCATCACCACCACCTTTGGCAATGTCACGGTGCCACAGGCCGCCACCAACGCGCTTTACCTGTGCGCCCTGGCCGGGCGACAGATCCCGGTCACGCAGGGCGTGGCCCGGCCCTGGGTCAAGCCTGGCGAGACGCCGCCCGCCTACATCCACGGTGCTGACGGCCTGGGCAACCTGCCCGAGCGCGTTGCGGTCACCGACTCACTTGACCCGCGCTCGTCGGCCCAGTTCATCGTGGACATGGCGCGCGCCAAGCCCGGCCAGATCACCATGGTGGCAGTGGGCCCCCTGGGCAACCTCAGCCTGGCGCTGCGGCTGGAGCCCGAGCTGCCGCGCCTGCTCAAGCAGGTGATTTTGATGGGCGGCACCGTGCTGGAGCCGGGCAATGTGTCGCCCGTGGCCGAAGCCAACATCTGGAACGACCCGCACGCGGCGGATCAGGTGTTCACTGCGGGATGGCCGCTGACCATGGTGGGGCTGGACGTGACGCACCGCCTGGTACTGCCCGTGACCCTGTTCGAGCGCATCGCGCAGCACCATCGCCACCGCGCGACCGACACCCTGCGCCATGCCGTCGCCTTTTACGCCAACTTTTACGGGGGCCGGTTTGAGCACGTGGCTGCCGTGCACGGCTGCTTTGGGCACGACGTGCTGGCTTTTATTTACCTGGTGGCGCCCGAGCTGTTCCAGACCCAAGTCGGGCAGATTCGCGTGGCCACAGACGGCTTGGCCCAGGGCCAGACCATTCTGAAACGCCACGCCGCTATTGACTACGCGCAGACTGGCTGGGAATCTGATTTGCCCAATAGCACCGCCTGCCTGGGCGTGGATGCAGCCGCCTGTAGCGCGCTGTTTGAAGCCACCATGCTGCGTCCCTGGTTGGCGGCCTGAACGCGACCCCAGCCTGCCCCGCCCACCAAAAGGCCACGCCATGCACCTGCCCGTGATTGATTTTCAAAGTCCGGACGCCGCGCCGGCGTTCTGTCACAGCCTGCACAGCACCGGCTTTGCGGTGCTGACGCGACACCCTTTGCAGCAAAGCCTGGTAGGAGGCATTTATGCCGAGTGGTTGGGTTTTTTTCAGAGCGAGGCCAAGCACGCCTATGCCCATGACCCGGTGCGGCATGACGGCTACTTCTCGCCGGCGGTGTCGGAAACGGCCAAGGGCCACACGCGTCGCGATCTCAAGGAGTTTTTTCATATTTACCCCTGGGGTCGCTACCCGTCCGAGGTGTCAGATGCGGCACGGCGCTACTACGATCAGGGCAACGCGCTGGCGCAAACCCTGCTGGCCTGGGTGGAGGCCTGTTCGCCGCCCGAGGTGCGGGCCCGCTACTCGATGCCGCTGCCCGACATGCTGGACGGCAGCGACCACACCTTGCTGCGCGTGTTGCACTACCCGCCCCTCACGGGCGACGAGCCGGCAGGCGCCCTGCGCGCCGCTGCGCACGGTGACATCAACCTGCTGACGCTGCTGCCCGCCGCCACCGAGCCCGGCCTGCAGGTGCTGGGCAAGGATGGCGGCTGGCACGACGTGCCTTGCGATTTCAATTTTCTGATCGTCAACATTGGTGACATGTTGGCCGAAGCCTCGGGCCACCATTACCCGTCCACCGTGCACCGGGTGCTTAACCCGGCCGGTGCTGCCAGAACCAAGCCGCGTATCTCGCTGCCGCTGTTTCTGCACCCGCGACGCGAAGTCGTGTTGTCAGAGCGTTACACCGTGGGCAGCTATTTTGACGAACGCATGCAGGAGTTGCGCGGCTCAGGCGCCTGATGCCTCGTCAATGGCGCCGCTTATAGCGCAGGCGCATATTGAAATTGTGAAAGTGTTGTTTGGTATCTGAGCCGGGGCGTCTAAAGTCTCCGCCCATGTACCAGTACACCGACTTCGACCGCCAATTTGTGCGCCAACGCGCTGCCCAGTACCGCGACCAGTTGCAACGCCACCTGGCCGGCCAACTCAGTGGCGATGATTTCAAGCCCTTGCGGCTGCAAAACGGCTGGTATGTGCAGCGCTACGCCCCCATGCTGCGGGTGGCCGTGCCCTATGGCGAAGTGTCCAGTGCTCAGCTGCGCGTGTTGGCCATCATTGCGCGCGATTACGACCAGCCGGAGGCCCAGGTGTATCAAACCGCCAGCCGAGCCCAGGCCAAACTCGGCACGGCGCACCTGCCCACGGGCTACGCCCACTTCACGACCCGGCAGAATGCCCAATTCAACTGGATTCCGCTGGACCGCAGCGCCGATGTGATGGACCTGCTGGCCAGTGTGGACATGCACGGCATCCAGACCAGCGGCAACTGCATCCGCAACATCACCAGCGATGAGCGCGCCGGCATTGCGGTGGACGAGATCGTCGACCCACGGCCGTTTTGCGAGATCTTGCGCCAGTGGAGCACCCTGCACCCCGAGTTCGCTTTTCTGCCACGCAAGTTCAAGATTGCGGTGTCCGGCGCGCAAGAGGACCGGGCCGCCACGGCCTGGCATGACGTCGGCCTGCACGTGCTACGCGATGAGCAGGGCGAGGTGGGCTTCAAGGTGCTGGTCGGCGGCGGCATGGGACGCACCCCGGTCATTGCCAGCACCCTCCGTGCGTTTCTGCCCTGGCATCAGATCCTCAACTACCTCGAAGCGGTGGTGCGCGTCTACAACCGCTGGGGCCGTCGCGACAACATCTACAAGGCGCGCATCAAGATCCTGGTGAAAGCCGAGGGCCAGCGCTTCACCGACGAGGTGGAAACCGAGTACCAGCAGATCCTGTCCAAAGACGGGGCTCCCCACACCATCACGCCGGCCGAACTGGCGCGGGTTTCGGCCAACTTCGCGCAACCCGCCATGGCGCCCGCGTACCAGCCGGGCGAGGACAGCATTCAGGCCCTGCTGCGCGCTGCCGACGAAACCGACCCGGAATACATCCGTTGGCTCAAACAGAACGTGGCAGCGCACAAAAATCCGTCGCTGCGCGCCGTCACACTGTCGCTCAAACGCTTGGGTCAAGCGCCCGGCGACGCCACCGCCGACCAACTTGACCGCGCCGCCGAACTGGCGGATCGGTTCTCGGCAGGCGAGGCCCGCGTCACCCATGACCAGAATCTGCTGCTGCCCTGGGTGAGCGCTGAGCAGTTGCCCGCACTCTGGCAGGCAGCGCGTCGTCATGGCTTCGCCAAAAGCAACATCCGCCTTTTGACCGACATGATCGCCTGCCCCGGCGGTGACTTTTGTGCGCTGGCCAATGCGCGCTCCATTCCCATTGCTGAAGCCATCACCGAGCGCTACCAAGACATGGACGAGCTGCACGACCTGGGCGAAATTGACCTGCACATCAGCGGCTGCATCAACTCTTGCGGTCACCATCACAGCGGCCACATCGGTATTTTGGGCGTGGACAAGGACGGGCGCGAGTGGTACCAGGTGTCGCTCGGCGGCTCCGATGGCTCTACCTTGAGCGGGGCTGCAGCCCCTGGCAAAGTCGTCGGCCCTTCATTTGGCGCGGCCGAGGTGCCCGACGTGATCGAGGCTCTGCTCGACACCTACCGGAACGAGCGGCTCAGCGCCGAGACCTTTGTGGCCACACTGCGCCGGGTTGGGCTGGAGCCCTTCAAACTCGCCGCCAACAGCGCCCGCCACAGCCTGGTGGCCGAACCGGCCTGAGCCCGAATTACTATGAAAATAATAGCTAAAAACGACGGTGCGACAGGGGCTACAGGCCAAAATGTCTTGCATCTGACCAACGATGTGGACCCGTCCACGCTGGACTTGGAAGGCGTGGAGCGCATTGACTTGCAGTTCCCCAAGTTCGCCGATGGCCGTGCGTACAGCCAGGCTTTTCTGCTGCGTCGGCGGATCGGCTTTCAGGGTGAGTTGCGTGCCACCGGCGACGTGCTGGTCGACCAACTGGTGCAGATGCATCGCAGTGGGTTTGATGCCGCAGTGTTGCGCGCCGACCAAGATGCCAGTGCCGCCGAGGCGCAGTTTTCTCGATTTGCCGGCTTCTACCAGGGCGACGCCCGCACCATCGCCCCGCTGTTTGCCCGTTAACACGGTCACGCCGCCGGCCTCAGAGAAGGGCCGAGCGCAAAAAGGCCTCTGAAACCCAATAAAATAGTGGGTCTCCACCCTCACGTCGAAATACAACATGACCCACACCGTCACCGAAGCCTGCATCAAGTGCAAATACACCGACTGCGTCGACGTCTGTCCGGTAGATTGCTTTCGGGAAGGCCCCAATTTCCTGACCATTGACCCAGATGAGTGCATCGACTGTGCGGTTTGCATCCCCGAGTGCCCGGTGAATGCGATTTACGCTGAAGAAGACGTGCCGGCAGACCAGCAGCACATGACCGCGCTGAATGCCGAGTTGTCGCGGCTGCCGGGCTGGAAGAGCATCACCAAGCGCAAGGCGCCGCTGCCTGATGCCGACGAGTGGAAAGACAAGACCAACAAACTGCCCCTGCTCGTCCGCTGAACGGACCCCTCCCCAACATGGATCTTCAATCGAATGCCGGGCCTAGCCCGGAGGCTCTGTCTCTGAACGGTGCGATCGAAACCGATGCCGTCATCGTCGGCGCCGGCCCGGTCGGCCTGTTTCAGGTGTTTGAACTCGGGCTGCTGGAAATCAAGGCGCACGTCATTGACTCGCTGGCCTACCCCGGCGGCCAGTGCGTCGAGCTTTACCCTGACAAGCCCATATACGACATTCCGGCCGTGCCGGTTTGCACCGGCCAGGAGCTGACCGACAACCTGCTCAAGCAAATCGACCCCTTTGGCGCCACCTTCCATTACGGCCAGGAGGTGACCACGGTGCAAAAGCAGGACGACGGGCGCTTCTTTGTCGAAACCTCCAAGTCCACCCGCTTTCTAACCAAAACCATCTTCATTGCTGCGGGTGTGGGCGCCTTTCAGCCACGCACGCTCAAGGTGGACGGGCTGGACGCTTTTGAGGGCAGCCAGTTGTTCTACCGTGTCAAGAACCCCGACGACTTTGCCGGCAAAAACCTGGTCATTGTGGGCGGCGGCGACTCGGCGCTGGACTGGGCGCTCGATTTTGTCAAAGACAGCCCGCACAAGGCCGAGAGCGTGATCCTGAT
>JBAXMQ010000124.1:0-9775 GCA_037134215.1 Betaproteobacteria bacterium
GCATCCGGGGGAATCTTGGCGTCAAAGAACGGCACCAGAGTGCGCTCGCCCTGCAGGTCGACCAGGATCGAAGAAAACGACGTCTGCACGCCCGCCTGCACACGCACCCCGTCGGCGTTGATCCGTTCGCGCTGCATGTCCTGCATGAACCGCCTGCCGGTTTCGTCGTCCCCGATGCGCGTCCACATGTGAACGCTCATGCCCAATCGGGACAAGGCCACGGCGGCATTGACAGCCATGCCGGCAGCCCGCTGCACCGCATGCAGTGCCAGCGCTTTGACACCCGCAGCCGGAATCTGCTCCACCTGAAAAACCGTGTCCCAGCAGGCGGCACCTACGCAAATAACGTACTTGCTTTTCATGGCTTGGGGGGCCGGCTTTCAGCGCTTGACAAAGCGCACGATCATCTCAACGATGTTGCCCCGCCGCAGGGCACGGGCGGCGTCGGCGGCCGGGTCGTGTTTGAAGATGAGGCCGAAGGTGTGTTGGTTGGAGACGTTGAAAAATGTCAGCGCTGAGATTGAAGCGTGGATGTCGATGGCGTCCAAGCCGGTGCGAAACAGGCCCTCGGCCACGCCGCGGTCATACAACTGGCGGATCGCGTCGATGGCCGTGATGTTGAGTTCCTGGATGATCTTGCTTTGCGCCAGGTACTCGCCGCGTTGCATGTTTTCAGACATGACCAGGCGGATGTAGTCCTGGTTGCCAAAATGATGGTCGAAGGTGAACTCCACCAGACGGCGCAGGGCGGCTTCGGGCGGCAGGTCGCCCAGTTGCAGTTCGGCCTCGATGCTTCGCATGCGCCGGTAGGCTTCTTCCAGCACGGCCAAGTACAGCCCCTCCTTGCTGCCGAAGTAGTAGTAAATCATGCGCTTGCTGGTGCGGGTGGCAGCCGCGATCTCGTCGATGCGTGCGCCGCTCAGGCCCTTGCTGGCGAACTCGGCCGTGGCCACTTCCAGAATGCCGGCCATGGTGCGCGCCGGGTTGTTGGTGCGGTTGGCGGGCTTACTGCCACCAGCCGGCTCGGCATTGGCATAATGTACTGACTGGTTCATTCGGCAAGTATAGGCCGACGGGACACCGCTTTCCGTCATCCTCTCGCCACAGTGCATCCAGAGAACCCTTCGCTGGGTCATCGCAAAATTCAGGGTTTACCCTAGGTCAATCAACCAAATCGGAACCGCTGCTGCAGTCTGGCGTCACCTAAACTACTTGTTCAGTCGGCCGAATCCTCCAGTTATTCCAAAGGAACACCATGAAAGCGCTCTTTGCGTTCGCCCATGCCATTGATTGGGTCAACGACCGCTTTGCGACATTCGCCAAGTGGGCGGTCATCCTGTCGTGCTTCATCAGTTGTACCAACGCTGTGGTTCGTTACTCCCTCGACATCAGCTCCAACGGCTGGCTTGAGATTCAGTGGTACCTGTTTGCTGGCTGTGTGATGCTGGGCTCGGCGCAGGTGCTGCGGGTGAACGAGCATGTGCGGGTTGATGTGATTTACGGCTGGATATCCACCCGAAAAAAAGTGCTGATTGACCTGTTTGGTCTGTGTTTCTTTCTGCTGCCCACCATGTTTGTGATGTTTTATTTTGCCGCGCCGCTTTTTTTGCGCATGTACGAAACCCATGAAATGTCCAGTAATGCCGGCGGGCTGGTGCGCTGGCCTGCGATGCTGATGCTGCCGCTTGGATTCGCCATGATCTGGCTGCAGGGCGTGTCTGAAATCATCAAGCGGGTTGGCTGGCTGACCAACACCTACGAGATGGAAATCCACTACGAAAGGCCAGTGCAATGAGCATGGAATATTTCCCCCCGCTGATGTTTCTCGGGCTGATCCTGATCATGCTGATCGGGTTCCCGGTGGCATTCTCCCTGTCAGCGCTGGGCCTGCTCTGCGGATTCATTGCCATTGCTGAGGGGTGGTTCCCTGCGGCCTTCATGGCGAATCTCCCGCTCAATGTGTTTGGCATTTTGTCCAACGACCTTTTGTTGGCCATCCCGTTCTTTACCCTCATGGGCGCCGTGCTGGAAAAGTGTGGTCTGGCCGAAGACATGCTGGACTCCATGGGCCAACTGTTCGGGCCAATCCGTGGTGGCTTGGGCTATTCGGTCATCATCGTGGGGTTCATCCTGGGAGCCATCACCGGCACCGTGGCTGGTCAGGTCATCGCGATGGCCATGATTTCATTGCCTGTGATGATGCGCTATGGTTACAACATGCGCTACGCCACCGGCGTCCTCGCCGCGTCGGGCACCATCACGCAACTGGTGCCGCCGTCACTGGTGCTCGTGGTTTTGGCCGACCAACTCGGCCGCTCGGTCGGGGATATGTACAAGGGGGCTTGGGGTCCGTCGATACTGCAAGTGCTGCTGTTTGCCGTCTACACCTTTGTCCTGACTCGCCTGCGGCCGAACGACCTGCCTGGTGTACCGGCCTCAGCCCGCACACTGTCGGGCTGGCAATTGTGGAAAAAATGTTTGCGCGGCATCATCCCGTCGGCCATTCTGATCTTTGCGGTTTTGGGCAGCATGGGTGGTCTGCCAGGTATTGACACCGCCATTGCGACACCGACAGAGGCTGGCGCCATGGGCGCGGTCGGCGCACTGATCCTGGCCGCCATCCATGGCAGGTTGAATTGGCCGCTGATCAAAGAGGGCATGACGGGCACCATGCGTGTCACGGCGATGGTGGTCTTCATCCTGATTGGTTCACGGGTGTTTTCGCTGGTGTTCCAAGGTGTTGACGGCGGCAAGTGGATTGAGCACATGCTCACCGGCCTGCCGGGTGGGCAGACCGGATTCCTGATCGTGGTGAACATCTTCATTTTCTTTCTGGCCTTCTTTCTCGACTTCTTTGAAATTGCCTTCATCATTCTTCCGATGTTGGGACCGGTGGCCGAAAAAATGGGCATCAACATGATCTGGTTTGGCGTGCTGCTGTGCGTCAACATGCAGACCAGCTTCATGCACCCGCCCTTCGGCTTCGCGCTCTTTTACCTGAGGGGTATCGCTGACACGCTGTTCAAGAACGGGGCTTTGCCTGCAAAAGTCCAGTCCAAAGACATCTATTTGGGCGCTATCCCCTGGGTCTTGCTGCAACTGGTGCTGGTGGTCATCGTGATTTTTGTACCCCAAACCGTCACAGTTTTTCTGGACAAGGAAGTCAAAGTTGACCTGGACAAGGTGCAGCTTGAGGCTCCGGCCGTGGTGGAGGAAAGCAGTCAGGCCGCACAAGAAAAGGCCAACGAAGACCTGTTCAAGGAAGCTGCAGAGTCCGACGCCAAGAAAGATGCTGCCAAAGCGGCTGGCGCGGTCAAAAAATGAGCCTGCCGTCTGCTGAGTCCACGGATGGGTCCGTGGCTACGTCAGCACACGCCTTCGCCGAGGGGCCAGCCTTTCCACGGCTGGTCAAGGGGCTGTCCTGCCTGTTGGTTTTGAGCCTGCTGGCCGCCGCTTGGCGTTTGGCGATGGACACGCCATGGTCAACTTGGCCAGGGCCGACATGGGTGTTCATTCTGGCCACCATGGGGCTGATCGGCTACTGCCAGTACTGGATTCTGTTCAGCCGTACCCGCATCGACAATCGGACGCTGAGTCAAACTTGGATGTGGCCCAAGCAGATCGCCCTGGCCGATATCACCCAGGCCAAATTTATCTACTTACCCTACCTGGCATGGCTGATCGCGCCGCGTCTGGTGCTGCGGGTTCGTGGCCATGGTGTTGTTGTGTTCCATGCCGCGCAACCCAACGTGATGCAGGCGTTTGCGCGTCTCAGCCTGGGTTTCGCCCAGCCGGTCACGCGCGATCCTTTGGCGCCCGACGCCTCGCCAGACGCCAGCCCTGCGGTCATCAATCCCTAGGCGTGCGCCCGGCCAAAGCGGAAGGCCGACAGCGTGGTCTCCATCACCCGGTCGGAAAACACCTTCTCGCCGGGGTCCTGACCGGCCGCACCTGCCACCACCATCAGTGGCAGCAGGTGCTCCTCGGCGCGCGGCGGATGCGACAGCCGCGCGGAGGGTGCCCGGGCCCAGTCGGTCAGACTTTGCTGGCGCTGCGCCGGCGCCGCGTGTACCGCCCCTGTGAGCCAGGCGTCGAATTCGTCCGAAATCGGCCCGGAGCGGGGGTCACTGTAGCCGCGCATGTTGTGGTAACTCATGCCGCTGCCGATGATCAGCACACCCTGATGCCGCAGGGACTCCAGGGCTCTGCCAGCCGCCAGATGCAGCGCAGGGTCCAGCGTGCTGCTCAGCGACAACTGCACCACCGGAATGTCTGCTCCAGGAAACATCAACAGCATCGGGATGAACACGCCGTGGTCAAAACCCCGGCTGGCGTCCTGCTGAGCCGGCAAACCCGCAGCCTGCAGCAGCGCGGCAATGCGCGCCGCCAGCGCGGGCTCACCCGGCGCCGGGTACTGCAAGGCGTAGGTGTGCGGTGGGAAGCCGCTGTAGTCAAACACCAGGGCCGGGTGGGCGCCGCTGGTGACACTGAAGGCCGACTCCAACCAGTGCGCGGACACCACCACGATGGCCTTGGGCGGCGACGGCAAAGTGGCGGCCAGGCCCTTCAGGAAGTCGGCCATCCTGTCCCAGGCATGGGGCGGGTTCCAGTCCATGAAAAAACAGGGACCGCCACCATGCGGGATGAACCAAGTGGGCATGACGCTGGCCGACGCGTCAGGGGCTGGGTCTTTGCGAGTCATGGGGAATCTTCCTTAATGGTTGGCGTGGCCGACTCGGTACACCACACATGATGATGCGCCCAATCAGGCAGACAGCAATCGCCGGGTCTCAGCGACGCAGTGCCGCGCAGCTTCAACAAGAATGGGAACAAAGCCATGCCCGGTGCGCAGCGCACTGGTCAACACCGCCAAGTCTTCGATGTATTCGTGCACCATCTGGTTCCTGAGTCGCCGCATTTCAATCCACAGATCCGCAGATTCCAGCAGGCCCAGTTTTTCTGCCTTGTCCAGGTTGTCAATGGCGGGACCAACTGGCTCGGCCAAAGCCGAAAGCAAGGCAGGCAGGAGCTTGTCACCTACGGTATCCTGCAACCTGCCAAAGCGCGAGACAAAAGCATCCAGCCGTTCGGCCAAAACGGGATCGGATTGAATTTTTTCAGCCGTCTGAACGGTAAATAAATCACCAAAAAGACGGCCGTCCGTGTACGACAAATGCCGACATTCCTTGTCCGTAACGCGCGCCAGAAATTCGAGGCGGGCGGCTTGTGCCGAGGTGATTTTCATAGGCGAACGCCTTCTTGAAGTGCCAGAGTATGGATGGGCAAGACCATCAGGTTAGGCGCCTTGATGAGCACATCCACCTTTCGGCCGTGCATCGCCCGCGACACCCGCGCGGCCAATCGGGCTGACAGCTGCGCTGGCTCGTTCACCACCTGATCGCACTCCAGCAGCAAGTCCACATCGCCGCCCCGCGCATCATCCCGGGTACGAGAACCAAACAGCCAAACCCGGGCCGCACTGCCCGCGAGCTGAGCAGCACCCTCACGAATCACCTCAATTTGGGCCGGGGTCAGTCGCATATCACTCCAAGTTTATGCAGTTTATAGCGACTAAGGCTAAGCATCGATGCCCTGCACACCGCGCCCAAAAAGATAGGTAAGAACCTTCAAAGTCTCGTCAGGCTTGAATAGTTTGCAATTATTTTGATAGCAAACTGCGTCACCCGCCAGCAAACTGCCGCTCCTGCCCCTGCAGCACCTCATAGCAGGCCAGCACCTGCGCCACGCTGCTGTTGGGCTCGCGGCCTTCTCGGATGGCGGCAAAAAATTCGCGGTCTTGCAGCTCAATGCCGTTCATGCTCACCGCCACCTGGTTGACGTCGATTTTCTCTTCCTTGCCGGTGAACAGGTCGTCGTAACGGGCGATGTAGGTGGCACTGTCGCCGATGTAGCGAAAAAAGGTGCCCAGCGGCCCGTCGTTGTTGAAGCTCAGGCTCAGGGTGCAGATGGCGCCATTGGCGGCCTGCAGCTGGATGCTCATGTCCATGGCGATGCCGAGCGTCGGGTGAATCGGCCCTTGCAGGGCATTGGCCTTGACGATGGGGCTGCCGCACTGGTAGGCGAACAAATCCACCGTGTGCGCGGCGTGGTGCCACAGCAGGTGGTCGGTCCAGCTGCGGGCCTGGCCCAGCGCATTCATGTTGCTTCGGCGAAAGAAATAGGTTTGCACATCCAGTTGCTGGATGTTGAACTGCCCGGCGCGGATTTTTTGGTTGACATACTGGTGGCTGGGGTTGAAGCGCCGGGTATGGCCGCACATGGCCACCAGCCCGGTCTTGCGCTGCCAGGCCACCACGTCCTGCGCGCCAGCCAGCGAGTCAGCCAGGGGGATCTCAACCTGCACGTGCTTGCCAGCCCGCAGGCAGGCCACGGTCTGCGCGGCATGCATCTGCGTCGGCGTGCACAAAATCACCGCATCCAGCCCGGGTAAGGCCAGACTCTCAGTCAGGTCGGTGGTCACGTGGCCGATGCCGTATTGGGCCGCCACCTCACGGGTTTTGTCCAGCTCACGGCCGATCAGCGACACGACCTCCACGCCGTCGATGTTGCGGATGCCGTCCAGATGCTTGATGCCAAAGGCGCCGGCGCCTGCCAGCGCCACACGGATGATCTTGCTCATTTACGTGTTCTCCAGGATCAGATGGCCGACTGCTGTGTTCGACGCCGGTACATGGTAAAAACGATGCCTAAGCCGCACTGGGCTTGGGTTTTCAGCTACATCTTTCATAGCGCCCCGGGCAATCAGCCACATCACCAGCTCGATGCCCTCGGAGCCGGCCTCGCGCACATAGTCGATGTGCGCAATGGCGGCCGCTGCCGTAGGGTCGGCAATCAGCTTGTCCAAAAAGGCATTGTCGAAGGCGCGGTTGATCAGACCGGCGCGTGGGCCCTGCAACTGGTGGCTCATGCCACCGGTGCCCCAGATGTGCACGTTCAGGTCTTCGTCAAAACTCTCCACCGCACGGCGGATGGCTTTGCCCAGGTTAAAACAACGCTGGCCGCTGGGTACCGGGTACTGCACCACGTTCACGGCAAAGGGAATCACCGGGCAGGGCCAGGCGAAATGATCTGTCGGGGGCTGGCCGCACATCAGACTCAGCGGCACGGTCAGGCCATGGTCCACATCCATCTTGTTGACGATGGTCAGGTCAAAGTCCTGCTGGATCACCGACTGCGCGATGTGCGCGGCCAATGCCGGGTGGCCCTGCACCACCGGCACCGGGCGCGGGCCCCAGCCCTCATCGGCTGGCTGGTACTGCGCCGCCGTGCCGATGGCAAAGGTGGGGATCATGTCCAGGCTGAAGGCGGTGGCATGGTCGTTAAACACCAGGATGATCACATCGGGCTTGTTGTCTTTCATCCACTGCTTGGAGAACTCGTAGCCCTGGAACAGGGGTTGCCAGTAGGGCTCAGCCGTCTTGCCCAGGTCCATCGCGGCGCCGATGGCGGGCACATGGGATGTAAATACAGATGCGGTGATGCGTGCCATGGTGTTCAGTGTCCTGCTTTGCCGGCTGCGCCTTGCGGCTGGCGGTGGGCTTGGGCGTTGCCGTCTTCGCCAATGAATCGGTTGCCGTCGATGGAGCGGCCGCCGCCAACCATCATGGCGCGGTACTCGTCTTCGGTCATGCCGGTCATGCTGCCGGCCATTTGCTGGAAGCTCTTGCCGTCGGTCGCGCCGATCTTGGCCAGAAAGTAGATGTTGCCACCCAGGGCAATGCAGCGGTTCAGATCCCGGCTCAGCACCGCCAATTTCTGATCTTCGGTCATCGGCCATTGGTCCAGGTAGGCCCGCTCATCGGCCTTGAAGCGGTCGCGGTTGGCGGCCTGCAGCAGCGACATGCAAAACTGGTTCAGGTGATAGCCCTTGCGGCTTTGCTCGGCGTCAAAAACGGTGGTGCCGGGAACGTCAAGGTAAGGTTTATCGAGAGCCATTCAATTCTCCTCAGGCCAGTAGAGCCGCATGGGGTTGGTGACGAGCAGTTTTTGTTGAAGCTCAGCCGTGACCGCAATGTGCGGAATGAAGTCCACCAACAGGCCGTCGTCGGGCATGTGGTCCTTCAGGTTGGGGTGCGGCCAGTCGGTGCCCCACAGCACGCGGTCGGGAAAGGTCTCGACAATGCGGCGGGCAAAGGGCACCACGTCGCGGTAGGCATGGGTCTCACCCTGCAGCGCCTTGGGGCCAGTCACGCTCAGGCGCTCGGGGCAGCTCACCTTGCTCCACACATTGGGGTGCTCGCGCATGAACTTCACAAAGAGCTCAAACTCCGGGCCGTCCAGGGGCTTGCTCACGTCCGGCCGGCCCATGTGGTCCACCACCACGGTGGTGGGCAGGGTGGTGAAAAAGTCCCACAGCTCGGGCAGGTCCACCGCCTCAAAGTAAATCACCACGTGCCAGCCCAGCGGTTTGATGCGGTGGGCAATCTCCAGCAGTTCGTCCTTGGGCGTGAAGTCCACCAGCCGTTTGACAAAGTTGAAGCGCACGCCGCGCACGCCGGCCGCGTGCAGGGTCTGCAGCTCTAAGTCGCTGATGCTGCGCCTGACAGTGGCCACGCCGCGCGCCCGGCCGCCTGAGGCCACACAGGCATCCACCATGGCGCGGTTGTCGGCCCCGTGGCAGGTGGCCTGCACAACCACATTGCGGGCAAAGCCCAGGTGGTTGCGCAGCGCAAACAGCTGCGCCTTGGAGGCATCGCAGGGCGTGTACTTACGCTCGGACGCATAGGGGAACTCGGCACCCGGGCCGAACACATGGCAATGGGCATCGACCGCGCCGGCCGGCAGCACAAAGCGGGGTTGGGCTGGGCCAGAATACCAGTCCAGCCAGCCGGCGGTCTTGGTGAAGTCACCTGTGGTGGGATTGCTCATGGTGGCGCCCGGCCCTTAGTCGACGTAGCGCAGGCCGGCAGCCGCCAGCGGTTCGCGCATCTTGTACATGTCCAGACCCAACACGCCAGCAGCCAACTTGGCGCGCTTGTCGCTCTCATTGGCCTCGCGTTGTTGCGCGGCAGCCAGCGTCTTGGCGGCCAGCGCTGCCGGTACACAGACCACGCCATCGTCGTCGGCCACGATCACGTCGCCCGGTGTGACGATCATGCCCGCACACACCACCGGGATGTTGACCGAGCCCAGCGTGGCCTTGATGGTGCCCTTGCTGGAAATGGCTTTGCTCCAGACCGGAAAACCCATGCGGGTGAGTTCCTTGACGTCGCGCACGCCGGCATCGATCACCAGCGCTCGGGCGCCTCGCGCCTGGAAGCTGGTGGCCAGCAGGTCACCAAAATAGCCGTCCGTGCACTCGGCCGTGATGGCGGCCACCACGATGTCGCCCGGCTGGATCTGCTCGGCCACCACATGCATCATCCAGTTGTCACCGGGGTGCAGCAACACCGTCACCGCCGTGCCAGACACCTGGGCACCGGCATAGACCGGGCGCATGTAGGGCTTGAGCAGCCCGACACGGCCCATGGCCTCGTGCACGGTGGCCGAGCCCAGGGCTGCCAGCGCGTCAGCGGCCACGCGGTCGGCGCGCTGGATGTGGCGGTAAACAACACCTAGTTCATACATGATCGGTTTCTCCTCTGTTAGCTTAGATGCCGCGCGCGCTCAGGGCTGCATCCAGCCGCGGGAAAACGCGGCGCGCATTGGCCTCGTAGATCTTGTGACGGTCATCCCCGACGACGATGGTCGAAGCCTCGATGTAGCGCTTGGTGTCGTCAAAGTAATAGCCGGTTTCGGGGTCGATGCCACGCAC
>JBAXMQ010000125.1:0-9729 GCA_037134215.1 Betaproteobacteria bacterium
GGCCAAGCTCTCGGTGGAGCGCACCACCATGGCCATCCTGCCCTGGCTGGTGCCGCTGCTGGGCTCTTTGGTGATCATCACCTACTTCCCCAAGCTGGTGCTCTGGTTGCCCAAGCAGTTTTACTGAACACTCAGTCCATTAGCGCATGAACCCCTTTCTCCGTCTCCACCCAGCCGACGACGTGCTGATCGCCCGCAGCCAGCTCGTCGGCGGCACGGCTGTTGAGGGCGTGACGGCCCGCGGCCTGATCCCGGCCGGCCACAAGATCGCCAGCCGCGCCGTCGCCACCGGCGAGCCTGTGCGGCGCTACAACCAGATCATCGGCTTTGCCAGCAGACCCATAGCCGCTGGCGAGCATGTGCACACCCACAACCTGTGGATGGGCGAAGCCAAGGGCGACTTTGCCCGCGACTACGCGATTGGCGCAGACCTCAAGCCCGAGCCCGCGCCGCTGCAGGCCAGCTTCATGGGCTACCGGCGCAGCGACGGCCGGGTAGCGACGCGCAACTTTATTGGCGTGTTGTCGTCCGTCAATTGCTCGGCCACCGCGGCGCGGGCCATTGCCGACCATTTTTCGCGGCAAAACCACCCCGAGGCGCTGGCTGACTTTCCCCATGTGGACGGGGTGGTGGCGCTGACCCACGGTTCCGGTTGCGGCATGGACAGCGAGGGCCTGGGCCTGCAGGTGCTGCAGCGCACCCTGGCGGGCTATGCCACTCATGCCAACTTTTGCGCGGTGCTGGTGGTGGGGCTGGGTTGCGAGTCCAACCAGATCAACGCCTGGCTGGCCAGAAGCAGCCTGCGCGAGGGCGACACGCTGCGAACTTTCAATATCCAGGACACCGGCGGCACCCGCAAAACGGTGGACAAGGGCGTGGCCCTGATCCGCGAGATGCTACCCAAGGCCAACCAGGCGCGGCGCAAGCCCTGCAGTGCGGCGCACATCAGCATCGGCCTGCAGTGCGGCGGCTCGGACGGCTACAGCGGCATCAGCGCCAACCCGGCGCTGGGCGCGGCGGTGGACCTGCTGGTGGCGCACGGCGGTACTGCCATCCTGTCGGAAACCCCCGAGATTTACGGCGCCGAGCACCTGCTGACCCGGCGCGCCGTGTCGCCCGAGGTGGCGCATAAGCTGATTGAGCGCATCAAGTGGTGGGAGAACTACACCGCCATCAACAACGGCGAGATGAACAACAACCCCTCGCCCGGCAACAAGGCGGGTGGCCTCACCACCATTCTGGAAAAGTCATTGGGCGCGGTGGCCAAGGGCGGCACCAGCAACCTTCAGGCGGTGTACGAGTATGCTGAAGCAGTGCTGGCCAAGGGATTCGTCTACATGGACACCCCCGGCTACGACCCGGTCAGCGCCACCGGGCAGGTGGCGGGCGGGGCCAACATGATCTGCTTTACCACCGGGCGCGGCTCGGCCTATGGTTGCGCCCCGGCACCGTCGCTCAAGCTGGCCACCAACACCCGCTTGTGGCAGCGTCAGGAAGAGGACATGGACATCAACTGCGGCGACATCGTCGATGGCAGCGTGTCGATTGCCGAAAAAGGCCAGCAAATTTTTGAGCTGGTGCTGGCCACCGCCTCAGGCACCTTGAGCAAGAGTGAGCGCCACGGTTACGGCCAGAATGAATTTGTGCCCTGGCAGCTCGGCGCTGTGATGTAAAAGTATGTCTAAAACACTCCCAGCCCCTGCACTGCAACGATCTGTAGCTACGATTTTAGTAGCGGCAGGCAGTTTGGCCGCCGAGGCAGACACGGTGGCTGCCAACCTGGTGATGGCCAACCTGAGCGGCCACGACTCGCATGGTGTGGGCATGCTGCCGCGCTATGTCGATGCCGTGCTGGAAGGCGGCCTCAAACCCAATGCCGCGGCCCGCGTGACGGCAGACATCGGCAGCATGCTGGCGCTGGACGGGCAGCGCGGCTATGGTCAAGTGGTGGGCGAGCAGGCCATGCAGATGGCGATTGAACGTGCCCAGACGCATGGCAGCTGCATCATGTCGCTGTCGCAGTCGCATCACCTGGGGCGCATAGGCCATTTTGCCGAGATGGCGGTGGCGCAGGGCCTGGTGTCGCTGCATTTTGTCAACGTGCTGTCGCGCCCTGTGGTGGCGCCCTGGGGCGGGGCCGATGGCCGTTTTGGCACCAACCCCTGCTGCATCGGCATTCCCCTGACCGGGCGGGCCGACAGTTCAGGCAGCGCTGAGACGGCGGCCCATTTCATTCTGGACTTTGCCACCAGCCGGGTGGCGCAGGGCAAGATGCGGGTGGCCTACAACCAGGGCCAGCAGGTCGCACCGGGCACCCTGATTGACGAATGCGGCAAGCCCACCACCAACCCGGGTGTGGTGGTGGTGCCCCAAGCCAACGGCCTCTTGGGCGCCTTGCTGACCTTTGGTGAACACAAAGGTTTTGGCCTGGCCGCAGCCTGCGAGCTGCTGGGTGGGGCGCTCAGCGGCAACGGCACCTGGCATGACGCCCAGGCTAAGCCGGTGCGCGCCGTGGTGAACGGCATGCTCAGCATCCTGATTGACCCGGCCCGGCTCGGCACCCAAGCCAGTTTTGAGCAGGAGGCGCTGGCCTTTGTGAACTGGGTGCAGGCGTCGCCGCCGGCGCCAGATGGGGAGGGCGTGCAGGTGGCGGGTGACCCGGAGCGTGCGGCGCGGGCTCAGCGGCGGCGCGAGGGCATCGTTGTGGACGATCAGACCTGGCAGGAGATTCTGGAGGCCGGGCGAAAAGTCGGCGTGGTGCTGCCTTGCTGAGCAGCGCCTGCCTGCCCAGGCTGGCCGCGCGCGGCGTGGCTGTGCCCACCTACCTGCGCGACGGCGCCCCCGGCGTGGTGCACCTGGGGCTGGGTGCCTTTCACCGCGCCCACCAGGCACTGGTCTTTGACCGGCTGCTGGCCAGCGGCGACGGCCGTTGGGGCGTGCTGGGGGTGGCCATGCGTCAGCCCGCACTGGCGCAGGCTCTGGCGGCGCAAGACCACCTGTACTCGGTGCAGACCGCCAGCGCACAGGCGCGCAGCTGGCAGGTCAGTGGCGCCATCTGGCAGAGCTGTGTGGCGGCCGAATCACCCCACATTGTGGTGCAGGTCATGGCAGCCGCCGCCACCCGCTGGGTCACGCTCACCGTGACCGAAAAAGCCTACACCCCGGCGCTGGCCGCCTTGTTGGTGCAGGGCTTGCGCGCGCGCCGTGCCGCCGGGCTGGGCGGCCTGACGGTGGCCAGCTGCGACAACCTATCCGGCAATGGCCGCCAGTTGCGTGCCCTGTGCCGGGCTGCGGCGGCCGAGCAGCCTGATGGCCTGGTCGACTGGATCGCTGCCCGCTGTGCCTTCCCCAACAGCATGGTGGACCGCATCGTCCCGGCGGCCTCAGGTGTCACCAGCGATCAGGCCGCGCAGGCTTTGGGCTTGGCCGATCAGGCCGCGTTGCGTACCGAGGCGTTTTGGGAGTGGGTGATTGAGCGCAACTTTGTGGATGACAGCGACGCCGCCACCCTGAGCGCGGTGGGCGTGCAGGTGGTGGACGAGGTCGCGCCATTTGAAGAAGCCAAGCTGCGCCTGCTCAACGGCAGTCACTCGGCGATGGCCTGTATCGGCGCACTGGCCGGCCTGCCGGTCATCAGTGATTGCATTGCCCAACCTGCCGTCTACCAATTGGTGCACGGTTTGATGACCCATGAACTGGGCCCCTTGTTGCGCCGGCCCGACTGGCCCGACTACCGAGACGCTTTATTGCAGCGCTTTGCCAACCCCACCTTGCAGCACAGCGTGCACCAGATCGCCACCGACAGTTCGCAAAAAATCAGCCAACGTTGGGTGCCCTCGGCACTGGCCGCGTTGCAGGCCGGCCTGCCCGTGGAACGGCTGGCCTTTGCAGCGGCCTGCTGGCTGCGCTACTTTCGTGGCGTGGACGAGCAGGGTCTTGCCTACGCGCTGGCCGATCCCTTGGCTGACACCCTGATCGCACTGTCGCACTCAGCAGGCGACGACCTCGACACCCTGGTCGCCACGCTGGGCCGCCTACCCGCCGTTTGGGGCGCGACGCTGCCGGCCCACCCGGACTGGCTGCCGCGCGTGCGGCACTGGCTTGGGCGGATTCAGGCTGAGGGTGTGCTGGTGAGTGCTGACGCTGTTCGCTGAGCTGTGGTGGGGCCGGCGTGCTTGAATGGCTTATGCCGTTAAGCTTGGTGCCCCCGTTCCGTCATTCCCGCGAAGGCGGGAATCCATGCAGGGGGAGACCCGCGCGTTCCAAGGCCGCTGTTAGTGTTCGCTTAGCGCCAACTGCCGCGCCAACTGGTTATGCCGCTCCAGCACGGGCCCCAAATCGAGCGTGGCCAGTTGGCCTTCGCGCACAACTACCCGGCCGTTGACCACGGTCCAGGCGGCCTGCGGGCTGGCGCACAGCAGCAGGGCGCCCACTGGGTCGTGCACGGCGCCGCCGGCAAAGCCCAGGGTGCGCAGATCAAACAGTGCCAGGTCGGCGCACATGCCCGGCGCCAGATGGCCGATGTCGGGCCGGCCTAGCACCTGCGCGCCGCCGCGTGTGGCCATTGCCAGGGCGTCGCGCGCGCTCATCTCGGCAGGCCCCAGGTCGCAGCCAAAAAAGGTCTGGCGCTCGCCCCGGCTGTTGCGCCGCTCTTCGGGCGGCTGCATGGCGCGGCCGACGCGGGCCAGCAGCATGGCCTGGCGGGCCTCGTTGACCATGTGGGCGCTGTCGTTGCTGGCACTGCCGTCCACGCCCAGCCCGACGGGCACGCCGGCATCCAGCAGGCGCCGCACCGGGGCGATGCCCGAGGCCAGCCGCATGTTGCTGCAGGGGCAGTGCGCCACCCCGGTCCGGCTGGCAGCAAACAGGCTGATGCCGGCGTCATCCAGCCGCACACAGTGGGCGTGCCAAACGTCAGGCCCGAGCCAGCCCAGGTCTTGCGCGTACTCGGTGGGTGTGCAGTTGAACTTTTCGCGCGAATAAGCCAGGTCATGGTCGTTCTCGGCCAGGTGGGTGTGCAGGCGCGCGCCCAGGCTGCGTGCCAGCGCGGCGGATTCGCGCATCAGGTCGCGGCTGACGCTGAACGGCGAGCAGGGCGCTGCCGCCACGTTCACCATCGCGCCGTGGCGCGTGTCATGCCAGGTCTCAATCAGGCGCTGGGTGTCTTTGAGGATCAGCTGCTCGCGCTCCACCAGGGCGTCGGGCGGCAAACCACCCTGCGACTGGCCCACGCTCATGCTGCCGCGCGTGGCCACGAAGCGCATGCCAATGGCCTGGGCGGCCTCGATGCTGTCGTCCAGGCGCACGCCGTTGGGGTACAGGTAGAGGTGGTCGCTGCTGGTGGTGCAGCCGCTCAGCAGTAGCTCGGCCATCGCCACCCGGCTGCTGACCTGCACCATCTCGGGCGTCAGGCCGGCCCAGATCGGGTACAGGGCGCGCAGCCAGCCAAACAGCTCGGCGTTTTGCGCCTGCGGGATGGCCCGCGTCAGGCTCTGGTACATGTGGTGGTGGGTGTTGACCAGGCCCGGCAGCACCAGGTGGCCGCGCGCGTCGATCACCTCGTCGGCACTGGCCGGCAAATCAGTCGCCGGGCCGATGGCCTCGATGCGGTGGTCGCGGATGAAGACCGAGGCCTGGCGCAGTTCGCGCGCCTGGGTGGGGTCCGGGTGGTCAAAGGTGGCGACGCAGTCGGCGTTACGGATGAGCAGGGTGGACATGGAGACTCGTCACAATGAGGGGCTGGAGACTGCCAATGATCGCACCAAACCCCGCTACCGAACCCCGTGAGTTCCTGACCGCGCTGTACCGCGCCGCTGTGCAGCGCGCCCTGCCGCTGCACAGCATGGCGCCTTTTTTGCCGCCGCCACCACGCGGCCGCACCCTGGTGCTGGGCGCCGGCAAGGCCGGTGGCGCCATGGCGCACGCGCTGGAGGCTTTGTGGCCGGCTGACGCTCGATTGAGCGGGCTGGTGGTGACGCGCTACCACCATGTGCCGCCACGCCCGGTCGGGCTGGTGCAGCGCATCGAGGTGGTGGAGGCGGCGCACCCGGTGCCGGACGCTGCCGGCCTGGAAGCGGCAGAGCGCATGCTGGCGCTGACCCAGGGCCTCACTGCCGATGACCTGGTGCTGTGCCTGATCTCCGGCGGCGGCTCGGCCCTGCTGACCCTGCCGGCCAAGGGCCTGAGCCTGACCGACAAGCAGGGCATTAACCGCGCTTTGCTGGCCAGTGGGGCTAACATTGGCGAGATGAACAACGTGCGCAAGCACCTATCGCGCATCAAGGGCGGCCGCTTGGCACAGGCTTGCTGGCCGGCCCCTGTGGTGACGCTGACCATCAGCGATGTGCCCGGCGATGACCCCTCCACCATCGCCAGTGGCCCGACCGTGCCCGATGCCAGCACCTGTGCCGACGCGCTGGCGACCTTGGCGCGCTACCGCATCGAGTTGCCGCCGGCTGTGGCGCAGGCGCTGGCCAGCGGCGCGCTGGAGACCCCCAAACCGGGCGACCCGCTGTTTGCCGGCCACGCGGTGCACTTGATTGCTACGCCGCAACAGTCATTGCAGGCCGCGGCGGACCTGGCCCGCTCGGCTGGCCTGGCGGCATACATCCTCAGCGATGAGATGGAAGGCGAGTCGCGCGAGGTAGGCCGGGTGCATGCCGCGTTGGCGCGCGCCGTGGCGCGCCACGACCAGCCGTTTGCGAGGCCCTGTGTGATCTTGAGTGGCGGTGAAACCACCGTCACCATCCGCCTGCAACTGCCCGGCGCGGCGCGCGGCCGGGGTGGCCGCGCTGGCGAGTTTTGCCTTGGGCTAGCGCAGGCCCTGCAGGGCCAGGACGGCGTGTACGCGCTGGCCGCCGACACCGATGGCATAGATGGTGTGGAAGACAACGCCGGCGCCTGGGTGGCGCCCAACTCCCTGCAGCGCGCCGCCACTGCCGGCCTGAAGCTGGCAGACCACCTGGACCGCAACGACGCCTACGGCTACTTTTCGGCCCTGGGTGACTTGGTGGTCACCGGGCCAACTTTCACCAATGTGAATGATTTTCGGGCGGTGCTGGTGTTGTGAAGGCAAAGCATGGCAAATCGGAATTCAGCACCTCGCGGTACAAGGACAGTTAAGCACTCAGTGCCTGGCTATGGGTGCACGCAGAGGCTTTGCGAACCCGCTCTTGCACCTGATCAAGCAAACGGACCGATGTCAGTGGAGGAGTGCAGGGATTCATGAAAAATTGGCAAATGTTGGTGAGTACTGTTTATGTAGCGAAGCCCCATCCGGCAAGCGGCTTGCGGGATTTTTCAGAAAAAGAGATACCGTCAAGACCCGGATGTATTGACCGGGCTTTGCAAGCTACATCACGTTAGGCCGCAATGCAATCACTTGCTCTCATTTCTGGTCTCATTGGCGCACTGCTGACCGCAGGGTTGGGTTTCTTGGCGCGACTCATTCTTGACCGTCGAGCTATCCGGATAGCCGAGCGCAAACTAGCCTACGTCTATTTGGTGCGAGTTAGCGAAGTTGTTGCAATGGACACAGTCACCAGACTAGTCATCAAGGCATTGGTTCCCGCCGGCGCAGTCGCTGAGCTACAGGCTGAGAGCGATGCCTATTCGCTGTCTCACAAAGTAAGCGCAATGCTCGCCGAGATGCTTAAATCAATGCCACTGGAAGAAGTGCGGGCCGACCCTACGTATCGAACAATTCCTCGCTTTGCCAAAGCGCAGATTGAATCGGCAAAGGATGTGAAACTGAGCCCGGAGCAACTGTCAAAGCTCCCGCCGGAAGTTATCTTCGACAGCAATCGGTACATCACGCTGCACGGGCACGTGATGCAAGTCATCGATATGTGGGGCGTGCTCTTTGAGAACGGAGAGAACTCTTGGCTGACGCCTGAAGGCATCCATGACCAGTGGCTCGCGCTGGTGCGCTACGCCGACGCAGCTAAACAACTCCGCGCTGCGCTCATTGCAGCGGGAGCTGCAACCCCGGCAGAAGCAGCGCAGCTACTGAAACGTCATCAGAACCAACTTCTGGAAGTGGTAACACAGAAGTGGCAAAACAAGCCGAAGCTCGCAGCCGCGGCGGCAGCGCTTAGCGCATCGCAGACGCCGCCAGTTGCGGCCTAACCCATCGCTCAACCGGACCCACAACGGCATGCCACCTTCGGGCCTCATTTCATTTTGGCCCTTCGGCGTCCTGCCGTCGCGGGCCGGTTAGCTCAAACGTTAAATTTCACCTTGCGTTCCTTTATTTTGTAGATACAATTAAGTATGCTCACATGGGACGAACCAAAGCGCAAGCTGAACCTCAAGAGTCACGGGCTTGACTTCGTTGGATGCGATGCAATCTGGGACCACTTCACAGTGACCCGCGAGGACAAACGGCAAGACTACGGCGAAGAGCGCTTGGTCTGTTTCGGTCTTCTCAAGTCAGAAGTGGTTGTGATGGTTTACACCGAGCGCCCGAAAGGGCCTCACGTGATCTCGCTGCGAAAGGCAGAAAAACATGAAGCTCGCTACTACCGCCAAGTTGCCAAAGAAAACCTCGGCTAAGGTCAACGACCCGGACAATCCCGCATGGACTGAGGACATGCTGGGTGCGCCAGTACTGAAGCGGGGCCGCGGGCCGCAGGCTACACCCACAAAGGTTCTCACCTCTGTCCGTTTGGATGCGGACATTTTGGAGTTCTTCAAGTCGAAGGGGGCTGGCTATCAGTCGCGGATCAATGCAGCGCTTCGCATGGAAGTGGAGAGGAAATTAACTGGCCGTCCAAGAGCGACAACGCGCAAGAGCGTCGCGGCTTGACTTCTACTACAAGGGCTTCCCCACCTTTGTCGAACAGAAATCCATCGTGGTGAATACCCGCACTGAGTCTGGAGCCTTTGATGCCAAACACGAACGAACCAAAAGACGGTGATTTCGCATCCTACCTGGAGGGGTTTACGAGTTGGAAAAATGGCATTGGACTGGAATTGAATGCGGATAGGGGCAGCGCACGACCGCCAGAACGGAAGCCAGGGCGGCAAACCATCCAGCATGTGCTCGTAGAAGCCCAAGAGCCCACGACCGAATTTCTTGAAGAATTGCAGGCTTTGAACGGGGCGCCAGACCTGTCTGACGAGGAATTGGAGCGTCAAGCGCTATTGGCACCAGGCGATGACGGGAATGTACAAACGCCCAGGTGAACCTGCAGTGAATCAGCGGTTGATCTGGCCGGCCAACACGGACCCGCAACTGCAAGGGGCGGCTTCGCCGCCAAATGTTGTTGGCCGGGCATTTTCACGTTAAGCCACACCAACACACCCTCGCACACCCTCATGCGTATCTCAGGCAAGTGCCATTGCGGCGCAATCTCCTTTACCGCCACCGTAGACCCAAATCGAGTCTTGGTCTGCCATTGCGCGGACTGTCAGACCTTCTCTGGCGCGCCGTTCCGTGCTGTGCTCCCGACCCTGGCCGAGAGCATTGAGATAACGGGCACGGCCAAGCACTACGTCAAAGCTGCAGAAAGCGGAAACCAGCGAGTCCAAGCCTTTTGCCCCGAGTGTGGAACCCAGTTGTACGCCACTGAGGGTGAAGGCCCGCCCAAAACGCTGAACCTGCGCCTGGGCTGCGTCGACCAACGAGACCAACATGCGCCGGCTGCACAGATATGGGGCGATTCCGCAATGCCATGGCTCGAAGGCTTGCCCTCCGTACCTATGCATCACAAGGGTTTGGCCAGTCCC
>JBAXMQ010000126.1:0-9711 GCA_037134215.1 Betaproteobacteria bacterium
TAGGTGAGCTCAATCTCGGCCTGCTCGGGGTTGCTGGCATAGCCCAAAAAAGCCAAGGTGTACTTGTACTCTGGGTTCTCAGATTTGCGCAGCAGCGTCATGCCCAGGATCTGGGTGTAGAAATCGACGGCGCGCTGGAGGTTGCCGACGCGGAGCATGGTGTGGAGGATTCTCATGGGTGTGACTCTAGCATGCTGGACTGTGCTGGTCGGTCACGGGCCACAGAGACGGACATCGCACTGGCCTGCTGGATCACCTGCCAAAAGTGTATGGGATTTGTGCCCACGCCGAGATCACTGTCGTGGAGCCTTCTCAAAAATCGGGGCGATTCAGACCGCCTATTTGAGAAATCTAAGCCTCAGCGTTTCTGCTGTCTGGGTACACAAAGTCTGATCTGAAATGTCCAAGCTTGGAAACCTTACGCACACCGTCAAAGGTAGCCGAAAAGCGCTTCCAGCAACCGCGTCTGTCATTTGAATACTTCCGTCAGCAAGCTTGACGGAATATCGCGTGCGAAAAATCGGTTGTGCCTCTTTATTAAGGGTTGAACCGATCACTGCGCCCAGGATTCCGGCTCCAACCTGACCTGTGGCCGAATAGCTGTTTCCTTTATATAAAGCACCATCAATATAGCTGCTCTGGCCTAGCAAGCTTCCAAGTTGGCTCCCGAACATGTTCCCTTTCACAGACTCATCTACTGTTTGGCCATCGATGATTACGCCGTACATGCTTGCTTCCAATGTGGCAATCAAAATTTTTGTGCTAATCGTTGCTCTTTCACTTTCTGACAGGCCGTACCATGCTGACGCCGCCACTTTGATGGCGGAAGAGTTTTCGATCAGTGCAAGCCCTTTGTATTCCACCGGTACGGGGTCGGTGCTCACTGGGTCTGTTGGGTGATAGCTGAGCTCACGCTCTGTGCGGGTAACTTGACGATTGAGTCTCGCTATATCCTCGCTTAACACGGCTGCGTCAGGAGCGGTCGGGTTTCTTGTCAACTTTTCCCTGACCAATGCGCGCTCTTCCTTCAAACTGTCCAAGCGCTTTTCTATCGTTGTCCATTTCGAATCAGTCGCTGCAGCACAGCCGACCAGAATAAATACAAGAGACGCCAGCAATGTCAGTGCAACTTTTGATGACTTAGCGAATTGCATTTCTTTACAACCCTTGAGATAGGACATTCAGTTTTGCCCGAGGGGATTGTCGGTCAAATCACCCGGTTTTCGCCAACGCCAGAGGCTGCTTATGCCAGTCCAACAGAAATATGCCAATCCAAGTCAGGCTGCCACTTGAAAGCCGCAATGAAGGTCACCAGCTCAGCCTGCCGCCACTCATAATGGCCACAAACTGCCGGCCAAGCCACCTGCCCAAAGAGGACACACCATGGGTTTCCGTTTCCAAAAGCGCATCCGCATCTTCAAAGGGCTCACCCTGAACCTGAGCAAGAGCGGCACCTCCTGGACGGTGGGCGGCCGAGGCGCGTCGGTCAACCTCAGGGACGGCAAAGCCACTGGCACCGTGGGCATCCCGGGCACCGGCCTGTCGTACCGCGAACGGCTGGACAACCCCGGCAAGGGCGGCGGCTTGGGCTGGGTGGTGTGGCTGGTGGTCGCCATCGTGCTGCTGGCGGCGTTTTTTGGCCGATGATTGGTAGATCTCCGAGGTTCGCCCCAACTGACCCTAGCCAGCGGCTACCCGTTCCAAGGGTTGATCAGCCGCACCCCGGTGCCCGCAAAGTCTGCGGTGTTGCGTGTCACCAGCGTCAGGTCGTGTTGCAGCGCAGTGGCAGCCAGCAGGCTGTCCACCGCAGGCAAGGGGCGGCCCGCGCGGGCCAACAGGCGGCCCCAGCGGTCGGCCGTGTGGGCGTCAATCGCCAACAAGCGGCCCAAAAAGTAGTTGGGCAGTTCTACTTCCAGCCAATCCAGCAGGGGCTGCTGTCGCGCTGCGTCCAGCCTTTCAATGCCCTTGCGGATTTCTCCCAGTGTCAGCACGCTGAGGTACAGCGTCTGGCGTGGCCTTTCGGTAAACCACGCCACCACTTCGGGCTGTGGCTGCTTGCGCCGCAGTTCAGACAGCGCGTTGGTGTCCACCAGATAGCTCAAAAAGTCACCTCACGCGGCAGGGTGGCGTCGCGCTCCAATTGCAGGTCGTCTTGCCCGCACAGGGGCGATTGCTGCATGAAGTCCACCAGTGAATCGGGGTTGCCACTCAGTCGGTCAAACAGCTCGCGTGACACCACCACCGCCACCGAGCGGCCATGCAGCGTAATCTCTTGCGGGCCCCTGTCCGCCGCATGTTTCACCAGTTCAGAAAACCGCGCTTTTGCGGCTTGCATTTGCCAAGTTTGCATGATGCACCTCCTTTTTGCAAAATCAGACCAGACAGGTCAGAATGATGCAACTTTACCTGAAACTCAGGGCTGAGCGCTAAAACAGAGCCGCAACCGTCTTCATGGGCAAAAACAACCTGCCTTCGGACGCTGAGAGTTGCACAAAGCCGTAGCGCTGATAAAACGCGGCAGCCGCAGCGTCCTTGGCGCCAACCACCACAGCCATGGCCGCAATGGATGCGGCAGCTTGCAGACTTCGATAAAGGGCGTCCAGCAATAAAAACTGCCCTAGTCCTTGCCCTTTGCAGGCCTGGTCTATGGCCAAGCGCCCCAACAAAGTGACTGGCAAATGCGGACATCGGGGCAACTTCCTGACCAGTTCCGGCGGCAGGTCGCCAAGGTGGATGTTCGATGCGGACAAGCTGTAAAACCCCAAGACCTTGGAATTGGGTGGCCTGACTGCCACGAAGACGGCCGCAACCTGGCTTTGCGCATCTTGCCGCGCCTGATGCTGTAGGTACCGGTCCAAGACCACGTGCCCGCAGCTGAAGGCTTCGCGACCATGGCTTTTTTGCAGAGGCTCGATTCGCCAGTCGATCGGCACCAAGGCACTCACAACCCGGTCTGTGCGCGATATTGGCTTGCAGCCTGGCTAAGACGCTCATTTGGCGCGGGTGCCGCAAGCAAAGCAGACACAAACCGGATTTGCTCGTCTCGCGTCAGTGCGATGGTTTCGTGTGTTTGGATGATCCGGGTGGCAGCCTCTTGCGCACTGGCCACCACAAACTCACTGAGCGTGCGGTCGGACAGCGTTGCGGCCTGCTGAAACAGCGCCTTTTGTTCCGCGCTGATACGCGCCTCCAGGCGAGCACCACGCGTTCTGGCGGCCACATCACGCTTGGTTTGCATATTGGTCTCCGAAATCAAAACGGTCGTGTCGACATCGTACGCCAATTGTCCGTACACTGCATGCCGACGTTGCGTCTTTGGGCTTCGAGTACGCTACACGCCTGCGTAGAAACCAAGAAAAAATGATTAGCCCAAGTCAGCCACTTTGATGAGCCAGCAGACCCAACCTGATAGTGCATTGCCTGCTGCTGACGCAGTCCAACGCCGACTGGTGCAAGTGCTGTTTGTGGGGGTGTTCATGGCAGCGCTCGATTCGGCCATCGTGGGGCCGGTCCTGCCCGCGTTGCGTGCAGCCTTTGGTATCGACAACCGTACTGCCGGACTGCTGTCCACCGTTTTTTCCCTGAGTTCGATGTGCAGCACGGCGCTGATGGCTTACTTCAGCGACCGCCATGGCCGCCGCCCGGTGTATCTGGTCAGTGTGGCGCTTTTTGCTATCGGCTCGCTGTGTATCGCTGCTGCCCCCAGCTTTGACCTGCTGCTAGTCAGTCGTGCCATCCAGGGCATCGGCGCAGGGGGTATTGCGCCGGTGGCCAGTGCGGTGATTGGTGATGTGTTCACCGCCGAGCGGCGGGGCCGTGTTTTGGGGCTGATTGGTGCCACCCACGGCATGGCCTTTGTGCTGGGGCCGCCACTGGCGACCCTGCTCACATCCACGCTGGGCTGGCGCTGGCTGTTTTTGGTGAATATTCCCGTCGCTCTGGTCGTGCTGTGGTTGGGTTCCCGCAGCTTGCCGCCTAAGCGCACCGACGCGGCACCAGGGCCCGTCGACACAGCGGGCATTGCCGTGACTTTGTTGTTCCTGCTGTGCGTTGTGCTGGGCATTTCACGCCTGCCGGACTCAGCCACCGGGCTGCTGCTGTGGCCCTGGTTTCTGGCTGCCAGTGGCCTACTGCTGGCCGCTTTGGTGGCGATTGAGCAGCGCCAGGCGCAGGCGCTGATTCCCCTTGAGCTGTTTGCAAACCGACAACTGGCCTACACCTACATGCTGACGCTGGGCGTGGGTTTCTCCATGGGTGGCATTGTGTTTTTGACCACCATTGCCACGCTGGCTTATGGGGTCAGCGTCGAGCGCGCGGGGCTGGCGCTGCTGCCTTTGGTGCTGTGTTCCATCGTGGGCTCGATGGCGGCGGGGCGGCTACTTAACCGCCTGGGTGCCCGCAAGATGGTGATCTTTGGTTTTGGGCTGTTGACGCTGGGCTATCTGCAAAGCGCAGTGCCGCAGACCGGCCTTACCGCTTTCGTGGCGGCGTCTGTATTGGTGGGTATTGGCCTGGGGGTGGTGGTCAGCGGCGCGCTGCGTTCGATAGCGATTGATGAAGCGCCGCCTGCCCTGCGCGGCACAGCCCAGGGGCTGATCAATATCTTTAACGCCGTGGGGACGCTGCTGGCTGTCACCTGCATCAGCGCCATTGCTGACTTTGAAGGCGGTGGGCTGGCGGGTTTCAGCTACGCTTATCTTGCTGTGGGCTTGAGCATGCTGGTGATGCTGTTGGTTGCGTTCGGGCTTAAAAGGAAGTCAAGCGCGTCCGTGGCTGGGCCGACACCTTCTGTCGGCATGTGACCAGCCCCAAACAATGGTCGGTTGGCCTGGCCTATGACAGGCGGTCGACGTGCATGTCAGCTTCTAGGCTCAGCCCTGCACAGGCACGGTGTAGTTCAGCGTCATTCGCCCGCCGTCCACGGTGACGATCTCGCCGGTGACATAGCTAGCGGCATCGCTGGCCAGCCAGGCCACGACGTCGGCCACTTCTGAGGGTTCGCCCAGCCGCCTCATGGGGGTACGGCTCAGGATGCGGGCCCGTGCGTCCTCGCTGGTCAGCACGGCTTTGGCGGCCAGCTCGGTGGCAATGGTGCCGGGGGCCACCGCGTTGACGCGGATGCCGTGGTCGGCGAGGGCCAGCGCCATCACGCGGGTGAGCTGATTGACGCCGCCCTTGCTGACGTTGTAGCTGGCAATCGAGGGGATGGCCAGCACGCCGTTGACCGAGCTCATGTTGATGATGGCACCGCCGCCAGTCTGGGCCATCTGGCGGGCCACCGCTTGCCCCACCAGGAAGGCGCCTTTGAGATTGACGCGCAGCACGGCATCAAAATCGGCCTCGCTCACCTCCAGAAAGTCGGCTGCCTTGAAGATGCCGGCGTTGTTCACCAGCACGTCAATGCGGCCGAAATCGGCCATGCAGCGAGCCACCATGGCATCGACTTGCGCCTTGTCGCCCACATCGCAGTGGATGAACGTGGCGCCCAGCTCGGTGGCTAGGGCGGTGCCCTGCGCGTCGTCCACGTCCACCAGCACTGCCCGCGCGCGGTCGTGTACAAAACGGCGCACACAGGCTTCCCCAATGCCCTGCGCGCCGCCTGTGACCAGGCAAACGCGGCCAGCCAAACCGAATGAAACTTTGGAAGAAATCGGGCTCATTCCCCTGTCCTGCTTGGGTTTAATGCTACTGATTTAATAGTAAATTACGGTCGGCTCAACGGTTGAACGAGCCGCGTGGCCCACCCGGCCCGCGGTTGCCGCCACCTGCGCCACCACCACCGCCATAACCACCACCACCACTGCGGCCACCGCCACCATAGCCGCCACCACCGCCTCGGCGCCCGCCGCGCTCGGCCATCATGTCCACACTGGTGCGCATGGGGTCAGGCTGGCCCTGGGCCGCTTTGGGTGCGCCGGCGCTATTGCCGCCACCACCGCCACCGCCATAGCCACCACCGCCACCGCCGTAACCGCCACGGCCTTGGGCCGGACGTGCATTGCGGCTGGCGCCGTCAGCCAAGGGGTTGGGCTGGCGGGCACCACCACCACCACCGCCATGGCCGCCCCGGCCACCACCGCCACCACCGCCACCACCACGGGGGCCGCGCTCGGCCGAGGCACCTTGGGTGCCCTTGTTGTCACGCACCCGCTGCAGCATTTCGGTGCGGGCGTTGCGGGCTGCGGCCTGCATCACGTCGCGACTCGGCGGTTTGCCGGCGCCGCCCCAGATGGTCTGGCGCCCCATGGCGATGGGCTCTGCCTTCTCGCCCGGCTCGGGCATGAAACCCTCGATCACCTGGACCGGGATGTCCTGCTTGGTGAAACGCTCAATGTCTTGCATGAAGCCTTCTTCGTCCAGACACACCAGGTTGACGGCGGTGCCATCGGCGCCAGCCCGGCCGGTGCGGCCGATGCGGTGCACATAGTCTTCGCAGACGTTGGGTATCTCGTAATTGACCACATGGGGCAGATCGTCGATGTCGATGCCGCGCGCGGCAATGTCGGTGGCCACCAGAGCCCGGATGTCTCCGCTCTTGAAGCCGGCCAGCGCCTGCGTGCGGGCGGCCTGGCTCTTGTTGCCGTGCAGGGCCATGGCGTGGATGCCGTTCTTGGTCAGAAACTCGGCCACGTTGTTGGCGCCGAACTTGGTGCGGGTGAACACCAGCACCTGGCTCCAGTTGTGCTCCTGGATGATGTGCGCCAACAGCGCTTTTTTCTTGCCGCGGCCCACTGGGTGGATCAGCTGGGTGATGCGCTGCACCGTGGTGTTGCGCGGTGTCACCTGGATGCTTTGCGGGTTTTTCAGCAGCGTGGCGGCGAGGTCGCGGATTTCGTCACTGAAGGTGGCCGAGAACAGCAGGCTTTGCTTCTCCTTGGGCACCACGGCCAGCACTTTTTTGACATCATGGATGAAGCCCATGTCGAGCATGCGGTCGGCTTCGTCAAGCACCAACATCTGGACCTGACCCAGGTCTAGCACGCCCTGTTGCAGCAGGTCGAGCAGGCGCCCGGGTGTGGCCACCAAAATGTCCACGCCTTTTTTCACCCGGGAGATCTGCGGGTTCATGCCGACCCCGCCAAACACCACGGTTGAGGACACTTCCATGTACTTGCCGTAGGTCTGCACTGATTCTTCAATTTGTGCTGCCAGCTCGCGGGTCGGTGTCAGGATCAGGACCCGGATGCCCAGGCCGCCAAATTTGTTGCGCGGTGCGCTGCTGGTGCTGAGTTTGTGCAGGATGGGCAGCACAAAGGCGGCTGTTTTGCCGGTGCCAGTCTGGGCGCCGCCGAGCAGGTCGTGTCCGGCCAGTACCACTGGAATGGCCTGGGCCTGAATGGCGGTTGGCGTGACGTAGCCCTGTTCGAGCACGGCCTTGACAATGGCCGGGGCCAGGTTGAGTTCTTCAAAGTTCATAGTGTGGCGCCAATCCTGGGCGCTATGGCATCGGCCTGTCTTGGTGCCTGGGGCACCGCGTCAGTCAAAGGCAGATGGGATACAAAAGTGGAACCGCTGCGCAAGGCTTGGTTCCCGGCAAGGTGCCGGTGTCGCGGGCGACTGAGGCGCCGCAACGGGATAGATTGTCGCACGGTATGGGTCAAGCGCCGATAATGTCGGTTTTACCTCACCGGTTACACCTACAGTCCCATGGCTCAATACGTTTTCTCCATGAACCGCGTCGGCAAGATCGTGCCGCCCAAGCGGCATATCCTCAAAGACATTTCGCTCAGTTTCTTCCCCGGGGCCAAGATTGGCGTGCTGGGCACCAACGGCTCCGGCAAATCCACGCTGCTCAAAATCATGGCCGGGGTGGACAAGGAGATCGAGGGCGAAGCCACCCCGATGCCTGGCCTCAACATTGGCTACCTGCCGCAGGAGCCCAAGCTGGATGCCGAGCAAACCGTTCGCGAGAGCGTAGAGGCCGGCATGGGCAGCCTGTTTGCCGCCAAGGCCCGGCTCGAAGAGATCTATGCGGCCTACGCCGAAGAAGACGCCGATTTTGACAAGCTCGCCACCGAGCAGGCCGAGATGGAAGCCATCATCGCCAGTGCCGGCACGGATTCCGAGCACCAGCTCGAAATCGCTGCCGACGCGCTGCGCCTGCCGCCGTGGGACGCCAAGATCGGGCTACTCTCAGGCGGCGAAAAGCGGCGCGTGGCCCTGTGCCAGCTGCTGCTGTCCAAGCCCGACATGCTGCTGCTGGACGAGCCCACCAACCACCTGGACGCCGAGTCGGTGGATTGGCTGGAACAGTTTCTGCAGCGTTATCCGGGCACGGTGGTGGCCATCACCCACGACCGCTACTTTCTGGACAACGCCGCCGAATGGATTCTGGAGCTCGACCGTGGCTCCGGCATCCCCTACAAGGGCAATTACAGCGACTGGCTGAACCAGAAGCAGGCCCGCTTGGAGGCCGAGCAAAAGGGCGAAGAGGCGCGCGCCAAGGCACTGAAGAAAGAGCTGGAGTGGTCCCGCCAGAACCCCAAGGCGCGCCAGGCCAAGAGCAAGGCGCGTCTGGCTCGGTTTGAGGAACTGTCTGACTTTGAGTACCAGAAGCGTAACGAGACCAACGAAATCTTCATCCCGGTGGCCGACCGTCTGGGCCACGAGGTGATCGAGTTCGTCAACGTCACCAAGTCCTTTGGCGACCGCGTGCTGATCGACAACCTGAGCTTCAAGGTGCCGGCCGGCGCCATCGTGGGCATCATCGGCCCCAACGGCGCAGGCAAGTCGACGCTGTTCCGCATGATCTCGGGCCAGCAGCAGCCGGATTCCGGCACGGTCAAGATCGGCTCCACCGTCAAGATGGCGTTTGTGGACCAGAACCGCGACGACCTGGCCAACGAGAAAACCGTGTGGGAAGACGTATCGGGCGGGCTGGACATTCTGAACATCGGCAAGTTCCAGATGGCCAGCCGGGCTTACTGCGGCCGTTTCAACTTCAACGGCGCCGACCAGCAAAAGCGCGTGGGCATGCTCTCAGGCGGTGAGCGCGGCCGCTTGCACCTGGCCAAGACCCTGATTGCTGGCGGCAATGTGCTGATGCTGGACGAGCCGTCGAACGACCTGGACGTGGAAACCCTGCGCGCCCTGGAAGACGCTTTGCTGGAGTTTGCCGGTTCGCTGATGGTGATCAGCCACGACCGCTGGTTTCTGGACCGCATCGCCACCCACATCCTGGCTTGTGAAGGCGACAGCCAGTGGACCTTTTACGACGGCAACTACCAGGAGTACGAGGCCGACAAGAAGCGCCGTCTGGGCGAGGAGGGCGCCAAGCCCAAACGCATGCGCTTCAAAGCGCTCAAGTAAGGCAAGCGCTCAGAGCTCGCAGGCGGCCGGCCAGTGCAGGCCGCCTGAGCCGGCACCGCGCGCGGCTTGGATGGCGCGTACCACAGCGCGTGCCGTCACTTCGGCGGCCATCGTGCCCAGCACCATCATGCCGGCGGTCTTGCCGGATTGGCCGGTGCCCAATGTGAACAAGGCATCGCCATCGGACAGGGTGTGCACCGGGTTGATGCTGCGCGCCAGCCCGTCGTGCGCCACCTGGGCCAGCCGGTGCGCCTGCGCCTTGGTCAGGATGGCGTCGGTGGCGATCACGCCGATGGTGGTGTTGGTGCCGGCCAGCAGCGGCTGGGGCAACTCGCCGGCCAGAATGGCCTGGCGGATATTGAGCAGGGCTTTGCCGTCGGCGGTGCGGGCGCCGGCAATCAC
>JBAXMQ010000127.1:0-9326 GCA_037134215.1 Betaproteobacteria bacterium
GCGCCATCACGATGCGGTTGGGCAGGTGCAGGGTTTTGCAGCTGAAGGGGGAGAAAAGGGATTGGGTGGGGGACATGGCGCGAGGGTGCAGTTTTAAGAGGCTGGAGTATCCCGTACAACACGGGCTAGCCTGCCGGCTGCGCCCGCGGGCTTTGCTGCCAGATATGCCGATACACCTCTTGCGCCACGCGAGCCTTGTCGTCCGGGGTGTAAGGCGGCTCCGGCAGGGTTTGGTACACCTGGTCCAGGATGAAGGTCTGCACCTCGGCCTGGGTTTGTTCCTTCTCTGTCCAGCGGTCCAGCGGCGCAATCACCGCCTGCACACCCGCCAACAGCTCGCGGCTCGCCTGTTTGATGCGCTCTCGGTCCGCTTTGCTCAGATCAGCACGTTGCACCAGGTCAAACAAAGCCAGCTGCTCTTCGCTCAGTCCCTCATCCAAAGCCCGACGCTCCTCTGCGCTCAAGGCATTGGCCAGTTCGATGAGTTTGGCAAAGGTGTCCTCCACGGTGGCTCGGTCTTTGTCCTGGTTGTAGGCGGCAATGATCTCCTGGTAGCGCTTTTCGTAGTTCATCCGCATTGGGTTACGCCCCAGCATCTGCGCCAGCTTGTCTTCCACAATTTGCCGGATGTCCTCAATCACCGTCGCCTTGCGTTTGATCTTTTTGGCAAATTCATCGCGCAGCTTTTCCATGTTGATCTGCGACAGGTCCACCGTCAGCCCGCTGGCCTGGTCGCCACCGGGGCCATGGGACGCAATGGCCGTGTTGACGATTCGGTGCAGCAGCTTGAGCAGCTCGCTCACATCGGCCGTGTCGCGTCGCTCGCCCAGCTTCTTGTAGATGGCCTCCAGGTTGTCGTGGCGCTCTGCATAAACCAGTCCAGAGGGCTCCACCAGCAGCGCCTTGAACCGGCCGAACACCACACGGCACAAGATTTCATAGCGGCGCTTGGCCTCGTCACTGGTGTAAACCGCTTCTACCGCGTCGGCCAGCAGCTGAATCCGGGGGAACCCCTTGGTACCTAACAGTGCATTGGCCTCAAAGCCCAGGCCGCGCAGGTGTGCTTCTGTCACAGTGATGGCATCGGCCAGTGCAGCAACCCGTTCTTCAATCGGGGCCACGATCTCAGCGTCCCCACCATCGTCACCCAGCGCGTACTGGGCCAGGGCTTCGCGCAGGCTCTTGAGCATGCCGTTGTAGTCCACGATCAGCCCAAAATCCTTGCCGGGATACACCCGGTTGGCACGGGCAATGGCCTGCATCAGCGTGTGAGCCCGCATCGGCTTGTCGATGTACAGCGTGGCAAGGCATTCGACATCAAAGCCGGTGAGCCACATGGCGCACACGATGGCAATGCGGAACGGGTGCTTGGGGTTTTTGAACGCGGTTTCTACATCTATGCGCTGGCCGTCTTTCGTTTCAAATCCCAGCTTCATCACCGAGCGGTGGGGGATGATCTCGAACCGCCATTTTTTGAAGTCAGCCACTTCGTTTTGGGCTTCGCTGATGATCAGCTCGATGATGGTGTCATCCATCCAATCGGCTTTGGCCACCAAGCGGTCGCGCTGCGCATGCAGTATCTGGCGGGTTTCGTCATCGGCGGCGGCGGCAATAGCCGCTAGTTTGGCCTGAGCGTCTGTACGCACGGCGGCTGCCTTGGCCTTCCACTTGGGGCCAATCAGCTTGAGCATGCGGGCACAGGTGATTTTGTCGATGCACACCATCATGGCTTTGCCGGCTTCCCAGCGGGTGCTGCAATGGTCCACAAAGTCACTGGCCACACGGTCCAAGCGCTCGTCAGCCGTGATCACCTCGTAATCCTTGCCCAACAGCTTTTCCAGCAAAGCCGTTTGGTCCGGGTCCAGGTCGGCAGCGTCAACAGCGCCCGCAATGCGATCGTTCAGGTCCAACTTGGCCAGGCCCAGCTTCTCGCCCCGGTTTTCGTACACCAGCTTCACGGTGGCGCCATCTTCTTCGCTGCGCTTGAAGTCGTAGCGCGACACATAGTCGCCAAAAATGCGCTTGGTGAGCTGGTCGTGCTTGAACAGCGGCGTGCCAGTAAAGCCAATAAAGGCTGCATTGGGCAGCGCCATGCGCATGTTGCGCGCCAGCTTACCCGATTGGGTGCGGTGCGCCTCATCAGACACCACGATGATGTCGTCGCGCTCGCTGTACGGCGCGTCGGGCGATACCTCCTGGTTGAACTTGTGAATCAGGCTGAACACAAAGCGGTGGTTTTCAGACAGCAGACGCTGCAATTCGCGCCCTGAGCTGGCGCGCGGGGTTGTGCCATCGGCCACGCCGCAGCCCACAAAGGTCTTGTAAATCTGGCTGTCCAGGTCGTCCCGGTCCGTCATCAGCACAAAGGTGAAATTGCCCGGCACCGTGCGCCGCACCTTCTCGGCAAAGAAGGCCATCGAATACGACTTGCCGCTGCCCTGCGTATGCCACACCACCCCCAGGCGACCCAGATCAGGGTGGGCGCGTTCGATGATTTGCAGGTACTCGGGCACAGGCTGAGCAGCCATCGGGTAAGCCACCAAGGCATCATTGGCCGCGTGATCGCTGTCCAAAGAGGGCAGCACAACGGTGCGGTGCGTCAGGCGCTTGCCGGTCGGGAATTCACGCTTCAGTGCTTCCTGCCTCACCACGGCGGCCACGGCTTGGTTCACGCCCAGCATCTGGTGGTTACGGGCCACCACCTTGCGCACAGCACCGGCCTTGCTGGCGTCAAACAAGATGAAGTTTTCTACCAAGTCAAGCAAGCGGTCTTTGGCCAGCATGCCGTTCAGCAACACCTCTCCGGCCACGTTGCCCACATCCTGTTCGTGCAAGCGCTTCCACTCGCCAAAATGCGCCCAGCTGCTGGTGATGGAGCCAAAGCGGGCGTTGTGCCCGTTGCTGACGACCAAAAACGCGTTGTGGTGAAAGGCATGGGCCACCACGTTCTCGTCCATGTAGTCGCGCAGGTTGCCGTCAAACCCAGCACGGATGTTTTTGTAAACCGCCTTCAGCTCAACAAACACCAGCGGCAGGCCGTTCACAAAACACACCAGATCGGCCCGGCGGTTGTAGTTGGGCGTGCGCAGGCCGGTGAGCTTGAGCTCGCGCACCACCAAAAACCGGTTGTTGGCCGGGGTGCGAAAGTCGATCACCGCCGCCTGTGCGTGGCTGAGCTGCCCCTGTGCGGTGCGGTAGCTCACCGGCACGCCGTCGCGGATCAGCGCATGAAACGCCTGGTTGTGCTGCAACAGCGAACGAGAAAACTCGTGGTGCGTCAGCTTGGTGATGGCCTCTTCAATGGCCGGGGCGGGCAGATGCGGGTTGAGCCGGACCAATGCGCTGCGCAAGTCGCGCACCAGCACCGCGTCGCGCTCGCTGGCGCGGCCCAGCGTGCCAGTGGGGCCAAAGGTTTCCTGGTTCCAGGCATATACACTGTCCCAGCCCAGTATCTTTTCCAGATGCTCGGCAAAGGTGGCCTGCACCAGGCGGTCCTCGCTGTTGATGTCGGTGTAGGCCATGGGTTCTATCGGACAGAGCTATCGGTCATAAAGGACAGCGTCAACGACTGTCCTTTATAAAAACCATTACAAATCAAACACTTGGAACTCATGCGCGACTTGAAGCTATTCATTTTCATGAAACATCGCTCCCTTTTGTCCGTCAGGATCATGACACTTCAGACGGCAAATCCACCGGCGAAAATTCTTCAAATTCCACTACTCAACGTCGCCTTCTCGGCACACTGACGGGCTTGGCCGGTTCGTATGCCTTTAGACCTGCATCCCCTGTAAGTATTTCGACGTGATAACCGGCACGGGCGTAATACTCTGCAACATCCTTTATCGTGTGATCGCCAATGGAAGTGCCACCAGCGGCAAGTGCGGGCCAGGTGTCAGCAAGGCTCCGCAAGTTTTCACTCTGCCAAAGTGGCGACTGGTCGGTAAAGGCCGCCCATGGCGACTGGGCATCTGATGCTTCTCGCAAATAAATTGCTAACTGGCTGGCCCTTTCAAATCGCTGCGCCGGAGCTTGTGCAATATGGTTACCCGTTTCGATGAGGGTGGCAATGGGCAAAACGAATATGCTGTGCTTTCCCCGCTCGGCCTCCAATAGCGCGTTGATGCGTGTGTAGTCCCATCGGTCGTTGACGGGGCCAGCCTCATCTTTTCTTGGCACTTGCAACCAGCAGCACAACACCGTGGTGTCCAAAATCAGAATGCGATTACTCAAAACTCAGCTCCTTTTGCGCGGTTGCCACTTGTGCCTCTGAAATCGTTTTTTCGATTAGTCCTTGACTGGACAGGCGCCCCACCGGACCCTGTGCCAGAAGTTTGGGCAGCTGAGCAATGTCCTCCAGAAGGGTTAAAACGCTGTGCCCTGTTGTTGGATCACGGTTTACAACGGTAATAAAGGGCACCATCGCTGTACCCATCGCATCAAGCAAAGCAGGATTGTGAGTAGTGACCAGCACATCCACGCCGCGATCCGTACCCACAGCTTTCAACATGTCCAGCAGCAACTTTGCACGCGAGGGATGCAGTCCGTTGTCAACCTCTTCAATGACCAAAAGACTTGCACGCGGGCGGGTCAGCAGCGCTGTCAGAATGGCCAGAAAGCGTAATGTGCCATCTGACATTCCACGCGCATCTACCGTGGGCGGTGGTCCATCAGCAAGCCAATGCTCTTCGCAGTACAACATGGCATCCGAGTTGAATTTCCCCACCGTTTCTGCATACACACGACGAATATCGCGCTCTGGCAACTGGCTAGCGTACTCAGTGAGTACAGCTTCGATCTCTTGTTGTTTTTCTTTTGGCAGTGCAGCCAATACCCCGGCAACATTCCAAGCATCAGATTCAAGCTTGTCAGACAGGGGGGAAAACCGCCGCATATGTGAAGGAATCGGATCAAGAATGAAAATTTCACGCAATGCGGTGATTACCTCCATCACGCCGTCGTTAATTTCTTGTCGCAGTTTCTGCCCAACAAGTTGAAAAAGCGCTGAATGTGCACGACTGAGCTGTCGTGGGGTGCCTTGTTTTTCGTTGTAAAGACGCGCAATGATGGTTGGTGCGTTGTCAACACACGGGTCGGTACGCAACAATTTGATGAGACCTGCTTGCGATTTTCTCAAGCCATCCTTACCAGGGCGGTACTTGATGCGGGTTAGTTGCTCTGAAAAAAGATCACACCGATTTTCGGTAATTTGGCACTCTAGACGGTATTCATAGTCGGTAAGTTCATCAGCGCGGCAGATCACGCCCAACGCAAAAAGCGAACCGGGTTGACGCGCAGCCCATTCAATGCCACCACGCACGGGTGGCTGCGCCCCTTCGCCCTTGATGGCTGAGGTAAGCATGGCACCAGAGGCAAGGCGATTCAACAACAGAAAAGCATCCAGCGCGTTTGATTTGCCGCTGGCATTGGTTCCCACCATCACGGACAGTGGGTCAATATGCAACGACGCCTTCTCGTAACTCTTCCAGTTTTCCAACTGCAACTTAGTTATCATGGGTAAATACTCCACAAGGTCATCTGATCCATAGAATAGGTCATATAGTCAATTCTCCACTCATCAGGCGGGGCAGCAACAGGTCGCGGGCGGTGCGGAGTTTCTGGTTGGCGGCACTGATGGATTTCAGCTGCTCAACTATCGGCTGAATCACGCCATCAAAATTACTCATTAGGCCAGAAGGCGGCTGCGCCACGGGGTACGCCTTCATCTGCTTCCAATCGGCCCGGGGCATTTTGGACCCCTCCTTCATTTGCTGGGCAGTGACGGCGACAAACTCGTCGCTGGACATCGTCATCAATACCAATCCGTGCAACGCCTCGTCGGCGGGGCGAACGACGATGGCATCTGACGACGCGACACCATCAACAAATGCAACGCCCACTTTGTGAAAGTAGGGGCGAATCTTGCCGAAAATGATTTCACCGGCTTTGAAGCGACTCTTGCTGCTGGTCACTTGCTCGGCGGTTCCCCATTCATTGAGCGATATGGAGCGCCGAGGGATGTGTTCAAGGCCGATATACGGTGTGTCGGGCTCCAAGGCTTCAGGCAAAACCATGTCCCGAATTTCACTGCACAGCTCCCCCAGCGTCTTGCGCTCCCACCCCTTCGGCACGCCATCCACGACAGAGGTGTGTTCATAGCCGGGGAAGCGCAGCCGGACGAACCATTCGCGGTAGAGCAGCCGGGCGGTCTCTTCGAGCAGGGCCATGCGGCGGCGGTTGTTTTCGATGAGGTCGTCGTAGGAGGATAGGACTTCGCCAATCCTCTTTTGATAGCCCACATTAGTTGGCACATGAACCACACACTCCTTTATGCGCGTCGGTGCAGTATGACGAACAGTGGCCCCACTTGCCGAACCCCTGACCTGTGCGCGGTAGCCGTGCGAATTCAAAAGGTAGTACAAAAAACCCTTGTCGATCCGCCGATCGTCAGTAATTTGCACTGCCCCTAATCGTTGGTTGTGGAGGAAACGGTTGTTCTCTGGGATAACAAACGCGCCACCGAGAATTGGCGCAGTGTTGATGAGGTCGGTCATAACGACAAGCATGTCGCCTACGGACAAAAGGTACTCCGCGGGGAATTCCCCCGAGTAATACTTTTCTTTGTCACCTTTCAACTTTAGCCCGCCCTCGTCATGGCAATTGCCGGGTGACAAAAGAACGTATTGCCCTGATTCAGCAAAAAACTCGCTTTTGAACGCATACCCATGTTTGACGTCCATTACCTCGCCCAGCTTCAGGCTTGTCCACCTCATTGAAAGCCACCAACCAAGGCGATTGCAATAGGCCCCGAAACCGCAAAGGCGATTCGCGATTGAATTAATAGCGAAAAATGCCTTTGACCCTCGTGGAGCTTGGGTAGCCAGCTACCAAAATCATAGCAGCACGCAACCCTCATACCCCCAACTCCTCAAAGTTGGTCTGAATCCTGACGGCCAAGTCCACAGCCTCGCGGTTCAAATCCGCCAGCTCCAGGTGGATGTCGCGCAGGGTTTGTTCAAAGTCGAAGTCCGCGTCCACCTCGGCCGGGGCCACGCCCACAAAGCGGCCGGGGGTCAGGCTCCAATCGGCGGCTTCAATGTCGGCGCGGGTCACAACCTTGCACAGGCCGGGCACGTCCGCCATAACGGCCTGGGGAAAGCGGTCTTGCAGCCAGGCCACTTGGCGGTGCAGGTAGGCGCAGTCTTTGAGCTGCTCGACAGCGGCTTGGCGTTCTTCGTCCAGCTGCTTGATGGCCCTGCCCACGGTCCGGCGGTCGTAAAACTCAGCGGCCTCGTCGCGTGCCGCCAGTTCTTGCGCCAGTTGCGCAGCACGGGCGGCCAGTTTGTAGAGCAGGTCAATCTGCTTGACCAAACCACGGGCCGACTCGGCCAGGGGGTCGAAGGTTTGGCGGGCGGTGTGTTGGGCTGGGTTGGTCTGCACTGGCTGGGCTGCCGTCTTGCAAAACGCGGACAGGCCGGTGACCAAGGCGGCGCGGTCATTGGCATAGCTGCGGGTGGCCTCCACCCACTCGGCAAGCGCATCCTCGGCGGGTTGGCGCAGGGCCGGGGGCAGCGCCTCAATACTGCGCAGGCTTCGCAAAAAGGCCGCCACCGGCTCGCGGCAGGCCGTCAGGCCGCGCTCAAATGCCCTCAGCGTGCCATCCACGGCAGCCGCCGCAATGCCCAGGCGGGTGATGTAGCCTTGCACCAGCCCCAAAAAGCGCTCTTGCTGACCCCGGTACAGCCACACCACAGCGGTCAGGTTGGCTTGCTGCTCGGGTGAAAAGTCGTAAATCTTACGGGTGACTTTGCGGTACACATTGCGGGCGTCCAGCATCAGCACCTGGTCCTGGCGCGCTGGGGGCTTTGCCTTGTCAAAGTGCCACAGCTCGCAGGGCACGGTGCGGGTGTAGAAAAAATTGGCGCGGATGGCGACCATCACGTCCACATCACCCGTCTCTACCAGTTTGCGACGCACTTCTTTCTCGCCATGGCCGGCGCTGCTGGCCTGGGACGACATGACAAAGCCCGCGCGCCCGGTGGGGGACAGGTAGCTGTGAAAGTACGAGATCCACAGGTAGTTGCCGTTGGAGACGTGTTTGTCTTTGTTGACGCCGGGCAGACCAAAGGGCAGGCGGCGGTCTCCCTTTACTTTGTCGGCGGCCACCGAGTCGACGTTGAACGGCGGGTTGGCCATCATGAAGTCGACATTGCCCCAGAGTGGTCGGCCATCTTGCAGGCGGTGCGGGTCATCGTAGAAGGTATTGGCCTCCAAAATGTCGCCCTCCAAGCCATGCACGGCCAGGTTCATCTTGGCGAATGGGATGGTGGCGCGGGTCTTCTCCTGGCCGTAGAAGGTGACACGCTTCATGGTGTCCTGGCCGGACTGTTCAATGAAATGGCTGCTTTGCACAAACATGCCCCCCGACCCGCACGCCAGATCGGTCACCACACCATAGGTCGGTTCAATCACATTGACCAAGGTTTGCACCAAAGAAGGTGGCGTGAAAAATTCGCCGTTGTCCTGCGCGCCCTGCATGGCGAACTTCATCAGGAAGTATTCGTAAATACGGCCAAACACATCACCGGTGGCGGTGCGCAGGGCCTGGCTGTCAAAGCAGCGCAACAGGTCTTCGAGCAGCTTGTTGTCGAAGCGGTCGTAGTCTTTGGGCAGGCTGCCTTGCAACGGGGGAAAGTCTGCCTCGATCGCGTTCATGGCGGCCACCAGTGCCCCGCCCAAATTTGAGCCCGATGGGAGATTGAGCAACGTGTCATACCGCGCTGCTGTGGGCAACATGAGGGCGCGGCGCTTGATGAAATCAGCTTTGCCCAGCGGGCGCTTTGGCATGGTGCCTGCCGCTTGTTCTGCTTCTATGGTTTGGAGTGCCGTTTGGTAGCGGTTGGTGGCATGGCGCAAAAAAATGACGCCTAGCACGGGCATGCAGTACTCGCTGCTGGGCAGGTTTGAGTTGGCGCGGAGCAGGTCGGCAGCGTCCCACAGGCTGGCTTCGACTTGGGCGATGTTGTGAAAAGCGTTGGCGGTCATGCGGTTTGTCTTGTTATGGGCGCGGTGCCAGCCCTCCATTTGCCCTGAATTTATCATGCGGGCCCCGGATGGCGCCACAATCGTCAGCATGCCTTTGTCAACCCGTTCTGCCATGGTACTCCCCATGCCCGGCCTGCCTCGTCGCCGCCTGCTGGCTGCTGCCCTGGCACTGCCGCTTTTACCCACAGGTGCCGGCGCACTGGCGCCGCAGCGGCTGCAGTTCCCGCGCGACCTGGGCAGCCACCCCGACTTTCGCACCGAGTGGTGGTACATCACCGGCA
>JBAXMQ010000128.1:0-8935 GCA_037134215.1 Betaproteobacteria bacterium
ACCCCGGCATTCGCCGCCCTAACCTGTCATTTCAGCCCAGTCTCGTCATTCCCGCGCACGCGGGAATACATCCCCTTCCCCGCTCTGATCACCAAGGACCCATCCATGCTGAACCGTTACCAAGCCGCCTTGTCCCTCGTCGCCCGCCTGTTGCTGGCTGCCCTGTTCTTGCCCGCCGGTCTGAGCAAACTGTTCGGCTTTGCCGGCACGGTGGGCTACATTGCTTCGGTCGGATTGCCGCTGCCCACTCTGGGCGCGGCTTTGGCGGTGGCGCTAGAGGTGTTGGGCGGCATGGCGCTGATCGCCGGCTACCAGACCCGTTGGGCCGCGCTGCTGATGGCGCTCTTCACCGTGGTGGCAGGCGTGTTCTTCCACAACTTCTGGGCAGCGCCCGCCGAAGCGATGCAGATGCAACAGATCATGTTCATGAAGAACCTGGCCATTGCCGGTGGCCTGCTGTCCCTCACCGCCTTCGGCCCGGGCGCGCTGAGCCTGGACGCTAAACGCGCTGCCTGAGTGGTCAACTGCCTTTCATTTTCCCGGGGCTCGCACGGTGCGGGCACCTTCTTTTCGCCACATCAAGGAGTATGAACATGGCCAAAGTCGCAGTTGTTTTTCATTCTGGCTACGGCCACACCCAGCGCCTGGCGCAGTCGGTGTCAGAGGGCGCAGGCGCTGAACTGCTCACCATCGACGCAGACGGCAACCTGCCCGAAGCCGCCTGGGACACGCTGGCCGCCGCGGATGCCATCATTTTTGGTTCGCCAACCTACATGGGAACGGTCAGCTGGCAGTTCAAGAAATTTGCCGACGCCACCTCCAAGCCCTGGTACACCCAGGCCTGGAAGGACAAGATTTTTGGCGGCTTCACCAACAGCGCCAACATGAACGGCGACAAGCACTCCACGCTGCACTACTTCATGACCTTGGCCATGCAGCACGGCGGCGTCTGGGCTGGCACCGGCATCAGCTACAACAACACCAAGGCCTCGCAGCGCAGCGACGTCAATTACCTCGCCTCTTCTGCCGGGCCGATGGCGCAAACGCCGGGCGACGCTGGTGCGGGCGAAATGAACGCTGGTGACTTGGAAACCGGTCGCCAGTTCGGGCAGCGCATCGCCGAACTGGCGGCAAAGTTCAGCCGCTGAATCAGCATGGATGCCCGGTCAGGCCGGGCATGACGGCGGTGGGGCCAGTTGGGCGTCGACGGCGCGGCGTTCGTCGAAGACGAAGCAGTTGCCACGGTAGTACGCGCCGCCAGCTTCTTCAAAATACTTGAGGATGCCACCGTCGAGCTGGTAGGTGTTCGGTAAGTCGTGCTCACGCATGAAGATCGCCGCTTTCTCGCAGCGGATGCCGCCGGTGCAAAAACTGACCACCGTCTTGTGTGCCAGCTCGGCCTTGTGCGCGAGCAGGGCCTGCGGAAAATCGCTGAACTTGGCCAATCGCCAGTCGATGGCGCCCTCAAAACTGCCTTCGTCCACCTCAAAGCCGTTGCGTGTGTCCAGCAGCACCACCGCCCGTCCCTCGTCGTCGGTGCCGGCGTCCAGCCAGCGTTTGAGCGTGGCCGGGGAGACCGCCGGCGCGCGGCCCTGCGCCGGCTGGATGGCCGGGTGATCCATGCGGATGATCTCGCGCTTGACCTTAACCAGCATTTTTTTGAAAGGTTGCGTGGTCGACCAGCTTTCCTTGGGCGTCAGGTCGGTAAACCGGGCATCCTGCCTCAGCTGGTTCACAAAATCCTGCACCGCTGGGGCCGGGCCGGCCAGAAACAGGTTGATGCCTTCTTCGGCCAACAGGACGGTGCCTTTGAGCTGCAGGTCGCTGGCACGAGCCAACAATGTGCTGCGTAAGCCTTCGGCATCAGGCAGGGCGACGAACTTGTAGGCGGAAATATTCAGGATAGTGCTCACCCTTGTATTTTAAAAGCAGTGGGTCCGTGAGGCGTCGCGGATCTGGCGAATCAAGGGCAGAATCGGACCCAAGGGGGTGATGCATGTCATGAAAGGTCTGAGCATTCGAGGCCGTTTGCTGCTGGCGGCGCTGCTGCCAGTGGCGCTGGTGTCCGCTGCCCTCTTGAGCCTCGACCTGTTCGGCCGCATGACCGGAGCGGAACTCTTCCGCTTCGCCCAGACGCAGCGGCACACCGAGGCCGTGCTGGCCTATGTGGCTGTTGCGGTGGTGGGCATCCTGTTTGGCGCATGGTTCGCCCTGTGGCTGGCACGCCGGCATGAGAACCTGACGCACGGGCTGATGTCAGCGCGCGATGGACTGACGCAAAGCGGGGCGCGCGCCGACCAAAACCTGCGTGATCAGATGGCCCGCATTGAGCAGGCTACACAGGCCAAATCGCGCTTTTTGGCTGCCGCCTCGCACGACTTGCGCCAACCCACCCACGCGCTGGGCATGTTCGTGGAGCGCTTGCGTCAGTTGCCGCTCGACGCAGAGGCGGTTCAGCTTATTGCAAACCTGGATGCCTCGGTGCAGTCCATGCAAGACTTGCTGGACGCACTTCTGGACATTTCTCGGCTGGAAGCTCAGGCGGTGACGGCCGAGGTACGGCCTTTTGCCTTGAACGAGCTGTTCGACAAGCTGCGCATCGCGACCGGACCGATTGCGCTGCAAAAAGGCTTGCGCCTGCGGATTCGCCCGACCCGTGTCTGGCTGCTCAGCGACGCCGGTCAGGTACACCGCATCCTGCAGAACTTGCTGGGCAATGCGATGGCCTATACCCCCAGCGGCACGGTGCTGCTGTCCTGTCGCCCCTTGCGCGGTGGCAGCATGGCCCGTATCCAGGTCTGGGACAGTGGCGTGGGCATTGCGCCAGAACACCACGAGGCGGTGTTCAAGGATTATTTTCAGGTGGCCAACCCGGCGCGGGACAGCAGCAAGGGCCTGGGCCTGGGCTTGCACATCGTCGATCTGATCGCGCGTCTGCTGGGTTTGCCAGTGCAGTTGCGCTCCAACCTGGGTTGCGGCAGTCGTTTCAGCATCGATGTGCCCCTGGCCCCCGTGCCGTCCCAGGCGCATCAGCCGCCACAGCTTGTCCCGCAAGTTCAGCCTCCGTCGCTGCTGCTGTCCGGGGGCAAAACAGCGCTGGTGTTGGAGGACGACCGGCTGTCTCGCCATGCGGTTGGCAGCCTGTTGACCTCCTGGGGTTTTAAAGTGCGCACAGCGGACAGCCTGCCCATGGCCTTGCAACAGATCGAGGACGACGGCGCGCCGGACCTGGTGGTGTCGGACTACCGGCTGGCGGATTGGGTCAACGGCATTGACGCTGTGCAGCAGTTGAGGGCCGCAGCGAACCGGCCGATTCCAGCCTGCCTGATGAGCGGCAGCAGCACCCCGGCGCTGGTGCAGGCGGCGCGTGATGTGGGCCTAACCCTGTTGCAGAAACCGGTTCGCCCGGCCAAGCTGCGCAGCCTGCTGCGTCGCCTGCTGATCGCGCCCGGCCAGCTTCAGGACGAGGTCGTGGACGAGGTCGAGGATGGGCCGGCGGTATAACCCAGCCGGCTTGCGGCCACCACCGCCTGGGTACGCGAGTTCACACCGAAAAATTTCAGAACGGCACTGACATGGTTGCGGGTGGTTTCGTCCGAAATGTAGAGCGCGCGGCTGATGTCTTTGTTGGTGCAGCCATCCAACAGCATCCGCAACACCTCTTCTTGCCTCAGGGTCAGCCGCACGTCAGCTTGAGCCTCAACCTCGGTACCCGGCAGGTCCACCGTTGCCATGTCGGGGTCGATCACCGCGTCGCCGCCCGCCAGCACCAGCCGTAACACCCTCAGCAACTCCTGGCTGCTGCAGCCCTTGCTCACGTAGCCGGCCGCTCCGGCTGCGCGCAGGCGTTGCTCGAGTTGCGGCTCCAGCGACCCTGACAACATCACCACCGGGAGCTCCGGGTGTTGTCGCGCCAGCGTCTGCAGGCCGGTCAGGCCGTTCATATCGGGCAGTTGGTAGTCCAGCAGCACCAGATCGATGTCTGGGTGAAGGTCCGCCAGCTCGAAGGCACGGCCGCAGTCGGCGGCCTCCAGCACCGTCACACCGTGATCCAGCCCCTTGAGCGCCTGGCGCAGGCCCGCCCGCACCAGGGGATGGTCGTCAACCACAAGCAGTTTCATTGTTTACCCCCTCAAAACATTGTAGGCATTTGACGCTCTTGGGCCAGCCTTGGTCAGGTCGCTGAAAGGGGCATTGCCCGGGCACAATACGAGCCATGTTTGTTCATTTGCGTTTGCACACCGAGTTTTCCGTGGTGGACGGCACCTGCCGCATCGACGAGGTCATTCAGGCCGCCGCGCGAGACGGCCAGCCGGCGCTGGCCATGACCGATCTCGGCAACCTGTTCGGGGCCGTCAAGTTCTACAAAGAGGCGCGCAAAAAGGGTGTCAAGCCCATCGTTGGCGCTGAAATATGGCTGGAGAACCAGGACTCTGCCGCGCTGTCCCGGCTGGTGCTGGTGGTGCAAAACACCCAGGGCTACCTCAACCTGTCTGAGCTGCTGGCCCGCGCCTGGACCCAGAGCAGTGGCAAGGCGCAGGCCGTGGTGCGGCTGGATTGGTTGCGCGAGCGCAACGAGGGTTTGATTGTGCTTTCAGGCGCCCAGGCTGGTCCGGTGGGGCAGGCGCTGGTACAGGGCGATGAGGCGCGGGCTTTTGCGGTGGCGCTGCAGCTGGCCGAGCTGTTTCCGCATCGTTTTTACTTGGAGCTGCAGCGGGCCGGACGGACCGATGACGAGGCCCACGTGGCAGCGACCGTCATGCTGGCGGCGCGCATGGGTCTGCCCGTGGTGGCCACGCACCCGGTGCAGTTCACTGCGCCGGATGATTTCGAGGCGCACGAGGCCCGGGTCTGCATTGCGGATGGCGAAATACTGGGCAACCCGCGCCGCGTTCGTCGCTTCACGCGCGAGCAGTATTTCAAATCGGCCCAGCAGATGCAGGCGCTCTTTGCCGATGTGCCATCCGCGCTGGCCAATACGGTCGAAATTGCCCGTCGCTGCAACCTCACTTTGGTTCTGGGCAAGCCGCAGCTGCCCGAGTTCCCGACGCCCGAAGTCAACGGTGAGCGGATGTCGCCCGAGGCCTATTTCCGCTACGCCTCGCACGAGGGCCTGAAAGACCGCTTGTTGCACCTGTACCCGGACACAGTACGGCGCGAGGCGGAGCGAGCGCGCTATGAAGAGCGGCTGGAGTTCGAGATTGCCACCATCGTCAAGATGGGCTTCCCGGGCTACTTTCTGATCGTGGGTGATTTCATCAATTGGGCCAAAACCCATGGCTGCCCGGTCGGTCCCGGCCGGGGTTCGGGTGCCGGCTCACTGGTGGCCTACGCGCTCAAGATCACCGACCTCGATCCCCTGCAGTACAAGCTGCTGTTTGAGCGTTTCCTGAACCCCGAGCGGGTGTCCATGCCCGACTTCGACATCGATTTCTGCCAGGGCAACCGCGACCGGGTGATTGACTACGTCAAGCTCAAGTACGGGCGCGAGGCGGTGAGCCAGATCGTCACTTTCGGCACCATGGCCGCGCGCGCCGCTGTGCGCGATGTGGGACGGGTGCTGGACATGAGCTACACCTTTTGCGATGGCATCAGCAAGCTCATTCCCAACAAGCCGGGTGTGAGTGTGAGCCTGCAACTGCCGCCACCCGATCGCAAAAAAGACGACAAAACCGTTTACGCCACCGAGGCCGAGCCGCTGCTGGCCGAGCGCGAAAGCCGCGAAGACGATGTGCGCACCCTGCTGGAGCTGGCGCGCAAGCTCGAAGGCCTGACGCGCAATGTCGGTATGCACGCCGGCGGTGTGCTGATTGCGCCGGGCAAGCTCACCGACTTCTGCCCGCTGTACCAGCAGCCCGGCAGCGATTCGGCGGTCAGCCAATACGACAAAAACGACGTCGAGGCGATCGGCCTGGTCAAGTTCGACTTTCTGGGCCTGGCCACGCTGACCATTTTGGAGATGGCGCGCACGATGATCCGCCAGCGCCATGCGGGTCAGGAAAACTTTGCCTTTGAAGACTTGCCGCTTGACGACGCCCGGGTCTACAAGCTGTTTGCCGAGGGCAAGACCGAGGCGGTGTTCCAGTTTGAAAGCCGAGGCATGCAGGGCATGCTCAAGGACGCCAAACCGACCCGGCTGGAAGACCTGATCGCGCTCAATGCGCTGTACCGGCCCGGGCCCATGGACCTGATTCCCAGCTTTGTCGCGCGCAAGCACGGGCGCGAAGAAGTGCTGTACCCGCACCCGCTGGTGGCCGAGATGCTGTCCGAGACCTACGGCATCATGGTCTACCAGGAGCAGGTGATGCAGACTGCGCAGATTCTGGGCGGCTACTCGCTGGGCGGCGCGGACATGTTGCGCCGCGCCATGGGAAAGAAAGATGCCGACGAGATGGCGCGGCACCGCCAGATCTTCCGCGACGGCGCTGCCAAAAATAGCATTGACGAGGCCAAGGCCGACGAGATCTTCGACCTGATGGAGAAGTTTGCCGGCTATGGCTTCAACAAGTCGCACGCCGCCGCCTACTCGCTGCTGGCCTACCACACTGGCTGGCTCAAGGTGCACTACACCGCCGAGTTCTTCTGCGCCAACATGACGGTCGAGATGGACGACACCGACAAGCTCAAGGTGCTGTTTGAAGACGCGCTGCGCATGGGCCTGAGCTTTGAGCCGCCCAATGTCAACCGTGGCACCCATGCCTTTGAGCCGGTTTCTAACCAGGTGATCCGTTATGGTTTGAGCGCCATCAAGGGCACCGGCCAGCAGGCCATCGACGCGATCGTGGCCGCACGTGAGGGGCGCGGCGTCGGTCCTTTGGCCGATGAGGCCCGGCCTTTTACCAGCCTGTTTGATTTTTGCGCCCGGGTCGACCGCAGCCGCATCAACAAGCGCACGGTGGAGGCCTTGATCAAGGCCGGGGCCTTTGACACGCTGCAGCGGCATCGGGCCAGCCTGCTGGCCTCGGTCGATCTGGCGTTCGACTTTGGCGCCGCCATGCTGGCCAATGCCAACCAGACCAGCCTGTTCGACATGGACGACGACGCCCATGGTGCCAGCACCCAGGAGCCCGAATTGCTGCCGGCCACCCCCTGGGGCGTGCGCGAGCAACTGACCATGGAGAAAGCGGCGGTCGGTTTTTACCTGTCGGGCCACCTGTTTGACGAGTCGGCAGCCGAAGTGCGCGGCTTTGCCAAGCGCCAGATTGCCGACCTGATCGACACCCGCGAGCCTCAGCTGCTGGCGGGCATCATCACCGACTTCCGCATCATCAACGGGCAGCGCGGCAAACTGGGCCTGTTCAAGCTTGACGACAAATCGGGCTTGGTGGATGCCCGCGCCGACGAGGCGCTGCTGGCCGCTCACCGGCAATTGCTGAAGGACGATGAGTTAGTGGTCGTGATGGGCAAGCTGCAGCCAGACCGCTTTTCTGGCGGGGTGCAGTTGACGGTGACACAAATTTGGAGTCTGGAGCAGGCGCGCTGTCGCTTTGGCAAATACCTGCGCGTGGCGGTCAATGGCGGTGCCCCCGACGTGGCCCGCCTGCTCGCCGCCCACCCGCCACAGCGCGAGATGAGCGAGCAGGGCGAATTGCTGCGCGGTTTGGGCTTGCGCCTGTCGCTGCGGCGTGAAGGCGAGGTTGGTGCGGTCTCTGTCGACCTGCAACTGGGCGACAAAGCCCTGTTCTACCCCAGCGATGCCGCGCTGGCCAGCTGGCGCGCTCAGGCCGACGAGGGGCGGGCGGTCGTGGTTTATGAGTGAAATCGGGCTCTAAGCCACGTGCTTGTTGGGTTTATTGCTATTTAAGTCGTAGCGTTTCCGATTGTTTCTGGTGCGCGCTTAGGCCGTAAGCAGCCATCTCACGCGGCGACTTTGGCGGGCTGCGGGGGCCGGCTGGGTGCCGCCGCTCGTGTCCCCCGCCCTGCGGGCTCCTCCTTTTACCTCGCCGCGACACCCAGCCGGCCCCCGCAGCATCGGGTTTGATCGGTGCCCAGCGCTGTGAATGCCATGGGGTGTGCGGTTCTTTGGCGGCCAGAGACTTGCAATATGCAGTTTCCAAGATAGTATGATGCTAATTTTTGGAGATTTTGATGCGAATGACACTAACACTTGATGATGAATTAGCTGAACAATTGATGCAGTTAACGGGTGAAAAAACGCCCCTGTTTGCGATTCGCCATGCGCTTAAGGACTACCTTGCTGCGGTGCGAAAGCAAAAGCTGCTGGCGCTTCGCGGGCAGGTCCAGGTCGAGGACGGCTGGCGCCAGCTGAGGCAGTTGGACGTGAAGGAATGAGCGGCCGCATCCTGATTGATACCAGTGCCTGGATCGACTTTTTGCGTGCCCGAGGCGGTGTCTTGGGCGATGTGGTCGAGAGGGCGCTGTCAGACGACACCGCGCTGATGTGCGGCGTCGTGGTGGCGGAGCTGTTGCAGGGTGCCAAGGGCCAAAAAGAAATGCAGCAGCTTGAGTTTCTCTTTGCCAACGTGGCGTGTTTACCGGTGCTCTCCGACGATTGGCACGGCGCGGGCCGGGCTTTGCAGACCTTGCGCTTGCGTGGCATAACTGTGCCGCTGTCAGATGCCATCATCGCTTCGGTGGCAAAGCGGCATGGGGTGTCCATTCTCACGGCCGATGCACATTTCAAGCATCTCTCGCTTGGCTTGGTTGAGGCGCCGCTGCCGCCCGACCCATGAGCGCGCTGAGCAATCGGCGCGCCCAACCTGACGAAGTGCGGGTGGTGGTAGTTTAGGCGTGCAATCGGGCCTTAGGCCAGGTGCTTATTGGGTTTATTGCTATTTAATTTGTAGTAAGCCTCTACGTCGTTTCTGGTTCTGGTGATGACTTGCACGAGAGACATCCATTTCACGCAGCGGCATTGGCGGGCTGCGGGGGCCGGCTGGGTGCCGCCGCTCGTGTCCCCCGCCCTGCGGGCTCC